>NZ_LT605203.1:4096585-4408086 GCF_900089495.1 Thiomonas sp. X19 | reverse complement strand
GCCGGTCCTGGAAGTAGCGCATCACACGCTGCGGGTTTTGTTCCAGCATCGCCATATGGTCGTTCGCAGCTTCGCGTAATTTGGCCTTGGTTCGCACCGGCACGTGTTTGCCCATTTCCTGCTTGAGATCGGCGTTGAGCCTCTCCTCAGGGTTGAGTTGGGGGCTGTAGCTTGGCAGGTAAAACAGCTCGATCTGCGCGTGATGCAAGGCCACCCAAGCCTTCACCAACTTGCTGTGATGCACCCTCAGGTTGTCCAGAATCAGGAATACCTTCTTGCCCGCATCCTTGATCAAGGCCTGCAAGAACTCAATCAACTTGTCGGCATCAAACGCCTCGTCGATGATCATCCAGCGGGTCTTGCCCTGGTTGGTCACCGTGGCGATCATCGAGAGCTTCTGGCGCGTCCCGCCCACCGCCATCGCCACCGGTGTTTTGCCCGCAGGGGCAAAGCTTCTGCCGCGCACGTCCGTGTTGACCAGCGCGGTTTCGTCTCCCCAGTGGATTTCCCCGCCCTCAGCCCTGGCGCGCTGCTCGATGGCGGGGTATTCGCCCTCCAGCCAAGCCTGCACCGCCGCGGGGCTTTGCTCGTAGGCTCGCTTGATCGGCTTTTGTGGCGTAAAGCCCCAGCGGGTGAGGTACTTTCCAACGCTGCGCACCTGCAGTTTGATGTCGAACTCTTGTTCAATGAGTTGCATCACCGCAGCGCGGCTCCACAGGTGAAAGTCCATCTTGAGTTGCTCAGGACGCGTGTCAATGATCAGGCGCTGGATCGTCTCTTCTTGCGCTTGACTGAGCACCCGACCGTCGCCTCTGGCGCGTCCGCGCCGAGTCGGCCGGATGGCGCTCCAGCCGCCGGCCTCGTACAAGTCGATGGCCGCTCGAACGGGCGGGTAACTCAGCCCCGTCATGTCCACGATCTGCATGATCTTGATGCCCCGCTTGTGCAACCTCACGACTTGCTTGCGCCGCTCGTGAAGTTGCTCCAGTGTTTGCTTCCTTGCGTTTTCCTTTTCCATGGTCAATAGATCAAGAAGCTTGCAGAAAGTTCATATTTTATGGGGCCTTATCTATAGCGAAGTGAACAGGACTGTGGCGAGGGCGTCGCGACTCATTTCCCTTGATTATCTGTAATCGTTCGATTACAATCGCATCATGTTGATGGTAAAGCCGCTTCCACAATTCACCGCTTGGCTCGATGGCTTGACCGATGCGCATGGTGCGCGGCGTCGTGGTGGCGCGCATCAAGCGGTTGGAACTCGGGCTGCTGGGCGATGTGGAACCGGTCGGCGAGGGCGTCCACGAGCTGCGCATCCACGTTGGCGCGGGCTGGCGGGTGTACTTCACCCAGCGCGGCGGCCAGGTTATCGTCTTGCTGGCTGGGGGCTCCAAACGCACGCAGCAGAGCGACATCAAGCGTGCCAAGAAGTTGGCCGCGCAATTGGAGGATTGATCATGCCAGAACGCATCAAAGTCGCCGACCTGCCGACATTCGACGCGGCGCCGTATCTCGACAGCGAAGAAGCAGTTGCCGCCTTCCTGACCGACATTCTTGACGCCAACGACCCGGCGCTTCTTGCGGCCGCGCTGGGGGACATCGCCCGTGCTCGCGGCATGAGCGACATTGCCAAGGAAACGGGCATCGCACGCGAAGCGCTGTACAAAGCGCTGCGCCCCGGCGCGCATCCGCGCTTCGATACGATCAACCGCGTATGCGCGGCCCTGGGGGTGCGCTTGGTGGCGCAGCCCGTACATGATCACGCTTGAGACCATCACCCCAGCTTCGCCGCCAGCTTCTCAGCCTCGACATGGGTGTACCGCTTGAGCATGGCAAGCGACTTGTGCCCCGTCATGCTCGCGACTTCCATGATGCCAAGACCCTTTTCAAGAGCCTGGGCGTGGCTTCATGCCGCCGCGGCGTGGCGATGGGTCAGGTCGCCCACACCGGCAAGCAATCCCTCGACGGAGATGTCTTCGTCGAGTTCTTCCCAGTGCAGGCCGCGCGTGCTGATGGTGTAGCTGGCGCGTTGCGCGGTGGTGGCATGCAACAGGCGTGGGAACCAGGCCAACGGCACGCCTAGCACACGCCCATCGGAAAGCCGCACCTGCATGCTGTCGTCGTCGAAGGTGACGGATTGCGCCCTAACCAAAGTGTTCATCCCAGGCCCTTTCGATGTCGTTGACGTTGCTCTCGATCACCTGAACAAGCTCACGCAAGGTTTTGGCATCAAAGCCGTCGTTGTAAGCCACACACACGGGGTGAAGCCAGAATTTCGCGTCAATGCCATCCTTGACAGCATGGATGTGAACTGGCTCGCGCGGGTTGCCTTCATTCGAGAAGAACAGGAAACGAAATCCCTTGTGGCGAAAAACAACTGGCATGGCGCGATGCTATCCCAACTTCGCCGCCAGCTTCTCGGCCTCGACATGGGTGTACCGCTTGAGCATGGACAGGGACTTGTGCCCCGTCAACCAACGTTGCTCGCGCACAGCTCGGGAATATAGGGGCCTTCATCGATCTCGGGCATGCAGAGATCATGCCCAGCGCCTTCAATTTCCACGCTGACAAAGCCTTGGGCGTGCGCCTGCCTGGTATGCGTCCGGCAAACCCATCTTTTCAGTGAAGGACGGCTGAGCGAAGCTTGGGGTTTTGGGAGGCTGCATGCGATCAGACAAGCTCAGTGAGGAGAGGATTGGGGAGATTCTGGCGATCCTCGATGAACTCAAGGCCAGCGGTGGGCGTGCCGAGGTTTTTGCCCAAAGCCATGGCGTCAGCTACGGGCAGCTTCGGGGCTGGCTGTCACACGCACCGCGCTGGCGGGCGCAGTTGGCAGGGCAGGAGGTGCCTGCGCGTGCGAGCGGGTTCGTGCAAGCCAGGCTCAGCCCGAGGTCTGGTGCGGTGGCCGCCGATGCGCTGCCGGCCCACGCGCGCATCACCTGCGTGGCTGGCGCTCGGCGGGCGCAGATCGACTGGCCTGTGGCCCATGCGGCGGAGTGCGCGCAGTGGCTGCGAGCCTGGCTGGGGTGAGCCATGCTGCGCATTGAGGCCGTCTGGCTGGCGGTGGGTGCCAGTGATCTGCGCGGCGGCATGGACAGCCTGCTGGGCCAGGTTGTGGCCCGGTTTGGCTCAGCACAACGGCACCACGCCTACGTGTTTGCCAACCGCCGCGCGACAAGGCTGAAGGTGCTGGTGTTTGATGGCGCGGGGATCTGGCTGTGCACGCGCCGACTGCAAGAAGGCCGGTTCGCGTGGCCGCAGGACGATCGTGAGGCGCTGCACCTGAGCGAGCAGCAATGGCGCTGGCTGGTGGCCGGGCTGCCGTGGCAGCGGATGACGGCTCACGCCACGGCAGCAGCCATTGCCGTGGTGTAGGCGCTGGCGGTTGTCGATCCGGACAACTCCCACTGCTCGCGCACGCTCACGCGCGCGAGAATGTGCCCATGCTCGACGCCATCGATTCCGACCGACTGCAGGCCCTGGGGGACGATCCGACGGCGCAGTACGCGCGTGCGGTCATTGCCCGCATGCAGGCGGATCTGAAGTTCAAGCAGACGAAGATCGAGGCCCTGAGCTTCGAGCTGGCGCGCCTCAAGCAATGGCGTTTTGGGCAATCGAGCGAGGCACTGGACACCCAGGGCGAGCTCTTCGATGCCAAGACGCAGGCGCTGCTGCAAGCCGAGGAACAGGCCGAGGACCGCGCTGCCGAGCACGAGCGCACAGCCCCGGGCAAACGTTGCCCCAAACGCCAGCCGCTGCCCGGGCAGCTTGAGCGCATCGAGCATCGCTACGAGATCGAATCGGGGCTGTGCCCGCAGGGCCACCCCCTGAGCCGCATCGGTGAGGAGATCAGCGCGCAGCTCGACTGCGAGCCCACGCGCTTCTTCGTGCACCGGCACATCCGCGGCAAGTACGCCTGCGCATGCTGCCAGACGGTGTTGGCTGCGCCCATGCCGGCCCAGATCATCGACAAGGGCATCCCCGTTCCCGGCCGGTGCTGGCCAAGCATGACGATCACCTGCCGCTGTACCGCCAGGAGGAGATCTATCGCCGCAGCGGCGTGCACATCCCGCGCTCGATTTTCCGTTGAGGAAGTTCTCCTGGCTCCACAGTATCTTGAGGTGTTGCCAGACCAAGCGCGACAAAGGCTTGACCCAGAAGTGTTTGGAAGTTTGCCGTCTGCGGACATGCGCCATTCCGTTCGACCAGAACGTGGGCGGCAGTCGCCTCCAATAGATCTTTTCCAGTTCCCGTCAGCAGCGCAGCGTCTTCACCTCCACGCTTCGCCCGTCGGACGTAGGCCTGAAGGGCCGATGAGAGTGCGGAACCCGAAAGGTTGTCGAGCACGGCCGGTTGCAGCTCGCCACCCCCGGTGAGGACAAAGCCCACCGCATGGAAAGTAGCAATGGCATCCGTCACAACGTGTTGGCCTACGAAGTTCGGTGACTCTGGCCGAAAGCCGCCACAGCCGCGTAGGTGAGAAATAATTCCTTCAACGAGTGCTTCGCCCGCTGCAGGGTTGTTTTCTAATGCCCAGCTGAGGGTTGTCTGTCCTGACGCGCTTGGCTTTTCCAACAATCTGGCCTTGCGCTCGGGGGTCAGCCTTGCTTAGACCAGACCGCTGAATCTGATACTCGATATCTGAATGGCTCGGTTTACGTGTCTCGGTTTACGTGTCTCGGTCTGCGCGTCATCGACCATGCGAGATACTGCGATGATCACGGCATCCGAAAGTGGGGCTGGCATGACGATATTGCTCCGGCCCGGTGAAGTATTAAGCTGCGTAGCGAACATGCCGGTCCTGGAAGTAGCGCATCACACGCTGCGGGTTTTGTTCCAGCATCGCCATATGGTCGTTCGCAGCTTCGCGTAATTTGGCCTTGGTTCGCACCGGCACGTGTTTGCCCATTTCCTGTTTGAGATCGGCGTTGAGCCTCTCCTCAGGGTTGAGTTGGGGGCTGTAGCTTGGCAGGTAAAACAGCTCGATCTGCGCGTGATGCAAGGCCACCCAAGCCTTCACCAACTTGCTGTGATGCACCCTCAGGTTGTCCAGAATCAGGAATACCTTCCTGCCTGCATCCTTGATCAACGCCTGCAAGAACTCGATCAGCTTGTCGGCGTCAAACGCCTCGTCGATGATCATCCAGCGGGTCTTGCCCTGGTTGGTGACCGTGGCGATCATCGAGAGCTTCTGGCGCGTCCCGCCCACCGCCATCGCCACCGGTGTTTTGCCCGCAGGGGCAAAGCTTCTGCCGCGCACGTCCGTGTTGACCAGCGCGGTTTCGTCTCCCCAGTGGATTTCCCCGCCCTCAGCCCTGGCGCGCTGCTCGATGGCGGGGTATTCGCCCTCCAGCCAAGCCTGCACCGCCGCGGGGCTTTGCTCGTAGGCTCGCTTGATCGGCTTTTGTGGCGTAAAGCCCCAGCGGGTGAGGTACTTTCCAACGCTGCGCACCTGCAGTTTGATGTCGAACTCTTGTTCAATGAGTTGCATCACCGCAGCGCGGCTCCACAGATGGAAGTCCATCTTGAGTTGCTCGGGACGTGTGTCAATGATCATGCGCTGGATCGTCTCTTCTTGCGCTTGACTGAGCACCCGACCGTCGCCTCTGGCGCGTCCCCGCCGAGTCGGTCGGATGGCGCTCCAGCCGCCGGCCTCGTACAAGTCGATGGCCGCTCGAACGGGCGGGTAGCTCAGCCCCGTCATGTCCACGATCTGCATGATCTTGACGCCCCGCTTGTGCAACCTCACGACTTGCTTGCGCCGCTCGTGAAGTTGCTCCAGTGTTTGCTTCCTTGCGTTTTCCTTTTCCATCATCAATGGATCAAAAAACTTGCTGAAAGTTCATATTTTATTGGGCCTTATCTATAGTTGCTTATAGATTTGCACTGGGGGGAAGATTGGAGCCCGATGGAGTCCTCATCGCGCGCAATGCCTCGACAAGAATTGGTAGGCTTGTGCTCGGCCAAGCTGCGTTGCCCACCGCGCGCGCAGAAATCAATTGCTCAACATGCTCCATCGCGCGACCGAGGCCCGCTTCGCCGCCAACTTTTTGGAATATTTTCGGGTCCGCTTTTCTGTAATCCGGGAGATGAACTTGCAGTGCCCGGATGACATCAGCGCAGTTGCCAAATGGTTGATCGGTATAGGCGAAATGGAGAAGAAGCCAGAACTCGATGCACGGTGAGCTGATGATCGGCTGAATACGTATTTCGGGCCGACCCTCTCTCTGGTTAGCCCGTTGGATAGGTGTGTTGCACAGGTGTAGGGCAGAGTCCAGATTAGCCTGGTCGCCATCGATCACGACGAAAACCTTGTCAAACTCCAGTGCTTGAGTGAATCGCTCCTTTGCGCGAGTCACCACGGCCACGGGGTCAGCCTTTGTCTGACCAGGAACGATGACGGCACTGGCTGTTGAAATGTCCAATAGGGCCAATAACGCCCTCAGGTAGTACGGCTCTGTGCATTCCCCTTCGCACACGATCAGCGCAGTCGCTCGCTCAGCGCGTCGAGCGCTCCGCCGCTCATGCTTGTAGCGATTTTTTGCAACCCTTCGCTGGTGCGGGTGATCCTCTCTCATGTCGCCCCTCAGAACAGGAATTCCGTGAGGAAGGGAATCGCTCCATAACGTCCCATGAGGTAGCCGCGTTCCAGGGCCTCGTTCTTGCGCGGGCTGTACTCTGTCAGCGAATACAACTCGGAAGTCTGTTGAGCCCGCTTCTCGACGAACCAAACTTGATCGCGGCGCAGGAGGTTGGGGTCAAGTAGTGAGGTGTCGTGTGTGGTCATCCACATCTGCGCACCTTTCTTGGAGAGATTCGGGTTATGCAAGAGCTGGATGATGTATCGGGTCAACGATGGATGCAGGCTGGTATCGAATTCATCGACAACCAGAACTTTTCCATTCTCGATGGCGTCGAGAAGTGGCGCGGAATAACCAAGCAAGCGCTGCGTGCCGTAGGACTCGAAACGTCGATCGAACCAGACGGGACTACCGCCGTCGATTTGGTGACAGAATTCGACATCGGGCACCTCGCCGTCAAACGCGAGAGTTTCGAGTGGTTTGCCGGGTTCGAACTTGAGTTGCAGATGTTGCCCCTTTCGCTTCTCGACTTTGATGTCGCTCACATGAATGTCCGCAGCATTCATCAGCTTCAGTACCCACTCTTTGTAGTGCGGCTCCGCAAGCTTGACGAACGTCGGCGCCAAATTGACCTCGAAAGGACCCGCTAGTACGATCAGATCACGTGCAAACCAATTGAAGATCGGGAGAAGTTGTGCGCTGTTGGATTGGCTTGCTTGTGTCAGGAACAGCGCTTTTGGCGGGGTGTTCTCCATCCAAACCTTCCTGTTCCCTTTGAAGTAGGCAGAAAAGGGTTCCCAATCCTTCTGGCCAGTCTCTGTGTTGTAGTGGTACTCGAACCAGCGCTGAGGTTTGTTGGCCACATAGACCAGCAACCATTCACTTCGGATGCACTCGGCGTCGAAGGCAAATCCATACTGGTAGCGAACCCCTTCCAGCATGATTGTGATCTCGAACTCGGTCGGTTGATTCGCGGAATGATCATCAAGCCGGAACGGGGTGTACAGATCCCGGTACTGCGGCTCCAGCAGACGAGTCGAGGTCAGGACCATGGTCTGCATGGTGATCAACGCAAAGATCAGGTTGCTTTTGCCGCTCGCGTTGGGGCCGTAGACGACAGCGGAACGCAGCAACTTTGGCACGGCTGACGACCCAGTGGCTATGCAATGCGTCTCGTCGAGTGTCTTGTCTGCGGTGGCAACGAAACTAAGGCACTGCTCTTCGCGGATCGACCGAAAGTTCGTGACGCGAAATTCCACAAGCATTTGCACCCCCACATAAAATATGGATGCAATTTTTGCGAGAAAAATGCAAAACGTCAACTAATGACTGAATCACACCGTGTCAGGGCGGTTCAGACGGTGTCCGCGGCAAGGTGGCCAATTATGTAACGCCCCATTCATCCCGTAAGGAAGGATGACTTCTGCCGCCCTTCCCAACGATGCACTGCTGCGTATTTCAGCCCATCGTGGACGGCGTTTCAGTCTCATCGTGGACTCTGATTCAGCTTGATCGTGGACGGGGGGTAGGCGTGCAAGTGATTCCTTGACCGGGCCTAGGCTGGTCGCTTTTTCCGAGCGACGCCGATGCCCACAACAAGAATCACGATGCGCCAGATCCGAGAGACATTGCGCCTGCCTCTGCAGGCAGGATTGACCTACAGCGAGGTGGCCAGCAAGGCGCTGCCGTTTACTTTATGCGGTCCTCGGAAGCAGGCCGGTTTTGGTCCGCCGTTTGCGGAAATTGGATTGCCGAGGGTTGCGCCAACACATCGCGGATGCACGGAATCCACGTGTTTTCATGATCTGGATCATGAAAACAGCATCCGCATCCTCCAGCAGGGACCGTTCCGCCCAAAGACGCTTTAGGATGCCGCATCGGCTTCGGCGTTGGGATCGCAATCCCTTGTTGTGGCCTCCGTCGCCGGGCTTCGGGCCATCGTTGCGGCTGCCCTTCCCCCTATGCTCGCGTGTAACCATGGTCATCGACATGTCGGATCTCTGCGCCCATTGGGACGTTCACGGCAACGTCCAGGTCTGGGCAAACGATCGCGTGGTATCAACCGTGAAGGTCCTGCAACGCGGCACGCCGCAATCATTGCCCGCGGCCGCTGATCGGGTGGAACGCATGGCACGCGACCCCGCGTACCGTTTCGCCATCCTGGCCCTTGTTCACGGCCAGGTCCGACCGGTCAGGCATGCCAAGCCACCGTCCGCTTAGCGCTGCGCAAACCAGCGCTGCTTTTGTGCACGGTTCCGTGCTGCCTGCGCCCGAGCCTGGCGCAAAAGGCCGCGATGTTTGCGCTGGGAGCGCCCTGTGGAGACCGGCCAGTGGTCCGATGTCCCCTTGTGGAATGGTGCATTACAAACGCGGTGAGCATGGCATCGCGCTGACCAGGCGCGCGCATTCCCCCGCATCCCGCGAGCTGCAGCTCCTTGTGTTGACCAAAGCCAACGCGCGGCAAACCTGACCATGCGCTTGCGCCTTCGGCTGCTCGCGCAGGGTCTGATCTTCATCCTGCCCGTCCTGCTGGTGACGGTGTGGGGACTGTGGGCCGAGCGCAATCAATACCACCAGGTCAAGGACCGTGTCGTCCAAGAAGCCCTGCGCGAAGCATCCACCGATGCGGACACCGTCGCCAGTCGCCTTCAGACGCGATTCACCGAGTTGCAGTTTGCCGCCGTGGCCCTTCACGGACCCGACGCCGACCCGGCGTCCCCGGACCCCCAAGCGGTGCAATCCCTGCGCCGCCTCATGGCGTGGCATCCCGGTCTTTACGCCGTCAATCTCGAGGCGCCAGACGGCGCCGTCCTGTGGTCGACCGAAGTCCGTCGCCAAGCGCCGTCCGTCGCCGCACAATCGCTGACACCGCTGGCATCCAATCCCAATTTCCTGCTTGGGGCAAGCCAATCCGTTGGCCCGGCGCGCATGCACGTCTTGGCCATGCAGTATCGGGTTCAGGATGCGCAAGGCCAGACCCGGTACGTCATCAGCGCTCCGTACCGACTGGATCGGCTGCTCGCCTTTTCCGGGCCCGGCAGCCCATGGGAACTCACCGCCTTCGACGTGCGCAACCATCGCGCGCTGGGCGTGTGGCAGCGGGGGCAGGTGGACTTCGCCCCGAAGGCGGCTGCCGCCACTGCGGTTGAAGTTGCGGTGCCAGGCTATCCGCTGATCGTGGGAGCGAGTTGGCCATCCTGGCTTGTATGGCATCGGTATTGGCGAAGCGCGCTGATGCGCTGGATCTTCGAGGCGGGGACCATCCTGCTTCTCGGCCTCGCCAGCTTGAGCGTACGTCGCCAGGTTCGCCAACGCGGTCGCGATGCCAGGCGCCAACGCCAGCTGGCGGACTTCAACGCCATGCTGGCGCAAGTCAATCAGACCATTACACGCGCCGACGACGAGTCGTCCCTTCTCACGACTCTTTGTCAGACCACCGTCAAGCAGGCCAACCTCAAATTTGCCTGGATCGGACGACCAGGGGACGCGCAAGGCGTCGAGGTTCTTGCCGCATCGAGCAAGGCCCAGGGCCATCCCGACGAACTCACGGGTGCCCGTTACCCCGATGTGGCGGCGGCTCGGGAGGCCGTCGGGCGAGCGTGGCGCGATGGGCGCAGCGTGCGCATGCCAGTCGTTGACTCCCCACAATCGGCGGATCGCGCCGAACCTGCAAACCCCTCCAACATCCGCTCCATAGCCGTTCTACCCATCCGCCGCAGCGGCACCATGTGGGGGGTTTTTGCGATGTACAGCGCACGCGCTGGGCTCTTCGGCAGCATGGCGGAGTCCCTGCTCGACCGGCTGGCCTCCGATGTCTCCAGCGGCCTTGATCGCATCGACCTTGCGCAGCGCGCACGTCATGCTGCGTTGTTGCGTGAGGTGCTTCTGGACAACGCGGTTGCCGGCATTGCGCTGACGCGGGGGCGTCGCATTGTCGATGCCAACTCGCGATTTGCAACCCTGCTCGGGTACCCCGACAAGACAGCATTGATCGGTCAGGCCACCGGCATCCTCTACCCCGATGAAAGCGAGTTCGCGCGGATCAAGGCCCTGTACCCGGAACTTTACGCGAAAGGCTCCGTCCAGCTGACGAGCGTACGCCTGCGGCGCCTTGATGGGGGCCTCATCACGTGCGACCTGTCGGGCGGCGTTGTGCAGGACATCAAACAGGCCCTCGCCGTCTGGACCATCGTCGACGTGACCACGCGGGATCGGCTGCAGGCGCAAATCGAGCACGAGGCTCTGCACGACCCGCTGACGGGGCTGCCCAACCGACGGGCGCTGGAAGCACATCTTCCCAAGGCGATCGCGCGTGCACAGCGCAACGGCACAGCTCTGGCTGTGGGCATGATCGATCTGGATGATTTCAAGCCAGTCAATGACACGTGGGGCCATGAGGCCGGTGATGCGCTTCTCCAGGAATTGGCCAAACGACTACGAGCCGAGTTGCGCGTGTCGGATGCGCTCGCCAGACTTGGAGGCGATGAGTTCATCGTCGTGATCGAAGATCTGGACCCATACCAAACGACAGCCGAACTTGCCCGGATTGCCAAGCGACTGCATCACGCAGTGGAAACCTCGGTGAGCGTTGCCGCGGGACACACGGCAACGGTCGGCTTGAGCATGGGCCTGGCACTGTTCCCGGCAGACGCCATGGAAGGCGATGCGCTGATGCGTCTGGCCGATGCCGCGATGTACCAAGCCAAGATGCACAAGCATGACGGCACATCCTGGTGGCGCCTGTCCAGCGTGAGTTTAACCGCCCCGGAGCGCGAAACAGGGTTCGATGCCTACGGCCGGGACGCTGCCGTCCTCCTGGACAAAGCCCATGCGCATTTCGCCAACGTTTCCGAGCGCTTTATCGATGTGTTCTACACCGATCTGGGTCAAGAGCCCCATTCGCAGGCCATCCTGGCAAACCTGAGTCCCTCGGACATGGCTGCGCTCAAACAACGCCAAGCGGATCATCTTCACCTCATGCTCGCCCCTGACACGACTCTGGCGGACGTGCAACGGGCAGCGCAGCGTCTGGGGCGCGCCCACGCCCTGGTTGGCGTGAGCAGCGCCCTGCTGGTGCATTCCATGGCCATGTACCGAAGACTGCTGACGGACCATCTGAACCAAGTCCTTTTGCCGGCGCGGGAGCGTTACCGGATTTTGCTGGTCGCCGAAAGACGCCTTCAGGACGACATTCAAGCTCAATTGCAAGTTGCTGATGCAACCATCGGTGCCTATCTGGACGTCCTGGCGACCCCCCTCCCGAGGTATGGACGGTTACTCGCCGATGTTCGCCCCCTGGAGCTTGCGGCCCTCGCGCAACTCCCCGGTATTCTTGGAGCACTCCTGATGCGCCCGAACACGCTCGGGGCACTCTCGGTCGAGAACTGCGCCGGCTCGCGAGGGGAGGACATCGCAGCGGTCCTTCGCGCCCCCAAGTTGCAGATTGTGATCCATGACCCGGCCGATCCGCGCAGCACCAACGTCATCGCCCAAGCCTGGCGGCGCGGTGAGATCACAGGACTGGCGTCTTTCACGCGTGACCCCAGCCATGACTTTTGGCGCGAATCGGCGCAGGCGTTCGGGCTGCGATCCGTGCTTGCCATTCCGCTGAGCGACGCATCGGACCATATTGTCGCCGTGCTTGCACTGTACGGCGCCTATCCGGGTCAGTTCGAATCGGCGGTGATGCGGCAAATCGCACGGGGAATCCAGCAGCGCTGGGAACAGGTGGGGTTGCGCTGCAGCGCGCCCGCGACCGTCGTGACACAGGAACGTGCGGAGATTTTGCGCCAGCAGCTTTTTTCGGGCGGCTTGCGCATGTTCATGCAACCCATCGTTGACTTGCGCAGCAGCCAGCTGATCAAGGTGGAGGCACTGGCTCGCTTGGAGCTGCCTGACGGGTCGATCATTGCGCCTGGTGTGTTCCTTCCCCTACTGGGGGAGACCGAGTTGAGCCGTCTCTTCCGCATGGGGCTGGACATGGCGCTTGTGCATCTCACTTTGTGGGATGCACAAGGTCTGCGTATCGGTGTGGCGGTCAACATGCCCCCCAGCGTGCTGCGCGACCCCGAATGTGCAGTGTGGGTCGAGGACATCCTTCGCCTGCACAAGATCGAGGCGGACCGGCTGACCCTGGAATTGCTGGAGACGCAAGCTCTGGAGAGCGGAGCGCAGGATGCAGCCCTCTCTCAGATTAAGCACCTCGGCTGCAAACTCGCCATGGATGACCTGGGCTCGGGCTACAGCAGCTTGCTGCGCCTGACGAGCGTATCGTTCGACATCATCAAGATCGATCAGGCACTGCTCACGCGCATCCGTCAAAACCCCCTTGAGACCTTGGGCCTCATGGTCACCATCATCCAGATGGGGCTCGATCTTCGCCGGGATGTGGTCGTCGAAGGCTTGGAGGATGCCGGAATGATCGAAGCGGCGTTACTCCTGGGTGCGCAATATGGGCAGGGCTTTGGCTTGGCCAGACCCATGCCGCCGGATCAAGTCGTGGCATGGCGCGCCTGCCTCCAAGCGCCAGCAAACCCGTTCAGGATTCGGACCTACCTGGGAGCCCTGGCCTATTCCTGGCTCCGCATGCGCGGCGAAGCGCAGGGACAGTCGTTGGCACCCCACCCGGTGGCGGACTTCTTACGCACGCGCGGCCTCCACACCAGCCCCGCCGCCCAGTGGTACGCCCAGGTCCATGCCAATCCCGGCGACCTCGACACGGCCCGCAAACTGCTGGACTGGTTGGTGGCACAAGTCCAGAAGGAAGGGCCGCATGGTGACGCCTGATGCCCTGGCGGGCGACTCGACGAACGATTCAATTCTGGGCTGCCTCACGTTCAGGTGCTTGGGCACCTCCACTCGGCGAGCGGGAGGCGGCGTTCGCACGCGCGACCATGCCAGGCGCCGCAGCGCTTTGCGCGTCCCGGACCTGTACCTGCCAGAGTTGCCCAAGCGCCCGGGGATCGGCCAGGTGCCAAACGCATGATGCCCATGATCTATCTTGACCACAACGCAACCACCCCCGTGGCAGCCGAAGCTCTCCAGGAGATGCGTGACGTGCTCGAACGCGTCTGGGCCAATCCCTCGTCTGCTCACGGCCCAGGCCAGGCGGCACGGCGCGTGCTGGCGGACGCGCGGACTCGGATTGCACGTTTTCTGGGTTGCGGCCCCACTGAACTGGTGTTCACCAGCGGCGCCACGGAGGCCAATCACATGGCCGTGCTCGGTGCCTGCAATGCGCGCCGCCGCGGGGCCCATTGCGGGCGCCGCAGGCTGGTGCTGTCCGCCGTTGAACATCCATCCATGATGGCGTTGGCCGCACGTGTGCGCGACAGCGGATGTCCGGTCGACGTGATCCCGGTGGACGGTGAAGGCCGCCTCGATCTGCAGGCCGCGCATGCGTTGATCGACACGGACGTAGTGCTGGTCAGTGTGATGGGCGCCAACAATGAAACGGGGGTGCTCATGCCTGTGGCGGAGTTGGCCGAGATCGCCCACACGCAAGGTGCGCTGCTGCACGTCGACGCCACGCAAGTCGTGGGCAAGAGCGTGCAGCGCTTTGCCGATAGCGCAGCTGATCTGTGGTCGGTGTCGGCGCACAAGTTCAACGGTCCGAAGGGGGTGGGAGCGCTCGTGGTGCGCAAGGGGCTGGACTGGCCGGGGCTGCTGGCAGGAAACCAGGAGCGCGGGCGCCGAGGCGGCACCGAAAACCTGCCGGGAATCGCGGGATTCGCCGCTGCTGCCGAGGGTGCGGCGCTCGACTTGGCCGCCGACGTCGATCGCATGACCGCACTGCGCGAGCGTTTCGAATCGGGGCTGAAACGGTGCTCGGCGCAACTGAATGCACCACTGACGATCTATGGCTGCGCCACACAGCGCCTGCCCAATACGAGCTTGGTGCGTTTTGGAGAACTCAAGGCCGAGCACGTGCTGCGCGCGTTGGAGCGCACAGGGGTGATCGCCGCATCGGGCTCGGCTTGCTGCAGTGGCAGGGACTTGCCATCCCATGTGCTGCTGGCTCAAGGCGAGAGCCCCCAGTACGCACGTTGTGCGGTGCGGTTTTCGCTCGGACGCCACACCACGTCCGAAGAGATTGACGCGGCACTGCTCGCGGTGCAGCGGGTCCTCGGATCATTGCTGAACACGCGTCACTGACGGCAATCTCCAGAGCAGAAGCGCGTCGCGGAAATCCTAGCGTTTAAACCTTCACGACACGACCGATAGTCAATGCCGAGGCACATCGGACGAGGCCGGTGCCAACAACACCATAGGCGCCGACCTGCGAACCGCCTTGGAAATGGCAAGGGCAGATCGAGCCATGGCAGATTGTCAGGTTCATCGCATGACCGCCGGGGCCATGGCCCGAGGTCACCCGCGCCGTCACCAAGGTGGCGCGGCGGCCTTCTTGACGGACGTCCCTGCTGCCGGCCGCGGATTGGAAACCCAGGGATGCGGCTCGGTGGTCATCGAGAGCCGCAGGATTCGGGCTGTGCAGGTGGAGACGAGGCCAGTGTCGTTGGACTGACCGCGCGCAAGAACGGGGGTGGAGCCCAGCCCGTGAGGTTGACGTCGTTGCAGATGCGGCCCCCTCGTGCCGATCGTTGGCAACAGGCCGATCAATTTTTCGTTGGCGCCAAAGGTCGACACGACTGACCTGCTGACATCCGAGTCAATGGGCTGGCCGGACGGCGCCTCCGCGCGTGAACAATTTCACACTTTGCCCAATTTTCGTCTGCCGCACCTGGCTTGTTTGCGCGAAATCATGGATTTTGCACAGCCCACGGGCCTAGGCTTCGTGTCACACATGAAGATCACTCCCCTGATACGTTTGCCAGACCTCGCGTCAGAAAAAACAAAGCCCCGTCACATGGACAGGGCTAAGTTGTTGATTCTGATTGGTGGCCAGGGACGGAATCGAACCGCCGACACGCGGATTTTCAATCCCTGAAAGTTGACATTTCCAAACGTTGACGGACGATGCTGTTTCAAGCAAAAACAATAACATAGGCGACATGTAGCGCATAAAAGCGTTTCCCATTATTCCCGAATGTGCCTAAAATTCCATTACATGGCCATTACATGGGCCACCTTGGAGGGCTTGGATATGGGCAAGCGCGAGAATTTCACAGCGGCACGGGTGGCAGAGTTCACATGCCAGGCAGGCAAGCAGCAGGCCATCTACTGGGACGCCAAGCAACCCGGTCTAGGGCTTCGCGTGACGGCGAGCGGTGCCCGCGCCTATGTGTTCCAAGGCTGGCTAGGTGCTGGCGCTGTGCGGGTGACGATAGGCCGCCCGGAAGTCTGGCCGCTCGAATCGGTATGGACGCTCGACAAGGCCAGCGGGCAGCGTGTGGAGGTGCAGCGTGGAGCGCGCCAGGAAGCCGCCCGGCTGAAGTCCCTGGTTGATGGTGGCATCAACCCAGCCGAGCAACGCCGCGAACAGGACGAAGTCAAAGCCGCAGCCCGTGTGCAGGCCAAAACCGAGCAGCAGCGCCAAGCACTGACAGTGGGTGAGGTGTGGACTGCTTACATGCAGGAGCGCCGCCCACACTGGGGAGAGCGGCACTTGTTGGACAACACGCGCATGGTGCAGCCCAGCGGCAAGCCGTCAAAGCGCCGGGGCGACAAGAGCAAGGCCCGCACAGCCGCGCCGCTTGCCGAGTTCATGCAGCTACCGCTGGCGCAGTTGGACGCCCCCACAATTGAGGCATGGGCAGCCCGCGAAGGCCAGGCGCGCCCCACATCGGCCCGGCTGGCATGGCGACTGCTGCGCGCATTCCTGACATGGTGCGCAGAGCATCCGCAATATGCAGACATCGTGCAGACGCCGAACCCGGCCAAGACCCGCCGCACCCGCGAAGCCCTGGGCAAGCCCGGCACGAAATCCGATGTGTTGACGCGGGAACAATTGCCCGCATGGTTCGCCCATGTGCGCCAGATTCAAAATCCGACCATCGCCTACGCACTGCAAATCATGCTGCTGACTGGTGCTCGCCCTGGTGAGGTGCTGGCGCTGCAATGGGAGGACATCAACACCCAGTGGCGCAGCATCGCCATTCGGGACAAGGTGGAGGGCGAGCGCATGATTCCGCTCACGCCTTATGTTGCGCAGCTACTCGCCAGCCTGCCGCGCCGCAATGAATGGGTGTTTTCCAGCCCCACAAGCGCCAGCGGGCAACTGTCTAGGCCGCACACGCCGCACGCGCGCGCCTGCAAAGCCGCTGGCCTTGACGATTTGACGCTGCACGGCCTGCGCCGTAGTTTCTCGACGCTCACGGAATGGCTGGAGATTCCCGCCGGTGTGGTGGCGCAAATCATGGGGCACAAACCCAGCGCCACGGCAGAGCGCCATTACAAGGTGCGCCCGCTGGACTTGCTGCGGGTTCACCATGAACGCATCGAGGCGTGGATTCTTGAGCAGGCCGGTATCGAGTTTCAGGCCGCGCAGGCATTGCCGACGCTGCGCCGTGTGCAGTAATTCAGTAGCCTTTACGCTACAATCTGCCCATGCTTGAAGTGCAAAGCTACTTGACAGACCAAGGGCAATGCCCCGTGCAGGACTGGCTGGCCGCTTTGCTCGACAGACAAGCCCGCGCCCGCATTGCAACCCGCTTGCTACGCCTGGAGGGTGGCAATCCGGGAGACTGCAAAGCCTTATCGGGTGGACTGTGGGAATTGCGCATTGACTGGGGGCCGGGCTACCGGGTGTATTACGCCCGCGCCGGTGCCCGCTTGGTACTGCTGCTGGCCGGTGGTGACAAGCGCACCCAGCAAGCCGACATCGCAACAGCCCGGCGATATTGGACAGACTGGCAACAAAGGAACGCACCATGAACGCATCACGCCCCCTGAATCAAACCATCGTCGAGTTGCTGCGGCAGGATGAAGGCTTTGCCGAGGAGCTACTGAATGCAGCCATCGACGAAGCCGACGAACCCGGAGGCCGCGAAGCCTTATTAGCCGCCCTTCGCAGCATTGCCGAAGCCAAAGGCATGCGCGCCATTGCCGAGGAAACCGGGCTCTCGCGTGAAACGCTCTATCGCACGCTTTCGCCGCGTGGCAATCCCACATTGCGCACGCTCATGGCCGTGACGCATGCCGCTGGCCTGCGCCTGCGGGTGGAAAAGGCGCAGGCATGAAACGCAACCTTGCCGCCGAACTGACGGAGGGCATGCAAGCTCTAGCCGCCTCACGCGCTGGCAAGACCCTGCAAAGCATCAAGCGCACCCTACTGGCCGTGCCCGAAGTGCGGGCCGAGTATGACGCCTTGGGGCATGAATTCGCCATTGCCCGCGAAATGATTGCAGCCCGCGTCCGCGCTGGCCTGTCGCAAGCCGAGGTTGCGCAGCGCATGGGCACGACGCAAAGCGTGGTGGCACGGCTGGAGAGTGGCAAGCGCCCGCCATCCCTGCGCAGCGTGCAGCGTTACGCGCAAGCCGCTGGAGCCCGCGCCGTGGTGCGCTTGGAGGCGTGAGCGTTTCGCGCCAGGCTACCCGACGGGGGAAAAAGCGGGAACCTTCGCCCGCCTGCCTGGTGCCCATGAATGAAGGGCCAGCGCGTGAAGGAGCGCAGACATGCCGCACTATGTAAACGACCCCGAGAATCCGGGCCAGCGTATCGACGTTATCGAACTGCTACGCCGCGACCCGCTGACGCCGCCTCCCGTCAACGTCGAGGGACTGCTAAAGCGCGACTTATGGACACGTCAAGAGGCCCTGCTGATTCTGGCCGGTCTTGCGCCGCACAACGTGGTGGGGACTGGTGGCATGCCAATAGGAATTATCCGCGCTGGCATCGTATATCTGGACGGCACAACATCGGCGCAGCTTGACGCGCACGGTTTGCAGCATCCCCGCGACCAAGAATGGCTGCCCGAGTTCATGGACTTGACCAGCTACGCGTCAGGGCAGGACATGAACGAGCACAAGACGCCGGCCGAATGGCTAGCGTGGGCTGATTCCAAAGCCTTTAAGCCCTATTGGCTGGAAGCAGCACGAATGGCTGGTTTGCAGCCGGGACGATTGCAAGGCGAGGGGCATGCAGCCCATTCCAAGCGCCAAGAAGCGGAAAAACGCGCCGCCGGACGCTACACCCTTTGGGACGCCGCAAAGCTGATAGGCGAACAATCCCACACGCCACATGAAGCTGTATTGGAGCGATTGATTGACGCAGCAACAACCCGTCAACTGCGCATTTATCGGGCTGGCGAAAACTTTTCGTATATCCCAGCCGAGCGCCGGAAAGTGCTTTACGGCCACGAAGCGAGTTCGTTCGACCTGAACGCATGGCTGGAGGTGCATGAGCCAACTATTGCGTGGCGTTTCCCTGAACCTGCCTGCCAGAAATCAACGCCAGCGGGCAATAGTCTTATCGAGGGCGAGGACGCGGCCGACTTTATCGAATGCGCGAACAACGAGGGCGAGCCTATCGACTGGCGCGACTGGGTTGCGGATAGGCCAGTGCTGAAGGCGGGTGAAGCCGCTCGACTTATGGCGGGGCTGGAGCCGCACACGCACGCCAGCTTGCAAATGGTTGGACGGCATGACTCTGCCTGGGCTGCCAAACGCAAGGCACGCGACTTTGAAGAAAAAGCGGCATCGCAGGGCATGGAGCGCGCAAGCCCTGCCGCCTGGCTGGCATGGGGCGAAAGCCAGGGCAAGGCTGTGCACATCGGTTTTCGCCTTGCCATGGAGCAATACGCAGCGCCAGCGGTAGAGGCTGCAACCGGCACACGGCCCATGAAGTGGCAGCGACACCAAGAGCAAGAAATCTTGCGCGTGCTGGCCGAAAAGGGTTTCACGGCAACCGCGTTACCGAAGCTGCCGAAGAAAAACAGAGCGGGTGGAGCGAAAGCGATTGTTCGCGCCGAGCTGAAATGGGAGGGCACCAAGTTCGATAAAGCGTGGGAGCGCCTGCGCCACAACAAAGACATACGCGACGCCGAGTAACACTACTCCCCCAAATTGGTGGAACGGGGGAGGGTTGCGGGGGAGGGTTGCGGGGGAGGATAGTCGGGAAATTCCAATCAATTCTGTTTTTCGTTACTGCACATGCAGGGACAAATCGGAGTTGATATGGAAACGTCGAATTACCCGCCCACACTTGCCGCGATTGCAGCAAACCGGGATTATTTGGACACCGCAGAGTTTGGCCGCGCCATCAAGCGCACAGGCCAAACCATCCGCAAGAACCTTTGCATTCAAGGGCACGCCTACGGTATTCGCCCGCACCGCGTTGGTGGTCGCCTTCTGTGGAGCGTGGCGGAAGTGGCGAAGCTGCTGCAAGGGGGTGCCTGATGGACGCCCAGAAAAAACAAACCCCCGGTGGCAGCCGGGGGCAGTCCGAGGCAGCACAGCAAGAGCTTTTCGAACAGCCTGCATTCTCCCCCGTTTGGCCGAACAACGCAACGAAGGAGGGGCAGCTACTCGCCGCTTTGCTCGACGGCGCGACCCTCAACCATCCTGAGTTTGGAAGCATCGCCCGGACATGGCGACTCGCCGCCTACGCTTGGTTGCTCAAGCGCAAAGGCTGGCACGTTCGGACGCTGACAGAGGACGGCCAGCCGTGGACTGGCAAATCCTGCGGCATCGCCCGGTACAGCCTGGAGCCTTCGGATATCAAGGCCGTGAAGGGAGCGCGCCCATGATGAACGGACACGATACCGAACGCGCCCGCAGCGCATTGCAGGCCATCCCGGCAGACTTGCCCCGCGAAGATTGGCACCGCGTAGGCCGCGCCGCAATCGCCGCAGGGTTGGACGTTGACGCCATCGACGCTTGGAGCAGCGCAGCGCCGAATTACAAGGGCGCAAAGGACGTGCAATCGGCATTTCGCAGCATCAAGCCGGACGGTGGCACAGGGCCGGGCACGCTGTTTCACCTTGCGCATCATCACGGATGGAAAGACACAGCAAAGCCGCAGCGCCAAGCAACCCCGCGCAGCGCACAGCCTGACGCTGCCGCTATCTGGGAGCAGTGCGAACCCGCAAGCCCACTGCATGGCTACATCGTGGCCAAGCGTGGCAACGCCGAAGGCTTGCGCCAGGTGCCCGCCGGTTCATCCCTGCGTATTGCCGGGCATGACGTTTCCGGCTGGCTTGTGGTGCCCTGCCGCACGCTGGCCGGTGAACTGCAAACCCTGCAATTCATCCCGCCGCCTGGTGCTGGCAAAAAGCTGAACCTTGCCGGTGCGAGCTTTGGCGACGGCCTGCACATCGTGGGCGAGATTGCGGACGCTGCATGCTGCTATGTGGTGGAGGGCATCGGCCAAGCATGGGCCTGCTGGCAAGCAACCGGGCAACCCGCCGCCGTGTGCTTTGGTGCGGGCCGCATGGGTGCCGTGGTGAAAGCCATCAAGGCGCAAGCCGTGCCGCTGGTGCTGGTGCCCGATGTGGGCAAGGAGGCGCAGGCCGAGGCCATCGCCCGCGAACACGGGTGCCAGGTGGTGCGCATGCCTGCCGATAAGCCCGCGAACTATGACGCGAGCGATTACGCCGCAGAGTTTGGAGCCGATGCGCTGGAGGTGCTGCTATCGACGCCTGCCGAACCCGAACGCCGCTACAAGCTGCGCACTGCCGCCGAACTGGCCGCACTGCCGCCGCTGGTCTGGCTGGTGCGTGGTGTGTTGCCTGCCGAGGGACTGGCCGCGCTGTTTGGCGCATCGGGCAGCGGCAAGACGTTTCTTGCCTTGGACGCCGCCGCCGCGATTGCCGAGGGCCGCCGCTGGTTTACCTATCGCGTGAGGCCCGCGCCCGTGGTGTATGTGGGCCTGGAAGGTGAGGCCGGGCTATCGCAGCGCGTGCAGGCATGGGATAAACACCACGGCAGGCCAGCGCCCGAAGGCTTGCGCTTTGTGGTGTCGCAGCCGTTCGATTTGCTCCAGCCGGATGATGTGGCAGAGCTTGCCGAGGCGTGCCGTGGTGCTGGTCTGGTGGTGCTCGACACGCTGAACCGCGCTGCGCCGGGTGTGGACGAAAACAGCAGCCAGGACATGGGCCGCATCATCGAAGCCGCCGCCGATTTGCAGCGCCGCATAGGTGGCCTGGTGCTGCTGATTCACCATGCTGGCAAAGACTCCACCAAAGGCATGCGGGGGCATTCCAGCCTACACGCCGCCCTTGATGCTGCCATCGAGGTGCGCCGGGATGGTGACGCCAGGGAGTGGCGCATTGCCAAGAGCAAAGACGGTGCCGACGCTGAGAGCATCCCGTTTCGGCTGGAGGTGGTAACGCTGGGCATTGAACCGGACGGCACGCCGGTTTCATCGTGCGCCGTGGTGGCAGACACCACACGGGCCGAGGTGCGCAAGGCACTGCCGCCGAAGTCCGGGAATCAACGCATCGTGTGGGACGCCTTGCCGGATGTGCTGAAAAAAGCCAGCCGCGAAGGCATGCCCGAATGTGTGCCAGCGGGAACGCCCTGCATCGGTGTGGAGGCCGCCATTGATGCGCTGCGGGGCCGCCTGCCGTGCGAAGCGAAGCGCCAGACAGAACGCGCACAGCAGGCCCTTACCGGACTCGCCGGACGGGGTTTGCTCCACATCGAAGGGGGGTGGTTATGGCTTGCCTGAACTTTCCCGCGATTCCCGAAATATCCCGAGAACGGGAACACCGGAACCCCGCGAGCTTTTCCCGCGATTCCCGCAGCAGCTATATAGCTGCGGGAAAGCGGGAAGCGGGAACCGGGCCGGGTGTGTGGTTGCAAAACCTTTCCCTGGAGCAAAGCCAAAACCTGGAGCCAAAGCCATGAACGCCGCCCGAACCTTCGCCCTGCTGGTGCTCTGCCTGCTGGCGCTGCCGCCTGCAACGATTGCAGCCCTTGCCCTGTATGTCCTGACCCGTGCCACTGGAGGCCGACCATGATTGACGCATTGATAGGTGGCACGCTACACGCCGCCGCCGAACAGAAAACCGGCCAAGCTGGCAAGCCGTTTGTGGTGTGCAAGGTGCGCACGCCGATGCAGAGCGGTGAAGCCTTGTTTGTGAACGTGATTGCCTTTGACAAGGCCGCATGCGCTGCGCTGCTGGCGCTGAACGCAGGGGAGCCGGTACACATCGCCGGAATGCTCACGCCGAAAGTGTGGACGCCAGCCAGTGGCGAGCCGCGCCCGGTGCTCGACATGCAGGCCCATGCGGTGCTAACGACCTACGCCGTGCAGCGCAAGCGCAAGGCCAGCGAAGCCCCTGCAAAGGCCGCCCTAGATCCGTTGGACGATGGGAGGCCGTGGGAATGAGCGCATCACAGCGAAACAAGGGCGCATCGGGCGAGCGCGAACTGTTCGCCGCCTTGTCTGAATTGATGGGCTACACGGTGCGCCGGAACATCGGCCAGACCCGCGCCGGTGGTGCTGACGGCCTGGACGTGCCCGGCTGGGCCATAGAGTGCAAGCGGTGCGAGGCGCTGGCAATTCCGGCATGGTGGCAGCAGGCACGCAGACAGGCCGAGGCGATGAACCGCAAGCCGGTGCTGTTCTATCGCCAGAGCCGCCGCCCTTGGCTTGCCGTGGTGGACGCCGCCGAGCTTGCCCCGGCCATCTTCGCGCCAGGCCGTGAACTGGCAACCCTTCGACTTGAGGCCGCCGCGCAGTTGATGCGGGCGGGTATGCGATGACGAAACCCAGAGCAACCAAGCTGCCGCCCGCCGCCAGCCAGGACGAAGCGGCATTTCTCGCCGCGCAAGAGCAGCGTATCGAACAAGGCATTGCACGCGCTGGTGCCATTGCACGCGGCAACTATCAAACCGCCCACGTTGCCGAGGCATTCGCGCGCCGCACGTTTGCTGAAACGCCACTGGGCGACGTAGCGCGGGCCATCAAGCAGGCAGGCGATGCGGTGTCTAGTGGCGACTTGTCAGGACTGGAGCACATCCTTACCGGGCAAATCGTGGCGCTGCATGGCGTATTCGTTGATTGCGCCATGCGAGCGCAGGGCAATATGGGCCAGTACCTGAACGCGGCAGAGAGCTATATGCGGCTGGCGCTCAAGGCGCAGGCTCAATGCGCCCGCACAGCCGAAGTGCTGGGCAACCTTCGCGCTGGCCCGACCATCTTTGCCAAGCAAGCGAACGTGACGACCGGCCCTCAGCAGGTGAACAACGGCAATTTCGAGAGCAGTACGCACGCGCGCACGCACGCCCAAGAAGCGCCGAAGCCAGCAAACGAACTATTGGAAGACGCAACCCATGAGCAGCAGCAAAGGATGGTCCCCGGAGCGCAGGCAGCGCCAGCGCGAGGCAATCAGGCAGTGGAGGCCGTGGGAGCAGTCAACCGGGCCGAGGACGCCCGAAGGCAAGGCCAAGGCGGCAGCCAATAGCACGAAGCACGGCCTGTTTGATGCCGAGCATCGCGCGCTGTTGCGGTGGGCTATCGAAGCCCTGCGGGAGCAGCGGCAGGCCCTTGATGAGCTATGAACGACGCCCGGCCATCGCGCCGGGTTTGTCGTTTCTGGAGCAGCCATTCCCGCACAGACATTACACAGCCATTACATGAGCGCCGGGCAACAAAAAGCCCAGCGGGTAAAGCTGGGCCAAGTGCTTGATTTTATTGGTGGCCAGGGACGGAATCGAACCGCCGACACGCGGATTTTCAATCCGCTGCTCTACCGACTGAGCTACCTGGCCGAAAACTGGACGCGAGCGCTGGGCGCTGCGAGTTGGCTTGAATCGACATGCTGTTTGCAAAGCCGCCGCAAACAAAGCGCGCAATCATAGCAAATTAAGGTTCGGTTGCTGCCGCGATCACTCCGACTGGCCATCGTCAACGGGTGGGGAGTGACTGGTGCCTTGGTTCTTGCGCCCGGTGCGCCCCCAGTCGACACCCAGTTGTTTGAGCTTGCGATAGAGATGAGTGCGCTCGAGACCGGTCTTGTCGGCGACGCGGGTCATGCTGCCGCCCTCACGGGCGAGGTGGAATTCGAAATAGGCCCGCTCGAAGTCGTCACGCGCCTCGCGCAGCGGCCGGTCGAGGGTGAACGATTGTTCGGCGATGAGCGTGAGCGGCGGCGGCTCGGGCAGGCTGGGCGCCGGCGCGGTCAAGGCCACATCTTGATGGGTTTTCGGTGCTGGCTTGCTCAGGCCTTGTTCGACGGCGCGCAGCAGTTTTTGCAGGGCGATGGGCTTTTCGAGAAAGGCCATGGCGCCGATGCGGGTGGCTTCCACGGCGTTGTCGATGGTGCCGTGCCCCGACATCATGATGACGGGCATGGTGAGTTGCCCGGCGCTGGCCCATTCCTTGAGCAGGGTCACGCCGTCGGTGTCGGGCATCCAGATGTCGAGCAGCACCAGATCGGGCTGGTGTCGCAGGCGCACCTCGCGAGCCTGCTGGGCGTTCTCGGCGGCCTCGACAGCGTGGCCTTCGTCACTCAAAATCTCGGACAACAAATCGCGAATGCCGATTTCGTCGTCCACCACCAAGATGCTTGCCATACGCTGAGGGTTCCGGGGTTTGCCGTCATGCAGCGCTTGCGGGCGCGGGGCATGTCACAGCGGGAAATATAAGAGATACACGCGCACCATGCGCATGGGTTGACGTGGGCAGATTCTGCACCTCGACCCGTGCATGGTGCTCCTCGGCGATTTTCTTCACCACCGCCAGGCCGAGTCCGGTTCCGCGCGCCTTGGTGGTGACATAGGGTTCGAAGGCACGGGCGATGATTTTTTCGCTAAACCCCGGGCCGCTGTCGGCCACGGAAAGCCTCACCCGCTGGGCTCCACTATTGGCGGAACGGAAGGTCTCGGTGCGAATGCAGACCTCACGATGTGCTTGCCCAGCGACGGCATCGAGTGCATTTTGCAGCAAGTTGTGGATGACCTGACGCAACTGGGTGGCATCACCCTCGATGCAAGGCAGCCCGGGGGCCAATTCGGCCCGCACCAGGGGGGCTTCCTCGCCGTCGCGCGCAATCATGCCGCTGTAGAGGTTGAGCACATCGCCCACGAGGGCGTTGAGGTCCATCGGGGCGAGTTCGGTGGCCGGTGTGCGGGCGTAGTCGCGGAATTCGTCGACCATGCGGCGCATGGCCGTGACCTGGTTGACGATGGTGTTGGTGGCGCGGCCGAGCATGTCGCGGTCGGCACCGACGAGTTTGCTTTCCAGCTTCATCTGCAAACGCTCCGCCGAGAGCTGGATGGGCGTGAGCGGGTTCTTGATTTCATGGGCCAGGCGTCGTGCCACCTCGCCCCAGGCGAGCGAGCGCTGCGCCGAAATGAGTTCGCTGATGTCGTCGAACACCACCACGGCGGCTGCCTGCCCGGGCAGGGACAGACGCGCACCGCGCACCAGCAGCGTGAGCGCGGTCTCGCTGCCCTGCGGGGTGTAGTCGATCTGCTTGAGCCAGTGGTCGGCGCCGCCGCTGCCGGCAAGCTCCTGGAAGGCCGCATCGATGGCGGCGGCGAAGGGCTTGAGACTCTCCACGCTGTCGATGGTCTGGCCGATGGAACCTTGCAGCGGCAAGCGCAGCACGCGCGTGGCGCTGGGATTGGCCAGGGTCAGGCGCATGCCGTCACCCAGCACCAGCACGCCGGCCGAGAGGTTGTCGAGCACGCTTTGCAAATAGGCACGCGAGGCCTCGAGGGCATGCCGGCTGGTTTCGGCTTGTTGCCGGGCCTCGGACAATTGCGCGGTCATGTCGTTGAACGAGCGCGTGAGGGTGCCGAGTTCGTCGGCCGACTGCAGCTCGGGACGCGGCCGCAGGTCGCCGCCGGCCACGGCCTTCATGCCGTCGGCCAACAACAGCAACGGGCGCGCCAACTGGTTGCCCAGCAACACGGCCATCAGCACCGCGGCGAACACGGCGAGAAACAAGGTGAGGGTCAGGGTTGAGATGTACATGCGGCGCAGGCCTTCACGCCCGAGCGCACGCTCCTGATATTCGGCGTAGGCGCGCTGCACCTCGAGCGCGCTGCGGGAGATGGCCGACGGCACGTTCTGCACCAGCATGAGGTAGCGCTGGTGCCCCGGCAGCAACAGGCTGCGCGCAGGCAGCGGTACGACCACGCGCAGCTTGAGATTCTGGTTCTCGCCGGCGATGCCGTCGTCGCCGCCCTCGACACTGGCCAGTTGGCCCATGAGGCGTAACTGGCGCATGGATTCATTCCCCGGCAAATCGGGCACCAGGGCGAATGGATTGCCGCCTGCCGTGGCCAGGACGTTGCCATTGCTGTCGAACACCGTGGCCTGCTCGACGCCGAGTTGCTGCAACAGTTGCTCCAGCTCCATGGGCGCGACGGCGCCATGGGCATCGATGATCTGGCTGGCGACATTGCGCCCCTTGGCCTGCAGGTCGGCCAGCATGACGTCGAGCGTGGTGCGGCCGAGGTTGAGGCCCGAGTCGAGCGCACGCTCGACCTTGACGTCGAACCAGGTCTCGATGCTGCGTGCGACAAACTGGTAGGAGACGACATAAATCACCGCCCCCGGCAGCACGCCCACGAGCACGAACACCGTGGCCAGCTTGAACAGCAGGCGGCTGCCGAAACGCCGCTGGCGCAGCCGCCACAACAGGCGCGAAGCGAGGCCGACGATGAGCAGCAACAGCAGCCCCGCCACGGCGATGTTGATCCAGTACAGCACGCCAAAATAGGGGTTGATGGCCTGCGTGTTCTTGGTGGACACCGCCAGTAGGAACACCAGGAACACCACCAGCGGCAGGCCTGAGGCCAGCGCCGCCCAGGCGGCTACCCGGGTGATGCGGTTGACTGTGGCGGTTTCCATGTGAAGTTGGCGCGGGGAAAATCGGCTTGCAGCTGCCAGTCGACCTGGGAGCTGACGTTGATCTGAAACGGGCGCGGCAACTGCGACAAATCGAGCTCGAAACTGGCGTACACGCTATAGCTCTGGCCAACCACAAGGTCTTTGGCGTCGGCCACTTTCAGATGCAGCGCATGCTGCACCTGACTGAGCGCCTCGTCGAGGCTGTTGTAGCTCTTTTGCAGCGCGCCGGTGGACACACGGTACTTCTCCAGCAGCGGCTGATAGGCCAGGCGGGTGAGGACTTGGGCGGTGCCGATTTTCTCGTCGAACCACCACCAGCGCCCGCGCACCACCTCGATGCGGGTGAGGAAATAGAGCGGAATGCCGCGGTGCAGCGCATCTTCCAGCGCACGCGGCAGAGCAAACACCACGGTGGCGCTGGCGTAAAGACCATCCGCCTCCTGATCCAGGCTCAGTGGCTGGGCATCGACCGTGGCCGCTCGGGCATGGTCGGCCCAGATGCCAGCGGTCAAGGCCAGCCCGAAGGCGATGAGTCCGCGGCGGCGAATGGGGTCAGGTGCCTGCGGTCGGCTCATGCGAAGGGGTGGTTTCAGTGTTCGGTGCGCTTGGCAAACAGGGCGTAGTAAAAGCCATCGCGTTCAGGCGAGCGACTCGGGAGGATTTGCCCTGGCGCGGTCCATGCTAACGCATCGTCATGCCGCCGCAGGAAGGCCGCAGCTTGCTCGCTGCCCTCTTCAGGAAACACCGAACATGTGGCGTAAAGCAGCTGCCCGCCAGGAGCCAAAAGAGGCCAAAGCGCTTCCAGCAAAGCCGCTTGCTGCACGGCCAGCGCGGGGATGTCGGCATCCTGGCGCAGCCAGCGGATGTCGGGGTGGCGGCGCACGATGCCGGAGGCGCTGCAGGGCGCATCGAGCAGGATGCGGTCGAACGCGCGGCCATCCCACCACGACGCCGTCTGTGCGGCGTTGGCGGCAACGACCTGCGCCTGCGGCAGGCGCAGGCGCGCGAGCGTGGCACCGATGCGCTCGGCGCGCGTGGCGTCGTGGTCCAGCGCCAGCACCTCGCAATCGGCACGCTCCAGGATATGGGCCGTCTTCCCGCCCGGAGCGGCGCAGGCGTCGAGCACACGCATGCCATCCCGGGCATCCAGCAGGCCGGCGGCGAACTGGGCGGACGCATCTTGCACGCTCACGGCGCCAACGTCGAACAGCGGCAAGTCCTGCACCGGCACGGGCCTGTGCAGGATCAGCGCCTGTTCCAGTCCGGGAGTTGCGGGCGCGGCGGCCTCCATGCCCTGCGCCCGCAGCAAGGCGAGGTAGGCGCCGCGGTCGCCCCAGCGGGCATTCACGCGCAGGGTCATGGCCGGGCGCTGGGCGGCAAGGTCCAGCAAGTTCGCCCAATCCTGCGGGTACGCCGCGCGCATGCGCTGCACCCACCAATCCGGATGGTTGTAGCGCGCGGGGTCTCCTTGCATCACTGCTTGCAGCAGGTTTTCGCGCTCGGTTTGCAAGCGGCGCAGCAAGGCATTGACCAGGCCGCGCGCATGCCGGGTCTTGGGCCTCAAGACACAAGCCTGCACCGCCTGGTTGATCAAGGTGTGATCGGGATAGAGAGGCGGGGCGCCGAGGGAGTCCGCTTGCGGACTGCGGGGGGCGCTTAACAATGCGATGGCGACCAGTAGCAACTGTTCGAGTTCGGGTGGCTTGATGCGCTTGGGGTGCAGCGCAGCGAGCAAGGCCTGCGCCCGGCCGAGGCCACGCAAAACCTCGAAGCTGAGGGCCTGCGCCGCGCCGCGTTCGGCCGCGCTCCAGTGTCCAGTCTTGGCGAGCTGGGGCAGCGCCGAAGCGAGGGATTGCCCCGTCAGGACGCAGCCGAGCAAATCGGCGGCAGCTCGAAGGTCGAGGTGCAAGGGACGCCGCGCGACCGTCGGCGAGCGAGCGTCAGGCCGGATGGCGGCGGTGGTTTCGATGGCGATGTTCACGCGGCGCGATGATGCAGCGCCGCACGCATGGCGTCAACCACGAGGGATGCGCGATGGCGCCATCAAGGACAGATATAGGCGTAACCCTCGCGGTATTGCAGATTGGCCGCTTCGGACACGCCGGAGGGGACGATGGAAGCGTCGAGCAACACGCGGTCTTTGGCAATCTTGCGATTGGTCAGGGTGTTGTTGCAAACCCGGAACGACACCCCTTGCGAGGCCAGGCCGCCGACCAGCCCGGCGAACTCGGCACCTTTTCCGTCGACCGCGCCGTTGAGCATGAAGTCGATGCCGGCGCCGTTACCCACAACCACGATCTTGGCCGTGGGCTCGGCGGAGAGGTGATTGCGCACATTGCCCAGGCAGCGCGAGGCTTGCGCGTCACCCTGGGTGATGTGATAGACCACCCTGACCGGGCCATCCGCGTCGGCACGGCCGGCGGCCCGGGCGCTGGTGGAGAACGCCGCAGCACCTGCAGCGGCCGATGCCAGCAGCACTTTGCGACGGATGGGGGTGGGCGTGGATGTCATGGCAAGTCTCCTCGATTCAGCAGTAGGGGGATGTGTTCTTGGACGGTTGCTGGGCAGGCGGAGTGGGACATGCCGGCACCCGACAAAGCGATGGCAAAAAGCCGCAGGCCAATGCCTGCGGCGATGATGCAAGCGTTTGCCATGAAACACAACCAGGTGTAACGCTCACCGAGTGGAAATTCGGGCTGGCGTTGCGACGGCAGATGTTGATCACCACCATTCGGTTGCCTGGGATTTGATGGCAGCCAAGGAATGGTCGAGCGACCACGATTGCGTCTTGTCCAATTTTTTGGCGCGGCGCCAGGAAGCGCGAGGGAGCGCAGACGAAAAGCTGCCGAATCAGGGCTTGATGTAGTACCAGCCCTCGGACTGCAGCTTGACCAGTTCGTACACCCCGGCCGGCACGAGGGTGGCTTCGAGCACCAGCCGCTCCTTGGGAATCTTGAGGAAGGTCATGGTGTTGTTGCAGGCCTTGAACTGCACGCCCTGGTTGGCCAGATCGCCGATCAGCCCCTCGAACAGCGCGCCTTGCGGGGTCTTGGTGCCATTCAGCAGGAAGTGGATGGCCTTGCCGTAGCCCACGACGATGAAGCGCATCTTGGGATCGAGCTGCAGCACGTTCTGGATGTTGATCAGGCCTTCGTAGGCCTGCTCCAGGCCGTCGCTCATCTGCATGGCCACTTTCCACGGCTCGCTGGAAATAGCCTGGGCCGTCACCGGCCCTTGGCTTTGGGCCTGGGCCAGCCCTGCGGCGCCAAGGCTGGCGAGACCGGCGCCGAGAAATTTGAGGCGATCACGAGGGTTCATGCTTGATTCTCCAAAGGCAGCAAGGTGCGGCTCGGTCGCCGGGTGGGCCCGGCTTGGGTTGGTGACTGGGACCGGTTTGGGGAGAGCGCCGGCAGCTCAGGGCGGTAGCGGGCGCAAGCTGATGCGATGCAAGCTCCAGCGACGGCGCCGCGCCAAGGCGCGGTAAGGCCAGTAGCCCACCAAGGTGGCGAACATCAGGGCCAGGGCATTGAACAACACAGCGCCCAGGAACAGACCGAGCACTTGGCCCGGACCGAGTTCCCGCCAATAAAGCCCCACGGCGATGGCGGCGTTGACCACGCCGACGCCCATGCCAATGGCCGCGGTGATGCGCAGCAGAGTGGGCAGGGTGATGATGCCGGTGAGATGCTGAGGTGTCATGGAGGTTTGTGCAGGTGCAGCAGCTCAGTTGCGTCAGGTGCGAATTTCGCCGTCGCCCAGCACCATCCATTTCTGGCTGGTGAGGCCTTCCAGCCCGACGGGGCCACGCGCGTGAAACTTGTCGGTGGAAATGCCGATCTCGGCGCCCAGGCCGAATTCGAAACCGTCGGAAAAACGGGTGGAGGCGTTGATCATCACCGTGGCGGAATCGACCTCGCGCACAAAGCGCATGGCATGCGCGTGGTTCGAGGTGAGGATGGTGTCGGTGTGCTGCGAGCCGTAGCGGTTGATATGGGCAATGGCCGCATCCACGTCCGGCACCAGCTTGATGGAGATGATGGGCGCGAGGTACTCGGTGCCCCAGTCGGCCTCGGTGGCGTCGCGCAGCAGCGGCGCGGCGCCGGGCACGGCCTGCAGCAAGGCGCGGCTGTCGGCGCAGCAGCGCATTTCCACGCCTTTTTGCGCGAACACGGTGCCGATGCGGGGCAGGAAATGGGCCGCTGCATCGCGCGCCACCAGCAGTGATTCGGCGGCGTTGCAAGGGCTGTAGCGCTGGGTCTTGGCGTTGTCGGTGACGCGCACGGCCATGTCGAGATCGACCTCGGCGTCCACATACACATGGCAGTTGCCGTCCAGGTGTTTGATCACCGGCACGCGGGCTTCGGCACTGATGCGCTCGATCAGCCCCTTGCCGCCGCGCGGAATGATGACGTCCACATACTGCGGCATGGTGATCAGTGCGCCCACGGCGGCGCGGTCGGTGGTGGGCACGAGCTGCACGGCATCGGCAGGAAGGTCGGCCTCCACCAGCGCCAACGCCACCAGGGCGGCCAGCGCGCGATTGCTGTGGATGGCCTCGGAGCCGCCGCGCAGGATGACGGCGTTGCCCGACTTGATGGCCAGCGAGGCGGCCTCGATGGTGACGTTGGGGCGGCTCTCGTAAATCATGCCGAACACGCCGAGCGGCACACGCATGCGGCCGACGGTGATGCCGCTGGGGCGGCGGCGCAGATCGGTCATTTCGCCGATGGGGTCGGGCAGCGCGGCGACTTGCTCGCAGCTCTCGGCCATTTGCGCGACGACCTTGTCGCCCAGCGTGAGCCGATCGACGAAGGCCGCTTCCAACCCGGCGGCGCGCGCGGCGCCCAGATCCAGCGCATTGGCATCGCGCAGTTCGGCGGCATGCTCGTGAATCAAGCCGGCCAAGGCCAGCAAGGCGCTGTTCTTGGCCGCGGTGGAGGCGCGCGCCATGGCGCGCGAAGCGGTGCGCGCACGAGCGCCGATGTCGGTGACCAGGGCGTGAATGGAATCGTCGGCGACTTGCATCATGGTGGTGCCTGGATGAGAACAGCTGGGGCCATGCCGCGCAGCCGCCACGTTCGCGGAAGGGTTCAGCGTTCATTGTCGCAAACTGCGGGCTGGCATGCGCGGCGTCTATCGGAAAAATTGATGGCCGTGACGCAAACATTGCGTACGACATGGCGACCATGTTTCCCTAAGCTTGGGTGACTTGCCAGCCCAACCAGGCCTCGTTGCCCCCACCGAAGGACAGCATTGCGAATGCCGTCATGCCAAGACATGCCGCACAACTTTCGTAACACCTCAGAACTGACTCTGCGCCTAAGCTATACCGGGTTTCCCCTGAAGTCCTGGAGCCGCCGCCCATGAAAACCAAGCTCGCCACCCGCCAGTTCCGGTTCAGCAGCTCAAGATCAGGGCTTTTCCTTGCCACCGCCTTCGCCCTGATGGGGCCTGCTGTCGCCAGTTTTGCCGCCGCACCCAGCGCCACCGAGCCTGCCCTGCATGGCGCTGGCAGCGCAGTTCCTGCCATCATCTCCACCTGCATCGCCTGCCACGGCGCCAAGGGCGAGGGCAATACCGCGGCAGGCTATCCCCGGCTGGCCGGGCTGCCAGCGGTCTACATCGCCCAGCAATTGCACAGCTTTACGCGCGGCACGCGGGTCAACGGCCTGATGAGCCCGATGGCCAAGGGTTTGAACGACGGCCAGATCACCGCGATTGCGCACTACTACAGCAGCCTGCTGCCACCCACGCTCGCCTACGGCCCCATGCCTGCTGCAGCCCAGGCTGAACTGGGTCAGCGCCTTGCCGAGCGCGGCGACTGGAGCGTGGGTATTGCTTCGTGCTTCCGCTGCCACGGGCCAGGCGGCGTGGGCGTTGCGCCCAACTTCCCGCCCCTCGTGGGCCAGCCTGCGGGCTATATCGAGGCCCAGATCAAGGCCTGGAAGGACGGCAGTCGGCATAACGACCCGCAAGGACTGATGCACACCATCGCCCTGCGCCTAAGCGATGCGGATGCCCAAGCGGTGGCCATCTGGCTGGCGGCGCAAAAGCCCATGGCCGTGAAGACGCATTGATGCCGCAGGCCCACTCTATTCCGCGGAGACTCGTCATGACACTCGCTTGCACCGCCCCGTCTGCAAGAAACCCGCTGCTCCGGCCTGCGCTGGCGTTTGGCCTGCTAGCCGCCACTCTCGCCGCCGGCGCGACGGCTCTCGCCGCTGATGTTGCGGCCGTACCGAAATCAGCGATCAACGCTGCCGTGGGCACTGGCGCCACCTTTCAGCCGCCGCCGGAAAGCGCCATTCCGAACGACGACTTCGGCAAAGCGATCAAGCTCGGCCGCGACATCTTTCTCGACACCCCCAAGTACGCTGGCAAGTACATCGGCAACACCCTGAGCTGCGTCAACTGCCACACCGACGCCGGGCGCATGGCTGGTTCGGCACCGATGTGGGCCGCCTACGTCAGCTACCCCGCCTACCGCAGCAAAAACAAGAAGGTCAACACCTTCGAGGAGCGCCTGCAGGGCTGTTTCCACTTCAGCGAGAACGGCACACCGCCGCCGCTGGGCAGCAAGACTCTGGTGGCGCTGCAGGCCTATTCCTACTGGCTGGCCAAGGGCCTGCCGACGGATGAGCCGGTTGCGGGACGCGGTTATCCCAAGCTCGCCGCAGCGTCTTTGCCGCCCGACTATGTGCGCGGCAAAGCCGTCTACCAGGCCCAGTGCGCTGTGTGCCACAACGCCAACGGCGAAGGCCGGTATGTCGATGGCCAGACCGTGTTCCCGCCCTTGTGGGGCGCCAAGTCGTTCAACTGGGGCGCGGGCATGGGCAGCATCAAGAACGCCGCGGCCTTCATCCACGCCAATATGCCCTACGGCCAGAGCTACAGCCTGACGCCCCAGGAGGCCTGGGACGTGGCCTATTACATGGACGCCCAAGAGCGCCCGCAAGACCCTCGCTGGCAGGGATCGGTCGCGGCCACCCGCGCCAAATTCCACGACAGCAAGTTCAGCCTCTACGGGCAGACCATCAACGGCAAGGTGCTGGGCGATATCGGCCCGCCAAAAAAGAACTGACACCTGCCCCAGGCCTGCGCAATGCGGGCTCATCAAAGGCCGGTTGATGCCCGTCAAACATGCACGATCAGCCCAATCCAACGACACGGCGCAACCCAGATGCCAGAGAACAACACCTCAGGCTCCGGCGCAGCTTCGTCGCTATTTTTCCGCCGCGTTTTTGCTGCAACCCTGCAGCTTGTTCGCTGCAGCGACGCATTCCTATCCAAATTTCTGGAGATTCCCCATGACAACTCGCCGCCAACTCTTCACCCAAGTCGGAACCGTGGCGCTCGGCGCTGCACTCGCCAGCCACAACGTCGCCCAGGCCGCAACGGCCCCTGCTGCCAATCTTGAGCCTGCCGGCTCCGGCCAGCTCAAGGCCCTGAGCGATGCGCTGGCGAAAGCTCCGCGCCGGCGTGACTTCAAGACCGTGCCCATGATCTTGACCGACTCCTCCGACTGGGACGCCGAGGCGCTCAAGCTGCTGCTGGACTACAAGGCTGGCCCCAAGCAGTTGTGGGACAACACCGATCTGGAAAGCCCCTGGCTGAACTTGATGCGCAATGCGATGAACGCGCAAATTTGGTCGTGGAAACACCCGGATTTTCTTTCAGTTTCAGCCACCCATGGCTCGGCGCACCTCGCGCTCTATGACGACACCATTTGGGCCAAGTACGGCTTTCCCAAAATGCTCAAGGACAAGTTCAAGAGCAATGTGTTCATCACGCAGCCGAAGGCCGCGAGCGATAAGCCCAGCGACTACGAGGCGCCCGAAGGTGTGTTCTCCCCGGCCGACAACAGCGTGACGGTGCTGCAACGTCGCGGCGCGGTGTTCCTCGCTTGCCACAACGCGATTTGGGAACTCACTCGCGGGCTGCACAAAAAAGGCATCAACCCCGACAAGCTCAGCCACCCGCAAATGGCAGCCGAGTTCACCAACCATCTCATCCCCGGCGCCGTGCTCACGCCGGGCGTGGTGGGCACGATTCCCGAACTGCAATTGGCCGGATATCAGTACATCAAGTGATCCAACCCATCAGGAGGAGATTCCAATGAAACGCACCCTGGCCCCATCACGCCTAGCGCGCCCGCACTTACGGCAGCTTGCACTTTGTGCGGCCCTCAGCGCCGTTTGTGCGGCAGCGAGCGCGCAGACAGCAACGAGCACCGACACGCCGACGCAATGGCCGATGTACGCGCTCAACCCCGGCCACAACGCCGTGGTGCCGTCGCACTTTCCGGCCATGGCATGGACTTGGCAGGTGCCCGGTGCGGCCGATGCGGCCAAGGCCAAGGTGCTCAACTCCACCATCATTCGCGATCTGGTGGGCTTCCCCATCGGCGTCGCGGTGGTGGACGGCATGGTCTATGCCACGAATGACAACGGCTACATCTACGCCGTCGATGCCCATAGCGGCAAGCTGGCGTGGAGTTTCAACGCCTACAACCAGCTCATGACCACGCCCATCGTGGCCGCCATCGACGGCCGCCCGCTGGTGTTCATCGGTGCCGGCAATTCGGTGTTTGCCTACAGCCACGCCAAGCAGTTCGGTGTGCCCGGCGCACAGGTGATCCGCGGCAATGGCGTGTCGGCGATCTACGCGCTCGACGCCAAAACCGGGGATGAAGTCTGGGTGCACAAAACCAAGGGCGAGGACATGCCGACCCCGGCGCTGTATCAGGGCAAGCTGCTGTTCGGCAACGGCGACGGTCATGCCTACGCGCTGGATGCCGCCACCGGCAAGCTGGCCTGGCGGACGCCGATCCACTCCTTCGTCAGCATGTCCTCGGCCACGCTCGATCCGGCACGCGGCGTGCTGGTGATGGGCGGCACGCATCCGAGCAAGATCTACGGCCTGGATGCCGCCACCGGCAAGCTGCTGTGGTCGGTGGAGCCGCCGCTGGTGTTCTCCAGCAGCGCCGGCGATGGCACCTGGGCGATGGACGGCAAGGGCTTGGCCATCGGCCAGATCGAAACCCGCACCAGCGCGCAACAGGCCACGAAGGAGTCGGCGTCGGAAGAACTCGCCATCGATCTGAAGACCGGCAAGATCGTCTGGAGCACCGAGCTGGGCGCGGGCAAAACGCCGCCGCGCAACAAGGACGCCGTGCCCACCGTGGTCGACGGCGTGGTCTACACCGGCAGCCCGGTGACGCATACCGAGTACGCGGTCGATGCGCAAACCGGCAGGATTCTGTGGCAGCAGCCGCTGAAGGTGAGCATGAAAGGCGCCCCGGTGATCTTTGGCAAGGTGCTGATCCAGGCCACCGCGTCTGGTGAAATCTTCACCCTCGACCGCGACAGCGGCGCGGTGCTCCACACCTACAACGCACACCAGGGCGGGTACGGCCCGCAGAACGGTGTGGTCGTCGGCGGCACCTATTTCAACGGCACCAATGCCGGCATGCTGCAGGCCATTCCGTTGTCGACCCTGGGGGTCACGGGCAAGCCCTGAACCAAGGGCAATCGCTGCCCTGTGGAGATTCACGGCTGGCCAGGAACTGGAGCGACTGCGACAGCCCAGCGCGGTCGACGGGCATCCCGATCTGGCGCCTTCCCCCGCCGGATCTCAGCCGACTTCGGCGATCTCCACGCTGCTCGTGATGGCCGCCGTTTTCGCCAGCATGGCGGTGGCCGAGCAGTATTTTTCCTGCGAGAGACGCACGGCCCGCTCCACCACCGACGGCGCCAGTCCTTTGCCACTGACGGTGAAATGCAAATGAATGCGGGTGAACACCTTGGGGTCGGAGGCGGCGCGCTCGGCCTGGAGCTTGACGCTGCAGCCACGCACGTCCTGCCGACCTTTTTTCAGGATGTAGACCACGTCATAAGCCGAGCAGCCGCCAGTACCGGCGAGCACGGTTTCCATGGGTCGCGGCGCGAGGTTGTGACCACCGGGGTCGCCGGCTTGTGCGGCCGGGGCGCCATCCATCGCCAGAATATGCCCGCTGCCGGTGGTGGCGATAAAGGCCATGCCGTCTTCGCCGGCCCATTGCACTGTGCATTCCATCATTGTTCAAACTCCTGGGTTGTTGGCAGCCTGTGTTGTCGTTGTAGGGCACCCAATACATTGCACTGCACCAAACTGGCCGGTCTTCAGCACCGCGCAGGGGAAGCAACACCAGTGGCAGGCCAGCGTTGCATCAAAATTTTTCGATAAGTCATTGATCTTATTAAACTTTATATATAAGTTGATGCTGATTTTCTAAAATACCAGACTGGCTCAAGGGGTTTTGCAACGCAGCAGCAATTGTCTTACTATGTGTTCACGTTGATCGATTTGGATCAGCTCCCCTTGTCTCCTCCACCCTCCTCCTTAGGTGGATTCCAACCCAGGCAACAAGCCTGGGTTTTTTTTGCCCGTCGTTCAGGCAGAGTCTCAACCGCGTGACGCTGTGGCGGCCCTTCCTACAATGACCGATTGTCCTCTTTTGCAGGCCGGCCGTGACCAAGAAGCATACCGATTATCTGCAGCGCATTCTCACCGCCCGGGTGTACGACGTGGCGCAGGAAACCGCGCTGGAACCCGCGCGCAATCTGAGCCGCCGGTTGCACAACAAAGTGCTGTTCAAACGCGAAGACCAGCAACCGGTGTTCAGCTTCAAGCTGCGCGGCGCCTACAACAAAATGTCGGGCCTGAGCGAAGACGAGCGCAAGCGCGGCGTCATCTGCGCCTCGGCTGGCAACCATGCGCAAGGCGTGGCGCTGTCGGCGCACAAACTGGGCTGCCGCGCTGTCATCGTCATGCCCTCGACCACCCCCAAGGTGAAGATCGACGCGGTGCGTGCCTTCGGCGGCAGCAATGTGGACGTGGTGCTCGAAGGCGAGAGCTACAGCGACGCCTACGCCCATGCGCTCACGCTGCAGGCCGCGCAGGGGCTGGCCTTCGTGCACCCCTTCGACGACCCCGACGTGATCGCCGGCCAGGGCACCATCGCCATGGAAATCCTGCGCCAGCACCAGGGGCCCATCCATGCCGTGTTCTGCGCCATTGGCGGCGGCGGCCTGATTTCGGGAGTGGCCGCGTATATCAAAGCGGTGCGACCGGAGATCAAGATCATCGGCGTGCAGACCCCCGATTCGGACGCCATGCTGCAAAGCGTGAGGGCCGGCAAGCGCGTGGAGCTGAGCGAAGTGGGCTTGTTCGCCGATGGCACAGCGGTCAAGCGCGTGGGCGAGGAAACCTTCCGTCTGGTGCGCGACCTGGTGGACGACTTCGTTGTCGTCAGCACCGACGAGGTGTGCGCCGCGCTCAAGGACGTGTTCGAGGACACCCGCAGCGTGCTGGAACCGTCCGGCGCGATGTCGGTGGCGGCGCTGAAGCAATACGCCGCTGCGCACAAGCTCAAGGGCGAAACCCTGGTGGCCATCACCTGCGGCGCCAATATGAACTTCGACCGCCTGCGCTTCGTCTCCGAGCGCGCCGAGGTGGGCGAGGCGCGCGAAGCCTTGTACGCCGTGACCATCCCCGAGCAGCCGGGCAGTTTTCGCCGCCTCTGCGGGCTGGTGGGTAGCCGCAATGTGACCGAATTCACCTATCGCATCAAAGGACCGGAAGCGGCGCATGTGTTCGTCGGCCTGGCCGTGAATGGCCGCGCCGACGCGCAGAAAATGACGCAGATTTTCGAGCGTGCCGGCTATGGCGCGCTCGATCTGAGCGACAACGAGTTGGCCAAGGTCCATCTGCGCCATCTGGTTGGCGGCCCCGCGCCGCGCACGGTGACCGGCGGCAACATGGCGGAACACGAGAGGCTGGTGCGTTTCGACTTCCCCGAGCGCCCGGGCGCGCTGCTGCGCTTCCTCGACAGCCTCTCACCCGACTGGAACATCAGCCTGTTTCACTACCGCAACCAAGGCGGCGACAGCGCCCAAATCCTGGTCGGCATCCAGGTGCCGCCGAGCGACAACCGGGCATTCAGCCATTTCCTGCAACAACTCGGCTACCAGTACACCGAGGAAACCGACAACCCGGTGACGCAGTTGTTCTTGTCTTGACCGGTTGCGGCCTGCGTGAGATCAGCCTGCGCGCGGCAACACCAGCTTGCGATGCCCCGATTCTTGGGGAAAGCCGTGCAGCGCGGCTTGCGCCAGTGGCGCGGCGACGGAAGCCAGACCGCGCTCGTAGCCGCCAATCGCGGCGTGAGAGCTCCACACCAGCGCGCCGGTGGCGGTATCGCGAATGTCCAGGGTGAGGCTGCGGACATACCAGATGGGCGGCGGCATCCAGCCGCCGAACCCGTCGTCATCGTCGCCGCCGTCCTCGTCGTCGAAACCACCAACGTATCCAAAACCGCCGGTGAAATACACACCGCTGCTGGGCAGCAGCATCGGCGCCGGCCACCCCAAGGGGCCGTAGGTGGCCGCGAGATCGGGCCGGATGCGGTAGTCGTAGCGGGCGGTGTAAGGCGCAGGCTGGTTGAGCAGGGGCACCATGCCCGCCCGCGCCATGGCATCGACCACGGCGCTCTGGAATTCGTAGGCATGAGCACTGGCCTCGTTGCCGGCAGACGCCTGAACCAGCACCTTGGCGCCGACCAGGGCCTGGGGCGCTGAGTGGGGGGTCACCACGGTCGTGCGCAAGGCGCCGAAACTTGCGCAGCCGCCGAGCAGCAAAACAGGAAGCAGCAGGCTGATGGAAACCCGCCGCCGGAGCCCGGGCAGCATGTCGCCAATGTTCATGGGGTCGACTCCTACGGCCGTGGCGCGAAGCCCGGGGCGAGATTGGGCGTAAAGCTGCTGACGCCGCCGGGGGCGGGGGCAGGCGCCGCTTGCACGCCCCCGATCTGCGGCGGTATGTAGTCTGGCGGGGCGCCGGCGCCGGGCAAAGTGGGGCTGCCGCCCTGGGGCTGGAGCTTGAGGTTCACATGCGTGCCGTTCTGGACCAGAACCGCATGGCCGTATGTGGTGGAGTCGAGGCGCACCCCGGGCGCAACCGCCCCACCCACCGCCACCGCCTGCGGCGGCTTGCCGTCCACGCCGATGAGCGCGGCGCCAGCTTCCGAACCGCCACCGATCACTCCCCAAAGCCGGTAGCGCGCCGGTGCGGCCGGTCCCTTGTCCGGCAGGGGCGCGGTGGTGCCAAACAGCCGCGGCGCCGCGGCCACCAGAGCGTCGGTATCCAGCCGGCCCACGGCTTGGGCGTCGCTGGGTATGGAGGCCGGGCGTGCCAGCAGCTGCAAGGCCCAGTAGCCGAAGCTGGCCGCGCAGGTGAATGCCAGCAGCAGCGAAACCAACCAAGCCACGCGCAGCGAGGACGTCGAGGGGGTGTCGGCAACCATGCCGGCAGCAGGCGATAGGCGAGAGAACTTGAACATGAGGCCACTATTATGGCCGTCCGGTGAAGACAGGCAAGTCGTCTGCCACCCACCCCGATGCCCGCATGGCCAACACACTGCGCGTGCGGGCTTTTGCACCAACCTCCGGGCCGGCCCCGACGGCCCACCATGGACGCCTCCGCATGATTGCCGTTTCCCCATCTTCCAAACCCCTGGCGAGCGCGGATCGATTCGCGCCTCGCCAGCGCCGCCACAGCCGCGGCTTCACCCTGATCGAGCTGATGGTGGTGCTGGTCATCATGGGCGTGCTGGCTGCGCTCATCGTGCCCAACATCCTGGGCCGTACCGACGAGGCGCGCGAAACCGCCGCCAAGACCGACATCGCCACCATCATGCAGGCGCTCAAGCTGTACAAGCTCGACAACGGCAACTACCCGACGCAGGAGCAGGGCTTGCAGGCGCTGGTGGTCAAGCCTTCGACGCCGCCCATCCCCACCAACTGGAAACCCTACCTGGACAAGTTGCCGACCGATCCCTGGGGTCGCCCCTACCAATATCTCAACCCCGGCGTCAAAGGCGCGGTCGACGTGTTCAGCTACGGCGCTGACGGCAAGCCCGGAGGCGAGGGCGCCAATGCCGACATCGGCAGCTGGCAGTAGGGTGAGCCCCCAGGCTGCTGCCTTGCAGCAGCCACCCCCCCAGGGGGATGAGCTTGGGCCAGCGAATAGACCTGTGCCTGTGCCTGTTCGCGCGCCATGCGAATGGTCTCGGCGCATGCTCAGCACCGAGCCACCCGAGAAAACTTCGGGCGGCCGTGCGTTTTCCCAAGAAGCGGGGGCAATGGGCCCCGCCACGGCGCGGCACGCCGGAACTTGCTCGCCGGCACACGCAGCGCGCGGTTTCACCCTGGTGGAGTTGCTGGTCGCGCTGCTGGTGATGGCGTTGCTCACCGGCCTGGCCGCCATGGCCCTGCCGCAAAGCGGACAGGAAAGCATGCAGCGCGAGGCCGAACGTCTGGCCGCCTTGCTGGACGCCGCGCGCGAGCAGGCAGCTGCGCGCGGCGAACCGCTGGCCTGGGCGCCGGGACCTGCCGGCTACACCTTTTTGCAACCCTCGCCGCGCGGCTGGATTCCACTGGACGATGCCCCGCTCACGGCACGGCGCTGGCAGTGGCTGAGCGGTGACGCCGCCCTGCCCGCCAACTACCAGCCACGCGGCACCAGCGCCACGGTTCAGGCCGGGCAGGTCGCGGTGCGGGCCAGCGGCGGCGTCGCCGGACCGGGTGCCGCGCCCAGCTGGCTGGTGTTCGGCACCGAGCCGGTGTCGCCGCCGCTGGACATCACGCTGCAGGACGATGGTCGCGTCGTCACCATCGCCAGCGACGGACTGGCGCCGTTCGCCGTGCGCAGCCAGCGCTGATTCGTGATCCCCGCCATGCTCCGATCGCGTCCCAGGCATCCATCGTCCCGCGGCTTCACCCTGCTCGAAGTGCTGGTGGCCCTCGCCGTGGTGGCCATCGCCCTGCTCGCCGCCATGCGCGCGTCCGGCGGGTTGCAGGACAACGCGGAGCGCTACCACCAGGCGGTTCTGGCGCAGCAATGCGCCGAGAATTTCCTGATCGACCAGCGCCTGAGCCGCATCTTCCCGCCCACCGGCCAAAGCCAGAGCCATTGCACCGAGGCCAACGCAAGCTTCACCTTGAACGTGGACGTGCAGCCCACGCCCAACCCCAACTTCCGCCGCGTCGATGTGCAGGTGCTGGACACCTCCGGCTGGACGGCTTGGAACGTGGTCACCATCATCGGCAATTTGTGATGCGCCACCCGCCTCGCACCGCCCCGCGCCGCAACGCCGGCTTCACCTTGATCGAGCTGCTGGTGGCCGCACTCATCATGGCGGTGATGGCGGGCCTGGGCTGGCGCGGGCTGGACAGCGTGGCGCAGGGACGCGACACCGCGCGCACCCGCATGCACGCGGCCGAACGCCTGTCGCTGACGATGCGCCAAATGGCCGACGACCTCGCCGCCGCCGCCGACGAGGGCGCAGCCCTGCCGGCGGTGAGCCTGGCCGGCAATGGCGACCTGCTCATCGTGCGGCGCGCACCGCAAGCCATGGGCGAAGACATGCGCGCCTGGCCTGGCGCCAGCCTGCCGCCCGACGCGGGTTGGCTGCAAGTGGCGCGCTGGGGTCTGCGTGGCAGCCGCTGGATGCGCTGGGCCAGCGCCCCGACCGCCTCGCGCGGCGCGCTGCTGGCGGCGATGCAAAGCCCGCAGGGCACCGCCATCGAAGCCTTGCCCGACATCACCGACATGCGCGTGCTGGTGTACCGCTACGCCGGCATCGGCATCCTGCAGCAAAGCGGCAGCTGGTCCAACCCCTACACCTCGGCCAACAGCGCTGCCGGCAGCAACCCGGCGTTCGCGTCGCTGCGCACCCCCGCCGCCTTGCGCCTCACGCTGCAAAGCGCCGCGCCCGATTTGCAGGGCACCATCATGCGCGAATTCCTGCTGGAGAACCGGCAGTGAACATGCAACCGCGCAAGAGCATGGCGCAACCCATGCCGCCCGCGGCGCGTACCCGCGGCGCGGCGCTGATCACCGCGCTGCTGATTGCCGCGCTGGCCGCGGTGATGGTGTCGGGCATGTTCTGGCGGCAATGGGGCGCCATCAGCCGCGAGCAGACGGCCAAGCAGGCGACCCAGGCGCGCTGGATCCTGCGCGGCACGGTGGATTGGGCGCGGCTCATCCTGCGCGAGGATGCGCGCAATTCCAGCGTGGACACGCTGAGCGAGCCATGGGCCGTGCCGCTGGCCGAATCGCGCCTGTCCACGTTTCTCGCCGCACGCGGGCAAAGCGTCGGCAGCCTGCCCGATGCCTGGCTGGAAGGCCACATCACCGACGCGCAAAGCCGCTTCAATCTGGCCGATCTGGCCCCCGGTGGGCGCATCGACCCGAACGCCCTGGCCGTGCTGCAGCGCCTGTGCGCCACCCTCGGCGTGAGCGAGGACGTGGCGCAAACCCTGGCCAATGGCGTGGCCGCGGCGCTACTCGCCACGGCCGCAACAGCCGCCGCGCCGGGCAGCGCAGCATCACAGCCTGCGCTTGGCACCAACGCCGGACAAGCCAGCTCGCTGCCGGTACAGCAGTTGCAGGACCTGGCGCGCTTGTCGCCCGCCGTGGCCCAGGCGCTGCCGGCGCTGCTTGCCGATGTCACCCTGCTGCCCACGCCAACGCCGGTGAACGCCAACACGGCTGGCGCCAACGTGTTGGCGGCGGTGCTGAACATCTCGGCCGATGCCGCCGCGCGCCTGGTGCAGTCGCGCAAGCAGAACTATTTCCGCAATACCGGCGACATCACCACGGCCTTGGGCCAACAGGCCCACCCGGACATCAACCCCGCACTGGTGAGCGTGTCCAGTGGCTTTTTCGACGCCACCGCGCGGGTGCGTATCGGCCACTTCGAGTACGCCGAGCGTGCGCTCATCCAGCGCGTCGGCCTCATCACCCTGGTGCTGCGCATGCAGCGCGTGCCGCCCTGGCTTGCGGCGGCCCCGGCGCCGGCGTCCTGACGGCACCCGCATCCCTACAATCGTTCGGTATGAGAGCCCTCCTCGACACGCCCGGCGCAAAGCCCTCCGCATGAGCACGCTCATCGTTCGCTTGCATTCAGGCAGCTCTGCCGGCGTCGGTGGCAAATCCACCGCGCTGGACTACACCTTGCTGAACGCCGGCGGACAGGCGACCGACAACGGTCATGCCCAGCCCGCGTTGCTGCCGCGGGCACAGCGCGTGGTGGCGGTGCTGCCCGCCGAGCAGCTCACCCTGCTGGCGCTGAACCTCCCGGCGATGCCACCCCAGCGACTGCAAGCCGCCTTGGCCGGGGCGCTGGAAGAGCGCCTGCTGCACGACACGGCCGGCGTGCATCTCGCCGCCGGCCCACGCGAGGCCGACGGCAGTGTGCGCCTGGCCTGCGCCTGCGAGCGCGCGCCGCTGGCCGCGGCCTTGCAAACCCTGGCCCAGGCCGGGCGCGAACCCGTCGCCGTGGTGCCCGAGCCGGCGTTGTTGGCCCCTGCAGAAGCGTGGCTCAGCGCCATGCCCGGCGGACTGCGCCTGCTCTGGCGCGACGCCGATGGCGAAGCCGCCTGGCTGCATCTGCCGACTGGTGCAACCGCCGGCGCGACACCTGCAGACTCCGCGCACGAGGACTCGCCCGCGCCGGAATTGCTCACCGCGCGGCCCACGCGCGTGTTGGTCGACCCGGACTTGCAGGATCTGGCCACACGCTGGTTCGGCACCAACGCCGAAATCACGCCCATCACCCATGCAGCCCTGCTGGCGCGCGCCACGCAGTCGGGCTGGAATTTGCGCCAGTTCGAACTGGCGCCGCAAGCGGCGATGCAACGCGGCATCGCCGGGCTGGCCAAACAGTTGCGCGCCCCGGCCTGGCGCCGCGTGGCCATGCTCGTCGGCGTGCTGCTGCTGGTGCAGATCGTCGGCATCAACCTGGTGGCGATGAAGCTGCGCAGCACCCGCAACCGGCTGCAGACGCAGGTGCAAACCGTGGTGAGCGAGGCCCTGCCGGGCACACCCGCGGTGCTCGATGCCCGGCTGCAAATGCAGCGCGCGCTCGACAACGCCCGCACCCGCGCCGGCAAGCCCACCAGCACCAGCGTGGAAGCGCTGATGGGCGCGGCGGCGCGGGTGCTGCCGGAGAAAACCACCATCGGCAAACTCGATTACACCCCGGGTCAGCTCCAGCTCGACCTGGGCAGCGCCCAAGCCGCTGCCGCGCAAGCTCGTTGCGGCCTGCTACAACTGCCTTGCAAGGCCGAGGGCGGCAAGCTCAGCGTTGGCGTGGCGGGTGGCGCGACGGGCGACGCAACAAGCGGGGCGCCGGGCGGCGCCGTCAGTGGCAACATCGGCAGCGGAGTGACGAGCTGATGGCCACCGCTCCCGAGCGTCCCTCCATGTTGCCCAGCGTGGTGATGGCCTTGCAGGCCCGCTGGGCGGGCCTGTCGCAGCGCGAACGGCGCCTGGTGAGCGTGGCCGCCACGGTGGTGGGCGTGGCCCTGATGTGGCTGGCGTTGCTGCGCCCGGCATTGCACACCTTGCACACGGCGCCTGCGGAAATCGCGCAACTGCAAACCACCTTGCGCACCGCGCAAGAGCAGGCGCAGGAGTTGGCGCGACTGGCTGCTGCCCCTGCGGTTGCGGCCACGACCAGCGATTTGCGCAGCGCCGTGGGCGACTGGCTGCATGCGCACGACGCCCAGGCCGAGGCGCAGATCACGGTGCTGCCCGGCAGCATCACGCTGGACGTGAAGCGCCTGAAGCCGCAAACCCTGCTGGGACTGGCACAGGCCGCCCGCCGCGACTGGGGTTCTTCAGTGTCGCAGGCGCAACTCGTGCGCGGCGCCGATGGACTGCTAGCTGGGCGCATCCAACTGGCGCAGCAACAAGGTTCGGGCAACTCGAGCCCGTGACGCTGCATGGCGCCGTCGGCCCGTTCGGGCTGCGATGACGCCGCCGCCAGCCCGCAGAGCGCCGCTTCCTTGCGCTTCCCCCCACGCCACATGCCCATCCCGACGTTGCGACTCCGATCCGCGCCACGGCCCTGCTCCACCGACGCCAGCATGCCCAGCCAGCGCCCATCACGCCTTCTCCTTCTCTGACCTTCTGAGATGCCCACGGCACGCATCAACCCGCACCCCATGGCCCGTCGCCCCAACCCCGCTCCCGGTGCCCGCTGGCCACTCTGGCTGGCAGGGCTGCTCGGCCTGCTGCTCGCCTTCGTGCTGTTTGCGCCGGCCAGTTGGCTGGCTGCGTCCGTTGCCCGTGCCAGCCAGCAGCATGTGCTGCTGGCGCAGGCGCAGGGCACCTGGCGCGACGGCTCGGCGCAGGTGGTGCTGGCCGGCGGGGCGCAAAGCCGGGGTGCGGCGCTGGCTCCAGGGCGCTTGCACTGGCGTATCGGCTTGGGCGGCATCTGGCATGGCCAGGTGGAGTTGGTGTTGCGCTGGCCGGAACTCGCCGCAGCACCGCTGCGGCTGCGGGCACAGCTGGGGGTCGGCGGCTGGAGCCTGCGGCAGCTTGCCGCCTCCGCGCGGGATGCGGCGACACCTGCCGCGCAAGCCTTCGAGGAAACGAAGGACCGCTCCCGAGTTGCCTCGACTCCCTTGGGTGGAGTCCGCTCGCGGACTTCTGGGGGCACTCAAGCCTGGCAGGCGCAGCTGCCTGCGGACTTGCTCGAGGGGCTGGGTACGCCGTGGAACACACTGGCCTTGCAGGGGCGCATCGGCTTGTCGTTGCGCCATGCCAGCCTAGAATCGGCTGCAGGCAGGTTGCGTTTGAACGGGGAGATTCGCGTGGATGCCGCCGACATGAGCTCGCGACTGAGCACCGTGGCACCGCTGGGAAGCTATATCCTGCGCATCCATGGCGATGGCGCAAATGCTGGCATCGACCTGTCCACGCGCTCCGGACCCTTGATCCTGGCGGGCCACGGGGTCTGGAACGGACAGCGTTTGCAGTTCGACGGCACGGCGAGGGCGGGCGCGGGGCAGGAGCAGGCCCTGGCGAATCTGCTCAGTCTGCTGGGCCAACGCGAAGGCGACCATGTGCGCATCAGTCTGTGAAGCGAAGACTTCGGGATCGACCCGTCAACCCGCATCAACCTGGATTCTTGAGACCAACCCGATATGAGTGAGCCGCGCGCCGCAACTCGAGCATCACAACCGGAGCGACGACCGTCCGGCAGGGCGCGCCGTGTGCCGGCCGCGCTGCTGCTGGGCTTGGCCCTGGTCGGCTTGCTGCCGCCTCCGGCCTGGGCGGCACCGGGCGAGGGCGGTTCGCGCCCCCGGCCGAACGCGCCCATGACCATCAATCTGGTGAATGCCGAAATTGCCAGCGCGGTGCAGGCGGTGGCTGCGGCCACCGGGCGCAACTTCATTGTCGACCCACGGGTGAAGGGGCAGATCACGCTGCAGTTCGAGAAACCCGTGCCGCCGCAGCAGGTGTACCTGGCGCTGCTGACGCAACTGCGTCTGGCGGGCTACGCGGTGGTGGAGCATGACGACGTGTTCAAGGTCGTGCCCGAGGCCGACGCGCGGCTGCAGACCACGCCGGTGGGTGTGGGCAACCGCCTGACCGCGATTCCAGGCAAGGGCGATCAGGTGGTGACGCAAATCTTCCAGTTGCGCAACCAGGCGGCGAGCAATCTGCTGCCGGTGCTGCGTCCACTGATTTCGCCGAACAACACCATCAATGTCGATCCCGGCAGCAATGCCCTCGTCATCACCGATTACGCCGACAACCTCAAGCGCCTCGCCCGCATCATCGCCGGGCTGGACGTGCCCACCGGCAGCGAGGTGGACGTGGTGCCGCTGAAGTACGCGGTGGCCGCCGAACTGGCGGCGACGCTGCAAAAACTCATCGACATGCAGGCAGCCGCGTCGCCGGGCGCGCCCGGCGCTCCGGCAGCCGCCGTCACCGGGGCCAACGGCATGCGCGCCGTGGTGCTGCCGGAAAGCAGCAGCAACGCCCTCATCATTCGCGCCGCCAACGGGGCGCAACTGGTGCAGATCGAGCAGATGATCGCCAAGCTCGACCGCCCGGACGACACCGACAACATTCACGTCGTCTATCTGCACAACGCCAACGCTGCCGATCTGGCGCGCACCCTGCGCGGCGTGCTGGCCAATAACGGCCTGGGCACCAGCACCGGGCAGAACGGACGCAATGCCCGGCCCATCGCCCAAGGCAATACGGCGAACACGCAGCAGGGCATGAACAGCACCAGCAGCTTCAGCAATGGCGCCACCAGCCCCGGCCTGGGCCAGGCGCCGGATTTCGCGCCACGCGCCGGCAGCGAGGCCATCGCCCTGCCCGAGGGCGGCTCGGTGTACGCCGACACGGCGCTGAACGCGCTCATCATCAATGCTCCGCAGCCGGTCTACCAGCAGTTGCGCGGCGTCATCCAGCAGCTCGACGTGCGCCGCGCCCAGGTGTATGTGGAGGCGCTGATCGCCGAGGTGGACGCCAACAAGGCGGCGCAACTCGGCATCCAGTGGCAGGCGATCGCCGGCAGCGCGGGCAACCAGAACGCCATTTACGGCGGCAGCAATTTCGGCACCGGCGGCAGCAACATCATCAATCTGCAAGCGGGCATCTCGGCCGGCGGCACGGCTGCGGGCCAGGCCATCGCCAGTGGCGCGCTGTCCATCCCCAACGGTCTGAACATCGGCCTGCTGCACAACGTCGCCGGTCTGGCCACGCTGGGTCTGCTGGCCAATTTCCTGCAGACCCACGACGGCGCCAACATCCTTTCGGCGCCGAATTTGATGACCCTTGACAACGAAGACGCCAAGATCGTCGTCGGCCAGAACGTGCCCTTCATCACCGGCCAGTACGCGCAGACCGGCTCCACCGCGACGGTGACGCCGTTCCAGACGGTGGAGCGCAAGGACGTGGGCCTGACGCTCAAGGTGCGGCCGCAGATCACCGCCGGCAACACCATCAAGATGGACGTGTACCAGGAGGTGTCGAGCATCGCCAGCACCAGCAACTCGGCCGGCATCATCACCAACAAGCGCTCGATCCAGACCGCCGTGCTGGTGAACGACGGTCAGACCATCGTGCTCGGCGGCCTGATGCAGGACAACGTCAGCGAGAACAACAGCAAGATCCCCGGTCTGGGCGACATTCCCGGCATCGGCGCGCTGTTCCGCTCGAACTCGCGCACGATGACCAAGACCGACCTGATGGTGTTCCTGCGACCCATCATCGTGCGCACCGAGAGCGAGGGCAGCAGCATCAGCCAGCGCCGCTACGACCACATGCAGAACTTGCAGAGCAATAGCCAGTTGCCCTCGCAGTTCGGCATGCCGAATCTCCCGGGCCCGATCCTGCCGACCATCACGCCACCCAACACGGCGCCTGCCGCACCGGCGGGCAGCGGCCCGGCGGCCAGCGCCGCGACGACGCTTGCGCCAGCGCCGCCTGTGCCCAGCCCATCGCCGAACGTGGAGCAGCAGGGCAATGTGCTGCAGGGCGTGCAGGCCAGCCAGCACGGCAGCCAGACGGTCGTGCAACTGGAGTTCGCCCAGCCGCTGCTGAACGCGCCGCCCGGGTTCACCATGGAGCAGCCGCCGAGCATCGTGCTCGACTTTCCCGGTGTCGTCTCCGGCCTGGGGCGCAATGTGGTGAGCTTCGAGCAGGGCAATCTGCGCAACGCGAACGTGATGGAAGCGCAAGGCCGCTCGCGCGTGGTGCTGAGCCTGCGCAAGGTCACCAGCTACAAGACCGAAATCCAGGGCCGACGTCTGCTGGTGCTGCTGGACAACACCGCCGTGTCAACCGTCACACCGGCGGCAGCCACCCCGGCCAAGCCCAAGCCTTGAGGCCGCTGCGATGTCGCTGCGCTACCCGCTGCCTTACGCCTTCTGCCGCGACCAGTCCCTGCTGGCCGAGCAGGACGGCGCGCTGCTCAAACTCTGGGTGAGCGAAACCACGCGCGCCGCCGGCCTGGCCGAGGTGCAGCGCACGCATGCGGTGCAAACCTTGCAGCGGGTGACGGCAACCGAGCTGCAGCAGCGCATCGGCACCGCGTACGCCGCACGCGACGGCAGTGCCGCCGAAGTGGTGAGCGAGGTCGAGGGCGATGTCGATCTTTCCCGCCTGATGCAAGACCTGCCGGCGGTGGAGGACCTGCTGGAAGCGGCCGACGACGCCCCCATCATCCGCATGCTCAACGTGCTGTTCACCCAGGCCGCGCGCGACGGCGCCAGCGACATCCACATCGAGCCCTACGAGCTGTCCTCGGTGGTGCGCTTTCGCGTCGACGGCGCGCTGCGCGACGTCGTGCGGCCGAACAAGGCGCTGCACGGCGCGCTCATTTCGCGGGTGAAAATCCTGGCCCAGCTCGACATCGCCGAAAAGCGCCTGCCGCAGGACGGGCGCATTTCGCTGCGCATCGGCGGCCGCGCGCTGGACGTGCGCGTGTCCACCTTGCCCTGCGCCCATGGCGAGCGCGCCGTCATGCGCCTGCTCGACAAATCCGCGGCCAAGCTCGACCTGCGCGCCGTGGGCATGTCGCCCACGATGCTGCAGCAGTTCGACGCGCTGGTGCACCACCCGCATGGCCTGATCCTCGTCACCGGCCCGACCGGCAGCGGCAAGACCACCACCCTGTATTCCACGCTGGCGCGGCTGGACGCCACCACCACCAACATCATGACGGTGGAAGACCCGGTGGAATACGATCTGCACGGCATCGGCCAGACGCAGGTGAATCCGCGCATCGACCTGACCTTCGCCCGCGCCCTGCGCGCTATCCTGCGGCAAGACCCGGACGTGGTGATGATCGGCGAAATCCGCGATTTCGAAACCGCGCAGATCGCCATCCAGGCCTCGCTCACCGGCCACCTCGTGCTGGCCACGCTGCACACCAACGACTCGCCATCGGCCGTGACACGCCTCATCGACATGGGGGTCGAACCCTTCCTGCTCGCCTCCTCGCTGCTCGGCGTGCTGGCGCAACGCCTGGTGCGCAAGCTGTGCCAGGCGTGCAAAAAACCCGCCGTCGACGGTCCGGGCTTGGAAGCCGTGGGCTGCCCGATCTGCAACCACACCGGCTACAGCGGCCGCACCGGCGTGTTCGAACTGCTCACCGCCAACGACGCCATCCGCGCCGCCGTGCACGAGCGCGCCAGCGAAGCCGAATTGCGCCGCCTGGCCACCGCCGCCGGCATGCACACCATGCGCGACGACGGCATGCCCTGGGTGCTGACTGGCGAGACCTCGATGGCCGAGCTGATGCGGGTGACGCGGGAATAGCGCCTGACACGGACAGCATGCAAACCACGGCGCATCTCCCCATGCCACGCGAGAACGCGCCGATCGCCAGGCCATCGACTTGGCGTGGATCGAACAGGTCCTTGCGGCGCCTGTCCGGCGTGAAGTGCAAAGCGACGGGAGAATTCGGCTTTGGGCGCCCGTCCCTCAAGCAGATGGGCGTGTTCTGCGCGTGGTGCTGCTGGAAGCTGGATCGACTGTTCACAATGCCTTTTTCGACCGAGGATTCAAGACGTGAAAATTCGCCACTTTGCTGACACCGACACGCCCTACATCACCATGCGCGATGACAGCCAGGTTGTCGAAACGCGTGACCTGGATGAAGACACGCTGGTTGAATACGACGCGCAAGCGCAAATGTGCGCACTCACCCTTGAACACGCGCGCGAACGCGCCGACATCCCGCATTTCAGTTTCGAGCAAGTCGCAGCCTGAGGTCTGCACGCTTTCATGCCCGCCTACCGCTTCGTCGCTCTCGACTCCGCCGCCACCGAGCAGCGCGGGGTGCTGGAGGCCGACAGTGCGCGGGGCGCGCGCGGCATGTTGCGGGCGCGCGGGCTCATTCCGCTGGAGGTCGACGCCATCGTCGCCGAGGCCGCGCCGGGCGAGGTGCGGCGTTTCAGGCGGCGCCTGCTCAACACCCAGCAACTCGCCTTGCTCACGCGCCAGATTGCGGGCCTGCTGGTGTCGGGCCTGCCGCTGGAGCGGGCCCTGGCGGCGCTGGCCGACGACGCTGACCGCGCCGAGGTCGGCCACATGCTCTCGGCCATCAAGAGCGAAGTCGCAGGCGGCCACAGCCTGGCCGCGGCGCTGTCGCAGCGTCCGCGCGAGTTCTCGTCCATCTACCGCGCCCTGGTGGCGGCCGGCGAGGACAGCGGCAATCTCGGCCTGGTGCTGGAAAGCCTGGCCGACTATCTCGAAAACGCGCAGCAGTTGCGCGGCAAGCTGATTCAGGCCATGGCCTATCCGGCCATCGTCGTGCTGGTGGCCATCGCCGTGGTGACGCTGCTGCTCACCTATGTCGTGCCGCAGGTGGTGGGCGTCTTCCAGGGCGCGCATCAAAAACTGCCCATCCTCACCATCGGCCTCATTGCCTTGAGCCACTTCCTGCGCCACTGGGGCTGGGCCATCATCGGGGTGCTGGTGGTGGGCGGCGTGCTGGCGCGGCAGGCGCTGCAATTGTCGGGGCCACGCGCCGCGCTGGACGGTGCGCTGCTGCGCAGTCCGCTGCTGGGGCGATTGGTGCGGGGTCTGAACACCGCCCGCTTCGCCTCCACGCTGGCCATTCTCACCGCCGCCGGCGTGCCCATCCTGCGTGCGCTGCAGGCCGCCATCGACACCCTGGCGAACACCGTGCTCAAGGCCGACGCGCAGGAAGCCTTGGCGCTGGTGCGCGAGGGCTCGACGCTGTCGGCCGCGCTCGGGCTGCACAAGCGCTTCCCGCCCGTGCTCATCACCTTCATCCGCCTGGGCGAACAAACCGGCACCTTGCCACAGATGCTGGAGCGCGCCGCCGACCAGCATGGCCAGGAAGTGCAGCGCCGGGCCTTCACCCTCGTCACCATCCTCGAGCCGCTGCTCATTCTGGGCATGGGGGTGCTGGTGCTCATCATCGTCCTGGCGGTGATGCTGCCCATCATCCAACTCAATAATCTGGTGAAGTAGCCTCCGGCTGGGCAATCCGGTCATCGCCAGTTGACGGCATCGGCAACTGCCATGCTTGGAACTTGTCAAGCAGCGTTTGCATTCTTGGATCTGGATGCGATGTTTGGTTACATTGGGCGGGGCTGCATCCGGCTCTGACGTCCGCAACTCCATATGTCCACCCCGCCCGCCGAGAGCGGCATCCATCCGCCGACTCGCGCGCTTCCTCGCGTGTGCGGCGATGGGCGGCGCCTCTTGCGCTCCGGGTCAGGCTGCGGCACCCGGAAGCCTCGCTCGGACATTGCCTCCTTGCAGCAGCGCATGGTTGCTGAGGGTGTGACCGATTTCCACATTCGGCCCGCCAGTTCCAGCTCCCATGTCTCCGCCATTCTTTCTTCATCTTGAACCGCTGAACGCCGCCGACAAACGCGCCATCGGCTACGACATGTCTTCCAACCCAGTGCGGTGGACCGCCATGCAATCGGCCCGTGACAGCAGGCAAGCCGCCCTCAGCGGCATGGTTGGACTGGTGCGGGATCAGCCCAAGAATCTCAACACAACGCCCCCGGACCCACCTACGAAGCCCGAACAGCCCGGGCAACCGCGCACCACGGCCCGGTCCGGCTTCCTGCTCTCTATGCCCGTGTTTCACCATATCCAGCCGCGTGCCACCCCAGCCGAGCGAGGTGCCGCCCTGCGGGGCTGGGTGTATATGCCGGTGCGTGCGCAGGACTTGATCGACAAACCTGCCCAGCGGGCAGGGACTGGGCACGGATTTCACGCTGCGCATTCACGACCTCGGCGCCCACGGTGGCGGGATGCTCTACAGCGGTCCGCAAGCCCGGGGGATAGCGCGTTCCAGGAAACGCTGACGCTGGATTTTTCCGGCCGCCGCTGGGCCTTGAGCTTTGCCTCGCTGCGGGCGTTCGAGCGTGCCCAGCGCAACCTCACACCACAAATCGTCCCGGCCTCCGGCTTGGCTCTCACATTGCTGCTCGCCGAACTGCGCCAAACCCTGGGGCATGAACGCATCAAGGTATCGTCCGAAGTCCAGCCCGTGACACTGGACCTCAAAACAGCCATCCCCTGTGGATTGCTGACCAGCGAGGCCGTCAGCAACGCCTTCAAACATGCCTTCCGCGAGGACGCGAGGGGATGATCCAGGTGCGCTTGAGCCTCACGGATGCGGGGGTCGAGTTCATCCAGGGCTATTTCCACGCCAGGCCCATGTCGGCCGGACAACTCGTGCGGTGGCAGTTGTCGGCTACCCTTGCATCATGAGTTCGACGCTGCAAGACCGTCTGGTGGTGGCCATCTCCTCGCGTGCCCTGTTCGATTTCGAGGAGGAGAACCGCATCTTCGAAGAATCCGACGATGCGGCCTATATGCGCCTGCAACTCGACCGCATCGAGCGCCCGGCCCAACCCGGCGTGGCATTCCAGCTGGTGCGCAAGCTGCTCGCGTTCAACACCAGCGACGCCGAGCGCGATCGGGTGGAAGTGGTGCTGCTGTCGCGCAACGACCCGGTGTCGGGGCTGCGCGTGTTCCGCTCGGCGCGGCATCATGCCACGCCCATCGACCGCGGCGTGTTCACCCGCGGCCGTCCGCCCTACCACTATCTGCACGCGCTGCAGGCCAACCTGTTCCTGTCCACCAACACCGACGACGTGCGCGCGGCGCTGGCTGCAGGCTTCGCTGCGGCGCAGGTCTACCCGCAATCCGCCCACGCCTCGGAGGCGCACCCGACCGAGGTGCGCATCGCCTTCGACGGCGACGCCGTGTTGTTCTCCGATGAAGCCGAGCGCGTGTTCCAGGCGCAAGGCCTGCCCGCGTTCCAGCAGCACGAAGCCAGCAAGGCGGCGCTGCCGCTGCCGCCCGGCCCGTTCAAACCCCTGCTCGAAGCCTTGCACCGGCTGCAAAGCGCGGCCAGCACGGGCGCCGTCGCCATGCGCCTGCGCACCGCCCTGGTCACCGCCCGCAGCGCGCCGGCGCATGAGCGTGCCATCCGCACGCTGATGCACTGGAACATCGCGGTCGATGAAGCCATGTTCCTCGGCGGCCTCGACAAGGGCCCCTTCCTGCGCGAATTCCAACCCGACTTTTTCTTCGACGACCAGACCGGCCACGTGCAGTCCGCCTCGCTGCATGTGCCGGCCGGCCAGGTGCACGCCGGGATACGCAGCGAGGGCTGAGCGTGCCACCGCGGCATCGTGCAGCGGCAGGCCAGGCTGCAGCGGTTCGCTGCGCCAGTCGCCACGCCGCAGCCCGTACGACCCAGACTTTTTTGCGCGCCCCATGGACACCAGGATGGACCCCAAGCTGCAAGCCGATTTCCTCGACGCCGTCTCCCGCTCCAAATCCTTGAGCCAGCGCCCCGACCCTGCCACGCTGCTGCGGCTTTACGCCCTGTACAAGCAGGCGTCCTCGGGCGACGCGCAAGGCGAGCGTCCCGGCGCGATGGATTTTGTCGCCCGCGCCAAGTGGGACGCCTGGGCGGCCAGGCGTGGCCAGGACTCGGCGCAAGCCATGGCGGAGTACATCCGCCAGGTGCAAGACCTGGAAGCCGCGGCCTGAGTTCGGGCTGCCGCCGACCCAGGCCGCTGCCCGGCAGACAGACACGCGGGCCGCGGGCCGAGCGGCGATAATGTGCCCATGATCTCCCTGTCGTCCTCCAGCCTTTTCCCACGCGTCCAGCGTCGGCATTGGCGCAAGCCAGGCGCCTGATACCCCCTGCGCCTGCGTGGCGCTCGCAAGATTCCCGCCCACGCCTGACGCTCGCACCTCGCGGGCCTCGGCGTTGAACCCGAGGCGGAATGGACCGTTCGCAAACATCCCACAGGATCCCAGACATGCTGCTGATGATCGACAACTACGACAGTTTCACCTTCAACCTGGTGCAGTACTTCGGCGAACTCGGCCAGGACGTACGCACCATTCGCAACGACGAACTCACCCTGGCCGAGATCGCGGCGCTGGCGCCCGAGCGCATCGTCATCTCCCCAGGCCCCTGCTCCCCGGCCGAGGCGGGCGTGAGCGTGGCGGTGCTGCAGCACTTTGCCGGGCGGCTTCCCATCCTCGGCGTCTGTCTGGGGCACCAGGCCATTGGCGCGGCTTTCGGCGGACAGGTGGTCCGCGCGCAGACCATCATGCACGGCAAGACCAGCGCCATCTCGCATGATGGCCGCGGCGTGTTCGACGGCCTGCCCAGCCCCTACACCGTGGTGCGCTACCACTCGCTGGCGATCGCCCGCGATACGTTGCCCGCCTGCCTGGAGATCACGGCCACGACCGAAGACGGCGAGATCATGGGCGTGCGCCACCGGCAGTACGCCATCGAAGGTGTGCAGTTCCATCCGGAATCCATCGAAACCGAGCATGGCCACCGCCTGCTGCAGAACTTCCTGCGTCCGTCCGCGCACTAAAAAACGCCATCTGGAGCCTGCCCCATGCCTATCACCAATCAGGAAGCGCTGGTGCGCGTGATCGAGCACCGCGAGATTTTTCACGACGAGATGCTGGCGCTCATGCGCCGCATCATGACCGGGGAAATGTCGCCGGTCATGATGGCCGGGCTGATCGCCGGCCTGCGCGTGAAAAAGGAAACCATCGGCGAGATCACCGCCGCGGCCATGGTGATGCGCGAGTTCGCCACCAAGGTGCCGGTGGCCGACGCCACCCATCTGGTCGACATCGTCGGCACCGGCGGCGACGCTGCCCACAGCTTCAACATCTCCACCACCAGCATGTTCGTCGCCGCGGCCGCCGGCGCGCGCGTGGCCAAGCACGGCGGGCGCAGCGTGAGTTCCGCCAGCGGCTCGGCCGATGTGCTCGAAGCCTTGGGCGCCAACATCCAGCTCAGGCCCGAACAGGTGGCGCAGTGCCTGGCCGACACCGGCATCGGCTTCATGTTCGCCCCCAACCATCACACCGCGATGAAGCACGCCGCGCCGGTGCGCAAGGAGTTGGGCGTGCGCACCCTGTTCAACATCCTCGGGCCGCTGACCAACCCGGCCGGCGCACCCAACCAGCTGCTGGGCGTGTTCCACCCCGATCTCGTCGGCATTCTGGTGCGCGTGCTGCAGCGCCTGGGCAGCCAGCATGTGCTGGTGGTGCATGGGCTGGATGGCATGGATGAAGTCTCGCTGTGCGGCGAGACCATGGTCGGCGAGCTCAAGGACGGTCAAATTCTCGAATACCGCATCCACCCCTCCGACTTCGGCCTGAAATGCTGCACCTTGCAGGACTTGCAGGTGAAGACCCCGCAAGAATCGGCCGGGCGCATGCGCCTGGCGCTGGACGATGTGGACGGCCCGGTGCGCGATGTGGTGCTGTTCAACGCCGGCTGCGCGCTCTATGCATCAGGGCTCGCCGCCTCGCTGTCCGACGGCTTGGAACTGGCGCGCAAGGCCATCGCCACGGGCCAGGCACGCGAGAAACTCGAGGCCTTTGTGGCGTACACGCGCGAACTCGCTGCATCGGTTGCTGCTTCCAGCGCGGCTTCAGCATGAGCGACATCCTGCAGCGCATCCTGGCGACCAAGGCTCGCGAAATCGCGGCAGCCCGCGTCTCGCGCCCCTTGTCCACGCTGCAGGCCGAGGCCCGCGCCCAGGGGCCGCGGCGCGGATTTGCCGCCGCGATGCAGGCGCGCGTGGCAGCGGGCGGAGCTGCCGTGATCGCCGAGGTGAAAAAGGCCAGCCCCTCCAAAGGCGTGTTGCGCGCGGATTTCCTTCCTGCCGACATCGCCGCAAGCTACGCCAGCCATGGCGCGACCTGCTTGTCGGTTCTCACCGATCGTGACTACTTTCAGGGCGCGCCCGAATATCTGGTGCAGGCGCGTGCGGCCTGCACCTTGCCGGTGCTGCGCAAAGACTTCATCGTCGACGCCTACCAAGTGGCCGAGTCGGCGGCCATGGGAGCCGACTGCATCCTGCTGATCGCCGCTGCGCTGAGCGACACGCAAATGCAGGAACTGGAAGATTGCGCCCTGACATACGGCCTCGACGTGCTGGTCGAAGTGCACGACCGCGGCGAACTCGACCGCGCCCTGTCGCGGCGCACGCCCCTGATCGGCGTGAACAATCGCAATCTGCGCACATTCGAAACCCGCTTGGAAACCACGCTCGAACTGCTTGCCGCCATGCCGGCTGGCCGCCTGGTGGTCACGGAGAGCGGCATCCTGTCCCCTGCAGACGCCGCCAGGATGCGCGCCGGCGGAGTTCACGCCTTCCTCGTGGGCGAAGCCTTCATGCGAGCGCCTGATCCCGGGCGCGCACTGGCGAACTTCTTTGCCACCCGCGAACCTGCTTGAACCGATTTGCCGACAGATTTCAGTTGACAAATCTTACGAACAACCTGAAAATTTTAGGTTCGCCTCGGAGGGGTGCCCGAGTGGCTAAAGGGGGCAGACTGTAAATCTGTTGGCTTACGCCTACGTTGGTTCGAATCCAACCTCCTCCACCAAGCGAAACCGCTGATTCCTGCTGAAGTTCGTCGGCCACGGTGCACATGAAAGCCCTGGCGCCTGGCAGATCGGACGCAATTGAACTCAGTTGGGCGCGTGTTGATTGGTGCGTTTGTTGGCCGAGGCGGGAGTAGTTCAATGGTAGAACCTCAGCCTTCCAAGCTGATGGCGCGGGTTCGATTCCCGTCTCCCGCTCCACCCTGGACGCTGCGGGAGCGGTTCGCAGCCTCGGTTCGAGTGGCGCAGCAGTCGGTTTAGGCAGTACCTCATTCGCCCATGTGGCTCAGTGGTAGAGCACTCCCTTGGTAAGGGAGAGGTCGCGGGTCCGATTCCCGCCATGGGCACCACATTCAAGTTCAAGTCTTCAGTTTCAGTTTTAACCCATCACTATCGTCTTCAGGAGCATTCATCATGGCGAAGAGCAAATTTGAGCGGACCAAGCCACACGTGAACGTGGGGACGATAGGCCACGTGGACCACGGCAAGACCACGCTGACGGCGGCCATCACCACGGTGCTGTCGAGCAAGTTCGGCGGCGAAGCCAAGGCGTACGACCAGATCGACGCGGCGCCGGAGGAGAAGGCGCGCGGCATCACCATCAACACCGCGCACGTCGAGTACGAGACCAAGAACCGGCACTACGCCCACGTCGACTGCCCCGGGCACGCCGACTACGTCAAGAACATGATCACCGGCGCGGCGCAGATGGACGGCGCCATCCTGGTGGTGTCGGCCGCCGACGGCCCCATGCCCCAGACCCGCGAGCACATCCTGCTGGCGCGCCAGGTCGGCGTGCCCTACATCATCGTCTTTCTCAACAAGTGCGACATGGTCGACGACGCCGAGCTGCTCGAGCTCGTCGAGATGGAAGTGCGCGAGCTGCTCACCAAGTACAACTTCCCCGGCGACGACACCCCCATCATCCACGGCTCCGCCAAGCTGGCCCTGGAAGGCGACAAGGGCGAGCTCGGCGAACAAGCCATCTTGCGCCTGGCCGACGCCCTGGACACCTACATCCCCACGCCCGAGCGCGCGGTCGACGGCGCCTTCCTCATGCCCGTGGAAGACGTGTTCTCCATCTCCGGGCGCGGCACCGTGGTGACCGGGCGCATCGAGCGCGGCATCATCAAGGTAGGCGAAGAAATCGAGATCGTCGGCATCGCCGCCACCCAAAAGACCACCTGCACCGGCGTGGAAATGTTCCGCAAGCTGCTCGACCAGGGCCAGGCGGGCGACAACGTGGGCATCCTGCTGCGCGGCACCAAGCGCGAAGACGTGCAGCGCGGCCAGGTGCTGTGCAAGCCCGGCAGCGTCAAGCCCCACACCCACTTCACCGCCGAGATCTACGTGCTCTCCAAGGACGAGGGCGGGCGTCACACCCCGTTCTTCAACAACTACCGCCCGCAGTTCTACTTCCGCACCACCGACGTCACCGGCGCCATCGAACTGCCCAAGGACAAGGAAATGGTCATGCCGGGCGATAATGTGAGCATCACCGTCAAACTCATCCACCCGATCGCCATGGAAGAAGGCCTGCGCTTTGCCATTCGCGAGGGCGGCCGCACCGTCGGCGCCGGCGTCGTGGCGAAAATTATCGAGTAAGGCAAGGTTTGGCTTCGGGCTTGCATCGAAGCCAGTCCTGGGATGAGCAGTACAGTGGCCAATCAGAAGGGTTCCACAGGGGCATAGCTCAATTGGCAGAGCGTCGGTCTCCAAAACCGAAGGTTGGGGGTTCGATTCCCTCTGCCCCTGCCACAACCGGGTTCAGCACAACCAGTCAACCATGGCCAATCCGAATGTAGAAACCGTCTCCACCGCGGCCGACAAGGCCAAGCTGGGGGCGGCAGGTGTTGTTTTTCTGGCCGCTTTTGCGGCCTATTACCTTTTGCACAGCCAGGAGTTGTGGCTGCGCGTGCTCGCTCTGGTGGTTTTACTGGCGCTGGCAGCCGGGTTATTCCTGCTCTCGGAACCCGGGAAAGCCCTGATTGCCTATACTCGAGAATCTGTTCGTGAGGTGCGCAAGGTCGTCTGGCCGGAGCGCAAGGAAGCCATCCAGATGACGGCGATCGTCTTCGGCTTCGTCATCCTGATGGCCCTTTTCCTCTGGATCACCGATAAGTCGCTTGAGTGGATTTTCTACGACCTGATCCTGGGTTGGAAACATTAATCGGAGTGGTCGATGGTTGAAACCTTGCCTGCCGGCCTCAAGCAGTGGTACGTCGTGCATGCCTATTCAGGCATGGAAAAGGCGGTCGAGCGCAATTTGCTCGAGCGCATCGAGCGGGCTGGAATGCAGTCGAAATTCGGCCGCATTCTGGTGCCGACCGAAGAAGTCGTGGAGATGAAAAATGGTCGCAAGACCATTACCGAACGCCGATTCTTCCCTGGCTATGTGCTCGTCGAGATGGAAATGGATGACGCCACCTGGCACCTGGTGAAGCACACCAGCAAGGTGACGGGCTTCGTCGGCGGCGCCAAGAATCGGCCCGCGCCGATCAGCGAAGCCGATGTCAGCAAGATCATGAGCCAGATCCAGGAAGGCGTGGAAAAGCCGCGCCCCAAGGTGCTGTTCGAGTCCGGCGAGATGGTGCGGGTCAAAGAAGGCCCATTCACCGACTTCAATGGCAATGTCGAGGAGGTGAACTACGAGAAATCGCGGCTGCGCGTCTCGGTCACCATCTTTGGTCGTGCCACTCCGGTGGAGCTTGAATTCCAACAGGTCGAAAAACTCTGACCGCATGGTTTTTATAACCTGGAGCTGGGCCCGAACAGGGAACGCATCCAGGCACAACGCGACATGCGGGCGGCCCGGCATGCTGCGATGAACCCGGTTCCGATTGATTTCGGAATTGCAGAGGCCGCATGAACGAGGAGCCTGCTCGCGTGGGCGTTTGAACTCGATAGGAGAAACTGCATGGCGAAGAAAATCGTCGGCTTCATCAAGCTGCAAGTCCCGGCCGGCAAGGCCAATCCGTCACCGCCCATCGGCCCGGCCCTGGGCCAGCGTGGTCTCAACATCATGGAGTTCTGCAAGGCGTTCAACGCCCAGACCCAGGGCGTGGAGCCAGGCTTGGCGTTGCCCGTGGTCATCACGGCTTATGCCGACAAGTCGTTCACCTTCATCATCAAGACCCCGCCCGCCGGCGTGTTGATCAAGAAGGCGATCAAGTTGGATAAAGGCTCGGCCAAGCCGCTGACCGACAAGGTTGGCAAGATTTCTCGTGCGCAGCTCGAGGACATTGCCAAGACCAAGATGAAAGATCTGACTGCCGCCGATCTGGATGCGGCCGTGCGCACCATCGCGGGTACGGCCCGCTCGATGGGCGTGATTGTGGAGGGCGTGTAAATGGCCAAGAAACTACCCAAGCGCTATGCGGCACTGCGCGCCAAAGTCGAGGCGAACAAGCTGTACTCGGTGGACGACGCGCTGAACCTGATCAAGGAATGCGCCGTGGCCAAGTTCGATGAATCCATCGACGTTGCCGTGGCCCTGGGCATTGACGCCCGCAAATCCGACCAGGTCGTGCGCGGCTCGGTCGTGCTGCCCGCCGGAACCGGCAAGGTCAAGCGCGTGGCGGTGTTCGCGCAAGGCGCCAAGGCTGAGGAAGCCAAGGCTGCCGGCGCCGACATCGTCGGCTTTGAAGATCTGGCCGAGCAAGTGAAGGCCGGCAATCTGAATTTCGACGTGGTCATCGCCTCGCCCGACGCCATGCGCATCGTTGGCGCTCTCGGCCAAATTCTCGGCCCGCGCGGCTTGATGCCCAACCCGAAGGTCGGCACCGTGACGCCCGACGTGGCTGGCGCCGTGAAGAACGCGAAGGCGGGTCAAGTGCAGTTCCGCGCCGACAAGGCCGGCATCGTGCATTCGACCATCGGCCGCGCCTCCTTCCAACCCGATGCGCTGAAGAGCAATCTGCAAGCCTTGGTGGAGGCGCTGAACAAGTCGCGCCCACAAACGGCCAAGGGCGTGTACCTGCGCAAGGTCGCGGTGTCTTCCACCATGGGCGTCGGCCTGCGCGTGGACGCGGCCAGCATCATGGCGACGGCTTGAGCCATTTGGAATGAAGTGGCAGCGGCTGGTCCGCTGCCGTGAACAAATTTGGTGGGTCGGGTTTGCAATGTTTCAACCGTGGCGCAAACCCGAGCGATCCAAGACCGTTGGCGAGATGCCTTGATCTCTTAATGACGAAGAACGGGGCAACCCGAGCTTCGAAGCCGACGCAGATGGCGAACCCGCTGGGAACTTCAGTCTCGTCTGGCCCTGCCAGGCGGGTTGTTGAGCTCCAGAGGACGCTGCAACCCGGTTTGTGGCACTTCGGTGTCCAGGCCATTTTCTTCAGGAGTCAACCTTGAGTCTGAATCGCACTGAAAAACAAGCCGTCGTGACCCAGGTCGCGGCGCTTGCGAGCAAGGCGCAAACTCTGGTGCTGGCGGAATACCGCGGAATCGATGTGGAGCCTATGACCCGGCTGCGTGCGCAAGCGCGCAGCAAAGGCGTGCATCTGCAAGTTCTGAAAAATACGCTAGCCCGACGCGCTGTGACAGGTACCGGTTTCGAGGTGCTTGCCGGTGAAATGACCGGCCCCTTGATCTACGGGTTTTCCGAGGATGCCATTGCGGCGGCCAAAGTCATCAACGACTTTGCCAAGACCAACGACAAGATGGTCATCCGCGGCGGCGCCACCAACGGCAAACTGCTCGATGCCGACAGCGTCAAGCAGCTCGCCAACATTCCCAGCCGCGAGGAGCTTCTCGCCAAGTTGCTGGGCGTGATGCAGGCACCGCTCACCGGCTTTGTCGGCTCGGTGGCCGCACTGGCGAAGAAGCGCGAGGAAGAGGCCGCTGCCTGAGCGCAGTGAAGCCATCCACGTTTCGACCCTTCGCGACACGGAACGACCCGTAGTTCTACCCAACCTTTATTGATTGAATTCAGGAGTACACAAAATGGCATTGAGCAAAGACGACATTCTGGACGCCGTCGGTGGCATGACGGTTCTGGAACTGAACGACCTGGTGAAGGCGTTCGAAGAGAAGTTCGGCGTGTCCGCCGCATCCATGGCGGTTGCCGCCCCGGGTGCTGGCGCCGCTGCAGCGGTTGTTGAAGAGCAGACGGAATTCAACGTCATGCTGCTGGAAGTCGGCGCCAACAAGGTGTCCGTCATCAAGGCCGTGCGCGAACTGACGGGCCTGGGCCTGAAGGAAGCCAAGGACCTGGTGGACGCAGCGCCCAAGGCGGTGAAGGAAGGCGTGGCCAAGGCTGACGCCGAAGCCGCGAAGAAGAAGCTTGAGGAAGCTGGCGCCAAGGCGGAACTGAAGTAATTCGCCCGGCACCGACCTGGCCCGGAAGGCTGATTTGGCCTTCCGGGCTTTCGCGCCTTCAAACGGGCGCGGTTTGTCGTTGTATGCGGTTGGTTGTGGTTGGTTGTGGTTTTCGGATCGGTTTTTGAATGTGCACCTGCAGTGGTGTGCATTCCAAAACGGTTTCAGTCCTGCGCAGCGGAGCGTCCATGTCCTACTCGTTCACCGAAAAGAAGCGGATTCGCAAGAGCTTTGGCACCCGCCAAGGCGTTATTGATATTCCTTTCCTGCTGGCCACCCAGCTCGAATCGTACGAATCTTTCCTGCAAAAGGACGTTCCGTCCGACAAGCGCAAGGATGAAGGCCTGCAGGCCGCGTTCACGGCGATCTACCCCATCGTCTCGCACAACCAGAACGTGCGCATGGAGTTCCTGGGCTACAACCTGGCACGCCCGGCGTTCGATATGCGCGAGTGCCAGCAGCGTGGCCTGACCTACGCCAGCGCGCTGCGCGCCAAGGTGCGCCTGATCGTGATGGACCGCGAAGCGGCCAAGCCCACGATCAAGGAAGTGAAGGAGCAAGAGGTGTACATGGGCGAGATCCCGCTCATGACCGACAAGGGCTCGTTCATCATCAACGGCACCGAACGCGTCATCGTCTCGCAGTTGCACCGTTCGCCGGGCGTGTTCTTCGAGCATGACAAGGGCAAGACCCATTCGTCGGGCAAGCTGCTGTTTTCCGCCCGCATCATCCCCTACCGCGGCTCCTGGCTGGACTTTGAGTTCGACCCGAAAGACATCCTCTATTTCCGCGTCGACCGCCGCCGCAAGATGCCGGTCACCATTCTGCTCAAGGCCCTGGGCCTGAACAACGAGCAGATCCTGGCGCATTTCTTCAGCTTCGACCATTTCGACCTGATGGACCAGGGCGCGATGATGGAATTCGTGCCCGAGCACTTCAAGGGTGAAGTGGCGCGCTTCGACATCGTCGACAAGTCGGGCAATGTGGTCGTTGCCAAGGACAAGCGCATGACCGTGCGCCACTTGCGCACGCTCGAAGAAACCGGCACGCAACGCATTTCCGTGCCGGAAGACTTCCTCGTGGGCAAGGTTCTGGCGCGCAATGTGGTGTCGGAAGACACCGGCGAAATCATCGCTCTGGCCAACGAAGAGTTGACCGATGCCGTGCTGAAAAAAATTCGCGATGCTGGCATTCGCCGCATCGAAACCCTTTACACCAACGACCTCGACCACGGCCCGTTCATCTCGCAGACCCTGCGGATCGACGAGACCACCGTGCCGCTCGCGGCCAAGGTCGCCATCTACCGCATGATGCGCCCCGGCGAGCCGCCGACCGAGGACGCCGTCGAGTCGCTGTTCAAGCGCCTGTTCTTCGACGCCGACGCGTACGATCTGTCGCGCGTGGGCCGCATGAAGTTCAACCGCCGCCTCGGTCGCGAGGAAATCGAAGGCGAGATGGTGCTGTCGCATGACGACATCATGGCCGTCATCAAGATGCTGGTGGAGTTGCGCAACGGCCGTGGCGAGGTGGACGACATCGACCACCTCGGCAATCGTCGCGTGCGTTGCGTCGGCGAGCTGGCGGAGAACCAGTTCCGCGCCGGCCTGTCGCGCATCGAGCGCGCGGTGAAGGAACGTCTCGGCCAGGCCGAGACCGAAAACCTGATGCCGCACGACTTCATCAATTCCAAGCCCATTTCGGCGGCGATCAAGGAGTTCTTCGGCTCCTCGCAACTGTCGCAGTTCATGGACCAGACCAACCCGCTGTCGGAAATCACACACAAGCGGCGCGTCTCGGCCCTGGGCCCGGGCGGCCTGACGCGCGAGCGCGCCGGCTTCGAGGTGCGCGACGTGCATCCCACCCACTATGGTCGCGTCTGCCCGATCGAGACGCCGGAAGGCCCGAACATCGGCCTGATCAACTCGCTGGCGCTGTTCGCGCAGCTCAACGAATACGGCTTCATCGAGACGCCTTACCGCCGCGTGGCCGACAGCCAGGTGACGGACCAGATCGACTACCTCTCGGCCATCGAGGAAGGCAAGTACGTCATTGCCCAGGCCAATGCCGGCATCGACGAACAAGGCCGCCTGATCGACGAGCTGGTGTCGGCGCGTGAAAACGGCGAAACCATCCTGGTCTCGCCCAGCCGCGTGCAGTACATGGACGTGTCGCCGGCGCAGATCGTCTCGGTGGCTGCATCGCTCGTGCCCTTCCTGGAGCACGACGACGCCAACCGCGCGCTGATGGGCGCCAACATGCAGCGCCAGGCCGTGCCGGTGCTGCGGCCCGAAAAGCCCTTCGTCGGCACCGGGGTCGAGCGCGTCACCGCGGTCGACTCGGGGACTGCCGTCACCGCCTTGCGCGGCGGCGTGGTCGACTATGTCGACAGCGCCCGCATCGTGGTGCGCGTGAACGATGTGGAAACCCTGGCCGGCGAAGTCGGCGTGGACATCTACAACCTCATCAAGTACCAGCGCTCCAACCAGAACACCAATATTCACCAGCGCCCCATCGTCAAGCGTGGCGACATCATCGCCCGCGGCGATGTGGTGGCCGACGGCGCGTCCACCGACCTCGGTGAACTCGCCCTGGGCCAGAACATGCTGGTGGCCTTCATGCCCTGGAGCGGCTACAACTTCGAGGACTCGATCCTGCTGTCCGAACGCGTCGTGGCGGAAGATCGCTACACCTCCATCCACATCGAGGAGTTGAACGCCGTCGCCCGCGACACCAAGCTGGGCTCGGAAGAAATCACCCGTGACATTCCCAATCTGTCGGAAAGCCAACTCGCGCGGCTGGATGAGTCGGGCATCGTCTACATCGGCGCCGAAGTCGAAGCCGGCGACACCCTGGTCGGCAAGGTCACGCCCAAGGGCGAGACCCAGCTCACGCCGGAAGAAAAGCTGCTGCGCGCCATCTTCGGCGAGAAGGCCTCCGACGTGAAGGACACCTCGCTGCGCGTGCCGTCCGGCATGTACGGCACCGTCATCGACGTGCAGGTGTTCACCCGCGAAGGCATTCAGCGCGACAAGCGCGCCCAGCAGATCATCGACGACGAACTCAAACGCTACCGTCTGGACCTGAACGACCAGATGCGCATCGTCGAGGCCGACACGTTCGACCGTATCGGCAAGCTGCTGATCGGCAAGCCAGCCACCGGCGGGCCGAAGAAGCTGACCAAGGGCACCGTGGTCACGGCCGAGTATCTGAAGGAAGTGGACCATTACCACTGGTTCGACATCCGCCCGGCCGACGAAGCCGTGGCGCAGCAGATCGAGCAGCTCAAGGATTCGCTGGAGAAGCGCCGCCACGAGTTCGACCAGATGTTCGAAGAAAAGCGCCGCAAGCTGACCCAGGGCGACGAGCTGCCCTCCGGTGTGCTGAAAATGGTGAAGGTGCACCTCGCCGTGAAGCGCCGCCTGCAGCCTGGCGACAAGATGGCCGGACGTCACGGCAACAAGGGCGTGGTCTCCAAGATCCTGCCCGAGGAAGACATGCCTTACATGGCCGACGGCACGCCGATGGACATCGTGCTCAACCCGCTGGGTGTGCCTTCGCGCATGAACATCGGCCAGATCCTCGAAACCCATCTGGGCTGGGCCGCGCATGGCCTGGGCGACCGCATTGGCGACATGCTGCGCAGCCACGTCAAGGCCACCGAGATGCGCAAGCTGCTGGGCTCGCTCTACAACTTCAGCGGCAAGCAGGAGCAACTCGATCAGTTGTCCGACGCTGAAATCCTGGAGCTGGCCGACAACCTGAAGCAGGGCATGCCTTTCGCCAGCCCGGTGTTCGACGGCGCCTCCGAAAAGGAAATCGACCAACTGCTGCAGATGGCCTATCCGGACGAGGTGGCGCAGCGTCTCAAGCTCACCGCCTCCAAGAAGCAGGCCATGCTGTTCGACGGCCGCACGGGCGATGCGTTCGAGCGCCCCGTCACCATCGGCTACAAGCATGTGCTCAAGCTGCACCACTTGGTGGACGACAAGATGCACGCCCGCTCCACGGGCCCGTACTCGCTGGTGACGCAGCAGCCGCTGGGCGGCAAGGCGCAGTTCGGCGGCCAGCGTTTCGGCGAGATGGAAGTGTGGGCGCTGGAAGCCTATGGCGCGTCTTACGTGCTGCAGGAAATGCTGACGGTGAAGTCCGACGACGTCAACGGCCGCACCAAGGTCTACGAAAGCATCGTCAAGGGCGAGCACTCGATCGAGGCGGGCATGCCCGAGTCGTTCAACGTGTTGATCAAGGAAATCCGCTCGCTGGGTCTGGATATCGAACTTGAGCGCAACTGATCGACTCGCCTCCCGGGCCGGCGTGCCCGGGATCGCACCCCTGATTTGCGCCTTAGCCTTACTGACACACAGGATTTGGAGGTTCGCATGAAAGCCTTACTCGATTTGTTCAAGCAGTTCCAGAAGGACGAGCATTTCGATGCCATCAGCATCGGCCTGGCATCGCCGGAAAAGATTCGTTCCTGGTCGTTCGGGGAAGTGAAGAAGCCCGAGACCATCAATTACCGCACCTTCAAGCCCGAGCGCGACGGCCTGTTCTGCGCCAAGATCTTCGGTCCGATCAAGGACTACGAGTGCTTGTGCGGCAAGTACAAGCGCCTGAAGCATCGCGGCGTCATCTGCGAGAAATGCGGTGTCGAAGTCACGCAGAGCAAGGTGCGCCGCGACCGCATGGGCCACATCGAGCTGGCCTCGCCGGTGGCCCACATCTGGTTCCTGAAGAGCCTGCCCTCGCGTCTGGGCATGATTCTCGACATGCCGCTGCGCGACATCGAACGCGTGCTGTATTTCGAGGCCTATGTCGTCACCGACCCGGGCATGACCCCGCTGACGCGTCGCCAGGTGCTGTCGGAGGACGAGTACACCGCCAAGCGCACCGAGTTCGGTGACGAGTTCGTCGCCTTCATGGGCGCCGAGGGCATTCGCGACCTGCTGGCGCATATGGACCTGGAGCAGGAAACCGGCGAGTTGCGCGGCGACCTGCAGGGCTCGGACACCAAGGTCAAGAAAAACTCCAAGCGCCTGAAGGTGCTGGACGCGTTCCGCAAGACCAACTCCAAGCCCGAGTGGATGGTGCTGACCGTGCTGCCGGTGCTGCCGCCGGACCTGCGCCCGCTGGTTCCGCTGGACGGCGGCCGCTTCGCCACCTCCGACTTGAACGACCTGTACCGCCGCGTCATCAACCGCAACAACCGCCTGCGCCGCCTGCTCGAACTCAAGGCGCCGGAAATCATCGTGCGCAATGAAAAGCGCATGCTGCAGGAAGCGGTCGATTCGCTGCTGGACAACGGCCGCCGCGGCAAGGCCATGGTGGGCCAGAACAAGCGCCCGCTGAAGTCGCTGGCCGACATGATCAAGGGCAAGGGCGGCCGTTTCCGCCAGAACCTGCTGGGCAAGCGCGTCGACTACTCCGGCCGTTCGGTCATTGTCGTCGGCCCCACGCTCAAGCTGCACCAGTGCGGCCTGCCCAAGCTGATGGCGCTGGAACTGTTCAAGCCCTTCATCTTCAACCGCCTGGAAGCCATGGGCGTGGCCACCACCATCAAGGCGGCGAAGAAGGAAGTCGATTCGCAGACCCCCATCGTCTGGGACATCCTGGAAGAGGTCATCCGCGAACATCCGGTGATGCTCAACCGCGCGCCCACGCTGCACCGCCTGGGCATCCAGGCGTTCGAGCCGGTGCTGATCGAGGGCAAGGCCATTCAGTTGCACCCGCTGGTCTGCGCCGCCTTCAACGCCGACTTCGACGGCGACCAGATGGCCGTGCACGTCCCGTTGTCGCTGGAGGCGCAGATGGAAGCCCGCACGCTGATGCTGGCCTCCAACAACGTGCTGTTCCCGGCCAACGGCGAGCCCTCCATCGTGCCGTCGCAAGACGTGGTGCTGGGCCTGTATTACGCCACCCGCGAGCGCATCAACGGCAAGGGCGAAGGCATGGTGTTTGCCGACATCGGCGAAATTCATCGCGCGCTGCAGTCCGGCGACCTTGAAATCACGGCCCGCGTCAGCGTGCGCCTGACCGAGTACGAGCGCGACAAGGCCACCAAGGCCCTGACGCCCAAGACCTCGGTGGTGGAAACCACGGCTGGCCGTGCGCTGCTGTCGGAAATTCTGCCCAAGGGCCTGCCGTTCAGCGTGCTGAACAAGGCGCTGAAAAAGAAGGAAATTTCGCGCCTGATCAACTCCTCGTTCCGCCGCTGCGGCCTGCGCGACACGGTGATCTTCGCCGACAAGCTGCTGCAGTCGGGCTTTGCGCTGGCCACCCGCGCGGGCATTTCCATCAGCGTGGATGACATGCTGATCCCGCAGGAAAAGCACGCCCTGATCGCCCACGCCGAAAAGGAAGTCAAGGAAATCGAGCAGCAGTACGCCTCCGGCCTGGTGACCCAGGGCGAGCGCTACAACAAGGTGGTGGACATCTGGGGCCGCACCGGCGACGAAGTCGGCAAGGCGCTGATGAACCGCCTGGCCACCGAGCCCGTGACCGACCGCCACGGCAAGGAAGGCCGCCAGGAGTCGTTCAATTCCATCTACATGATGGCCGACTCCGGTGCGCGCGGTTCCGCGGCGCAGATTCGCCAGCTCGCCGGCATGCGCGGCCTGATGGCCAAGCCTGACGGCTCCATCATCGAAACCCCCATCACGGCCAACTTCCGTGAAGGCCTGAACGTGCTGCAGTACTTCATCTCCACCCACGGCGCGCGCAAGGGCCTGGCCGATACGGCGTTGAAAACCGCCAACTCCGGCTACCTCACGCGCCGCCTGGTGGACGTGACGCAAGACCTGGTCATCACCGAGCAGGACTGCGGCACCACCCACGGCGTGGCCATGCGTGCCTTGGTCGAAGGCGGCGAGGTCATCGAGTCGCTGCGCGACCGCGTGCTCGGCCGCGTTGCCGCCACCGACGTCACCAGCCCCGAGACGCAGGAAGTCATCATTCCCGCCGGCGACATGCTGGACGAAGACCTGCTCGACATGGTGGAAGCCGCCGGGATCGACGAGATCAAGGTGCGCACTCCGCTCACCTGCGAAACCCGCTACGGCATGTGCGCCAAGTGCTATGGCCGCGACCTCGGCCGTGGCGTGCTGGTGAACACCGGCGAAGCGGTTGGCGTCATCGCCGCGCAGTCCATCGGCGAGCCCGGCACCCAGCTGACGATGCGCACCTTCCACATCGGTGGCGCTGCATCGCGTGCCGCCGTGGCCTCCAGCGTGGAAGCCAAGAGCGCGGGCACGGCACGCTTCACCGCCACCATGCGCTACGTCACCAACTCCAAGGGCGAGCAGGTGGTCATCTCCCGCTCCGGCGAGGTGTTGATCACCGACGACTACGGCCGCGAGCGCGAGCGCCACAAGGTGCCTTACGGCGCCCTGCTGTTCGTCAAGGACGGCTTGGCGATCAAGGCCGGCACGCCGCTGGCCAACTGGGATCCACTCACCCGCCCCATCATCACCGAGTACGCCGGGCGCGTGAAGTTCGAGAACATTGAAGAAGGCGTCACCGTCGCCAAGCAGGTGGACGAGGTCACCGGCCTGTCCACCCTGGTGGTGATCGATCCCAAGCGCCGCGGCTCGGCCAAGGTCATCCGGCCGCAGGTCAAGCTGCTCAACGAACAAGGCCATGAAGTCAAGATTCCCGGCACCGAGCATGCCGTGGCCGTGGGCTTCCAGGTCGGCGCGCTGATTCAAGTGCGCGACGGCCAGGACGTCGGTCCCGGCGAAGTGCTGGCGCGCATCCCGATGGAAGGCCAGAAGACCCGTGACATCACCGGTGGTCTGCCGCGCGTGGCCGAGTTGTTCGAGGCGCGCTCGCCCAAGGACGCCGGCATGCTGGCCGAGATCACCGGAACCGTGTCCTTCGGCAAGGAAACCAAGGGCAAGGTCAGACTGGTCATCACCGACCTCGACGGCCAGAGCCACGAGTTTCTCGTGCCCAAGGAGAAGACCATCCTCGTCCACGAAGGCCAGGTCATCAACAAGGGCGAACTGGTGGTCGACGGCTCGGCCGAGCCGCAAGACATCCTGCGTCTGCTGGGCGTCGAAGCCCTGGCGCGCTACATCGTCGACGAAGTGCAAGACGTCTACCGCCTGCAGGGCGTGAAGATCAACGACAAGCACATCGAAGTGATCGTGCGCCAGATGCTGCGGCGCGTCGAGATCAAGGATTCCGGCGAGAGCGAGTACATCACCGGCGAGCAGGTGGAGCGCTCCGAAGTGCTGCAAACCAACGCCAAGCTCACCGAGCAAGGCAAGGTGCCCGCAACCTTCAACAACATCCTGCTCGGCATCACCAAGGCCAGCCTGTCCACCGACAGCTTCATCTCCGCCGCCTCCTTCCAGGAAACGACACGCGTGCTGACCGAAGCCGCCATCATGGGCAAGCGCGACGAACTGCGCGGCTTGAAGGAAAACGTCATCGTCGGCCGCCTGATTCCCGCAGGCTCCGGCATGGCCTTCCACCAGGCCCGCAAAGCCAAGGAAGTGCTCGACCACGCCGAACGCACCGCCCAAGCCGCCGCCGAACTCCAGGCCCTGGAAGACAGCGGCTCAGCCCAGGCCGGTGAAGAAGCCAGCCTCTGATCCCACCCGGACAAGCGCACCATCACCCGACAAAAGATGCGCCAAGTTCCGATTCAGGGTATACTTACAGGTTCCAGACGCGGGGTGGAGCAGCCTGGTAGCTCGTCGGGCTCATAACCCGAAGGTCGCAAGTTCAAATCTTGCCCCCGCAACCAAGATTTCTTGAATAAAGCCAAGCACTTAGCGGTGCTTGGCTTTTTTGTTGCCCGCTGCTTTTTGGGCCATGGCCCATCGTTGGCCCAAACTTGGCCCGACTCTAGCCCACTGCTTGTTCGATCAACCGATCAAGATGACCTTCGCTTCGCCGAAGGCTTTGGCCCATCAGCCGCAGGAGCTGATGCTTCTAGGTAGGCCTCCAAGGCGAGCCGCACGACATCCGAGCGCGACGGGATTTTTCCCATCTCCGGCAGCAGATCAATACGTTTCTTGTCCAACAGCTCCATCAGGTCCGGAGGCAATCGCACATTGATCTGCAGTCTGTCCATTTGATCTCTTCTCACAAGTGTGGCGAAAGCATAACAGCGTCTACACAAAAGACATTGACATGCCACGCTACTTGTCTACACTGTAGTCATTCGCACTTCGCGATGTAAAGACAGGAGGATCACCATGAGCTTGACTTATTTAACAACGGACGAACTCTCAGGGCGTATCAAGTATGACGCCCGAACGATTCGCGAGCGCCTGAAAGATGCTGTACTTCTGGAGGGGACCCATTACATCCGTCCATTTGGCGGGCGCAAGATCCTTTACATCTGGGAGCGAATCGAAAGCGACATGCGATCGAATTCGACCCTCGAAATCCCGATGGCAAATGGCGGTGTGTGCCATGGGTAGCATCCGAAAGCTACAGGCGACCGGGAAGCTTTTTCTCGACTTCCGCTATCACGGAGGTCGGTGCAGGGAATACACCGTTCTCGACGACACGGCCAACAACCGCAAGAAGCTCGAGCGCCTACTCGAACGCATCGAGCGCGACATCCAACTCGGCCGCTTCGAATACGCGGCCTATTTCCCCAATAGCCGGGCATTGACGGCAACACCCAAGCCTCCGGCTTCGCTGGCAGCAGGAGTGGCCCGCGCTTTGGCCTCTGTGGAGCCGGTCGCAGCACGCCACGCACCCACCCCCACGTTTGCCGATTTCGCCCAGCAATGGATGCAGGAAAACGCCGTGCAATGGCGCCGCTCCTATCAGCGCACGGTGGCCGACATCGTCGCCGTGCACCTTGCTCCGCCTTTTCAGGAGCGGGAGGTCGGAAGCCTCTCGCGCGAAGAACTTCTTGCCTTTCGGTCGAAACTCGCCAAAGTACCCGGCCGAACCAAGCAAACCCTCTCACCACGCCGGATCAACGCCATCATGAATGTGATGCACGCCATCCTGAACGAAGCCTCCGACCGCTATAAGTTTACGTCGCCCTACTACAACATCAAACCCCTGAAGATCGCCAAGAGCGATGTGCAGCCCTTCACCCTGGAGGAAGTGCGCTCGCTCATCCAGAGCGTGCGCGAGGACTTCCGCGACTACTACACCGTGCGCTTTTTCACAGGGCTGCGCACTGGCGAGATCGACGGACTGAAGTGGAAGTACGTGGACTTTTCCCGCCGGCTGATCCTGGTGCGCGAGACCATCGTGGCCGGTGAACCCGACGAAGCCACCAAAACGATTGAGTCCAACCGCGAGGTGCAGATGAGCCAAGTGGTGTTCGACGCCCTGCAGCGGCAATTTCAGCGCACGGGGCCGCTCAAGCTCTGGGTCTTCTGCAATAGCGAAGGCCAGCCACTCGACCACAACAACGTGACCAAGCGGGTCTGGTATCCAATCCTGCGCTTTCTTGGCTTGGATCCCAGGCGACCTTACCAATCACGGCATACGGCGGCGACGCTGTGGCTGGCGGCCGGCGAGAACCCGGAGTGGATCGCCCGGCAGATGGGACATACCTCGACCGAAATGCTGTTCAAGGTCTACAGCCGCTATGCGCCATGCGGCTCATTGCTGGCGCCCAGGCCGTGGGCCGCCAGCGCGTACTTTCGACCCGTGCGCGCGCTTATTGCAACGGCACAAGCTACGCAATCCATGTTGCGCGAAACCGAACCGATGGAAGACAACCCTGCCCAGGATTGGGCATGGTGCGCCGCCAAGGAACTGCTTGCCATGCAACCCAGCTAATCGCGCTGTGTTTCGCCGTGCGCTGAATCCATCCAGCAGCGCACCAGCGCTGCGCAAACCATCCACGGAGTTCCACCATGCACACGCCATTTTTAGTCCTTGCCGCTTCGCTTTTGACCAAGCTTGCGGCCATCTTTTTTGTGATTCTCGTTGCCGAGATTTTCCTGATTTTTTCGCCGTTTGTCTGGGTCTTGGGCACGGCGGCCCACTTGCTTGTGTAGCGCATTGCGCCACACGGTGAATACACACAGCAGCCGCACCCGCGCTGCGTTTTCCAAACCATTGAAAGGTTCAAATCATGAAAAAGCAACTCTCGATTCTTGCTCTTGCCATTGCTTCAACCCTTGCCCTCGCTTCGGCTTCGCACGCTGCGCAGGTATCCGCTGGCGCAGGCTTGACCTACGGCCAAATCGACGGGCTGGGCCTGCACAACGTCAGCGCGTACGGCATCACCGCAGGCGTGGGCGTCACGGGTTCGCCCGCAGGCATTCCGCTTGCCGCAACCGCAAGCATCACCCGCTTGCGCGGCGGTGGCGTAACTGAGCAGCAAGCCGACGCTTCGCTGGCTTATGTGTACAGCCCCCGCGCCGTGCCAGGGCTTGCGCTGATGCCGACTGTGCAAATAGGCCACGACGCCCTGATCGGCGGCGCAGCCACTTCCCACGTTGCTGCGGGCCTTGCAGCCAGCTATCGCCTTGGTCGCACTTCGCCGTGGGCTCTGAGCGCAAGCTACCTGCGCGGCGAGACCATTGACGGCGGCGCGTGCGGGGCATGCGGCACAGGGCCTTATCAGGCGGGCAGCCTGGCGGTGAGCTACGCCCACCCACTCGGCCTGCCTGGCAGTGCCAGCCTTGCTTACCAGCGCACACGCTGGCTTGCGGCAGGCGCGAGCGCCGGCATGGGTGACCAATACGTGCGCTCAAACGAAATGACCGCAGGCTACGAACAGACGTTCTAAGCCCGCTCCAAATTAAGCCCGCCCCATCGTGACGATGCGGCGGCCTTTTGCATGCCCGTGGACAACCGACGTGCAAGCCAAGGTTGCTCGGTTGCCCACCGTCACACCGCGAATTTCGCCGCGCGGTGAATGGATCAAGACCACAGGAGCTTGAACCATGCAACCCAAATTCATCGTCGCCGCTGCGCTTGCCGCAGCACTGCCCATTGCCGCCCACGCCGCCGCGCTGGGCGCTTGATATTTCGACCACGAGCTACCCACCAGGCAGTGGGCGCGGGACTCTCTGAACCAGGACAACCCCGGCCTCGGCATTGAGTACCGTTACAGCCCCGACTGGGGAGCAACCGCAGGCTTCTACAAAAACAGCTACAGCCGCACCAGCGCTTACGCCGCAGCCACCTACACGCCGCTTCACATCAGCCTGCCAGCGGGCTTCACGCTTGCCGCAGGCGGCCTTGCGGGCGTCATCAGCGGCTACACCAGCGCCGACGCGCCAGGCAGGCCATTGCTTGCCGCAGCACTGGTGCAAGTGCGCAGCGCAGGGGGCTACGGCATCAATCTTGTTGCAGTCCCAAACATGGGCCGCAGCGCGGGCTTTGTTGGCCTGCAGCTTGTGGTGCCGCTCGGCTGATTCGCGCGGCGCGGAATGCATGGTGAATACCCACACACAAGGAAAATGATGAAAACCAACCCGATGAGCAGGACCGGCTCTCAACCGCATCGGGGGATCTTCCTGCTCTTGGTCTAGGGCCTCCCTTCCGCGCAAAGGACGGGGAGTCCCACGGCGCTCATCCTGGCATCAAGCGTGCAGTGGAAGCGAAGTTGCGGGTGCGCAAGACCCGCAAGGCTCAAGCACAGCTATGTTTTGTCGCCGCGGGGCAGCATCGTTGCCGTCATTGGGCAGCGTGCGGGTCCCGCTAGGCCTGCCACGAAATCCTCGCATATGCCAGGCAATGCGCCCCTTGCGAGCCTAGCGGAACCGCCCGTCTCGTCAGCGCGGCCAGGCGGGGGTGGGGGGCAAGCTCAGGGCTGAGCGGGCTTGGCCGGGGCCGGGGGTTTGGGGAAATAGTTTTTTTCGGCGAGTGCTTCGTACAGGGGCGGGGTGAAGACGTTGGCGATGCGTGAGGCGAGGAGGGCGGTGGCCATCATGGGGATGACCATGCCGGTGCCGTTGGTCATTTCCATGACGATGACGAAGGCGGTGAGGGGGGACTGGGTGACGGCGGCGAGGTAGCCGGTCATACACAGGGCGATGAGGGCGGGCATGGGCGCCCAGGCGAAGGCGGCGTGGATCCACTGGGCGAGTCCGGCACCGATGGACAGGGAGGGGGAGAACAGGCCGCCGGGGATGCCGGCCATGTAGCTGACGACCATGGCGGCCCATTTGGTGATGGCGTAGCCTTCGCTGAGGGGCGCGGTGCCGTCGAGCAGGTGCCGGGCCTGGTCATAGCCGCTGCCCCAGGTCTGGCCCCCGGTGCCCACGCCCAGCGCTGCGATGGCCAGTCCGATGACCAGCGCATACCGCAGGGGCTTGTGCGCGCGCCAGACCTGCAGGGGCTGTGGCATCCAGACTTCCCATCGCAGCAGCGCCCAGTTGAAGGCGGCGCCCAGCAGGCCGCAGGCGATGGCGGTGAGCACGACCGGCAGGACGAAGGCGATGTGGAAGTTCTGCGGCACGTTGAGTTGGCCGAAGTACAGGTAGTTGCCGGCCAGCGCCAGCGAGGTCAGGCCGGAGAAGACCACGGCGGTGATCATGGTGCCGTTGGTGCGGCTCTCGAAGTCGCGCGCCAGCTCCTCGATGGCGAAGATGATGCCGGCCAGTGGCGTGTTGAAGGCTGCCGACAGCCCCGCAGCGGCTCCTGCGAGCAGGAGTTGGCGCTCCAGGCGCGGGGTGCGATACGGATAAAAGCGACGCGTCTCGGCCATGATGGCCGCGCCGATGTGCACCGTGGGCCCTTCGCGGCCAATGGTCATGCCGCCCAGGAAGCCGAGCAGCGAGACCACGAGCTTGCCGGCGATGACGCGCAGGCCGAAGAGGCGGTGCATGAGGGTGTCGTCGGGTGGGGCGTGCAGGGCGGCGATGACTTGCGGGATGCCGCTGCCCTCGCTGCCGGAGAACCATCGGCGGGTCAGGAACACGGCCAGCACGGTGAAGGCGGGCGTGATGAGAAACGCCAGCCAGGGCCGCCCGGCAATCCAGCCCAGGAAGAGCTCGTAGGCATCGTTGCTCCACTGCGCATACAGCACCGCCACCAGCCCCACCAGCAGCGCGCCGCCCCATGGCAGGCCAAACTGCAGGAACAACCGCCGCGAACGCGTCTTGGCCAGGCGCATCCACGCGCGCTTACGCAATGCGCGGTGGGGCGTTGTGGCCACTTCGAGATGTTGCTCCATGGGTGCGGGCCCTAACGCCATGTTTAGGCCCCGAGCTGGATAATCTGCTTCAGATCGTGGGCAATCTGGTCCGGTGGCGTCGCTTCGGTTCCAATGAGTTGACCGCGTCCTTTTTCATCAAAAACGTAGATCGCTGCGCTGTGCGTCACGGTGTAATTGCCTGCCCGATCCGGCTTGCCATACGAGTATGCCACGTGGTAGCGGCTAGCAAGCGTTTTGATTTGCTGTGGTGACCCCGTGATGCCACGAGCTTCGGGGCTGAAGGCGGTGACGTACGCGCGGAGAACAGGCCCCGTATCGCGATGCGGATCAACGGTGACAAAAAGGATGCGCACGTCCTTGGCTTCCGGGCCGAGGAGTTGGATCGCGCGCGCCATGTGGGCCATGGTCAGCGGGCACACGTCCGGGCAGTGGGTATAGCCAAAATACATGAGGACGACTTTGCCGAGGTAATGACTTGCGGAGATGTGCTGGTGGTCTGCCGTTTGCATATCCCTGAACTGCAGCGGTGCCATCTGGGGCCCAACGTAATCCATATCCCAATGCAGCGGGCGTCGGCTGCAGGCGCCAAGCGTCAAACTCGCTGCAAGCGCAGCAACCCAAACGATGTGATTTTTGATCATGCCAATGCCTTGGACTCCGGTGTGGCAACCGCACAGCACGTGCGACGCGTCGGCGCCTCGCGGGTGCATCCTCTTTTCAGGCGACGCATTCCGCGGCGGCGTCAATGTGCTCGCTTGGTCGGCGGCTGGATAAACAAGGCCACGACGAGCCAGATCAGTGACAGAGCCGCGCATGCCAGAAAGACGCCCTCAACCGACCAGGCCTTTGCAATCCATCCCCCCAACGCGCCACCGGCAAACAGGCCAAGAGATTGTGCGGTGTTATAGACGCCGAGCGCGAGCCCTTTGCGGGCTGGCGGCGCGGTGCGCGACACGAGCGAAGGAATGAGTGCCTCCATAACATTGAATGCCACGAAAAAGAAAAAAAGCGCTGCGATCAGTGGAACAGGCTGCGTATAGCCAAACGCGAACCCCAGCATCGTCAGCACCATGAGGGCTACGGCGCCAATGAAAACCAGGCGCATGTGGCCACGGCTTTCCGCCCAAATGATGCCCGGCACGGCCACGATGAACGAACCCAGTGTCACCGGCAGGTACACCATCCAATGGTGTTGCACCGCGATTCCGGCGCGATGCACCAAGGCGAGCGGCACGACCACGAACATGGCGACCTGGGTGAAGTTGACCACGAAAATGCTGAAATGCAGGCGCAGCAGGGCAGGGGTGAACACCGAGTCGCGTGGCGCCGAGCCGCCAAGCTCTTCCGCGCGCGAGCTCATCGGGACGTCGGGGACCACCCACTTGATCACGGCAATGGCAATCAGCGCCAGAATACCGGTGAGGACAAACATGCCCGGCACGCCCATGACGTGATAGAGCAGCGGAGCGGCGACCAGCGAAACGATGAAGCTCATTCCGATGGTCATCCCGACCATGGCCATCGCCTTGGTGCGGTTCTCGTCTCGCGTGGAGTCCGCGATCATCGCCGAAATGGCGGCAGAAATGGCCCCCGCGCCCTGGACGGCTCGGCCAACGATGATGCCATCGAGCGTGTGCGACGCTCCAGCCATGAAGGAGCCAAGCGCGAAGATCACCATCCCGAACATCATCACCGGCTTGCGTCCAAACCGGTCGCTGGCAATACCGAAAGGAATTTGCAACGCTGCCTGGGTCAGGCCATAAATGCCCAGCGCAAGGCCCACGAGGAGGTGATCGTCGCCGCCGGGGAGGGTTCTCGCATAAATGGCAAAAACCGGAAGGATCAGAAACAGTCCCAGCATACGCAGGCCATAGATGGACGCCAGCGTCATGCTGGACCGGCGTTCCTGCGCAGTCATCGGGGTTCGAGATGTTTTCTTGAGCGATTGGGACGGGTTCGTGGTGGACATCAGACGGGTGGGTTCAGCTGTTTAGTGGCGAGGGCGCACGGCGGCACGCCAATCGGAATTGATTAGCGCGAGCCGAATATTGTTCATTCTTTTCTGGTAACACGTTGCAAGAATTTAAGGCCAATGGTCAACGACCGATCCGCGAGCGAATGCTGGCATTCGACGCAGGTGCGATATTGGCGCGCCATGTCTCATTGGCTTGAGACGGGTGTTTCGCTCAAGCCCTTTCTTGTGTGCCAAACCCCATCCTCACAGGGCTCGGCGTTTGAGAAGGCCAAGGAAATTGCGGTGGCGCGGCACGCTGTGCTCGAAATGCCTGTAGACGAGACGCTTCGTCCAGTCCGTCAGCACGGACCATGCGATCGAGTAGCCCCAGATCAGCGCGATCTCGGGCCAGGAAATCGGCGCAATCAGGCCAAACCCCCAGGCGCACAACAGTGTGGCGGCGAGCTTGGTCAGCACCGCGGACCAGACCATGATGGGTGCCGGGTAGGGCTTGCGCCAATAGGCCTGCCGCGTTCGCGAGACAAATAGCGTGAGGTGCCCAGCCACGGCCATCTTGAGAAAGATGTAGGTCTGCACCTTGGGGATGGGCAGGTGCAACCAGTCCAGCGCCAGGTACAGCATCAAGAAGCTGCCCGCTGTGCCAGTCAGACCCATCACAGTGGACACGGTCAGCACTTGGCGCATGTCCCATCGAACGGGTTGCGGATCGACTGCTGTGCGGTCATAGGCAATCGTCATGATCGGCACATCATTGAAGAAGGCCAGAAGAATGATCATCACCGCGGTGATCGGGTAGAAGTTGTAAGCCAGCATCGCCAGCACCACGAAGACCATAATGCGAATCGTCTCCGTGATGCGGTAGATCGCATAACTGTTCATGCGCTCGAAAATGCGCCGCGCCTCCTCGACGGCCTTGACAATGGTGGACAGGCCCGGGGCGGTGAGGATGAGTGCTGCCGCAGCACGGGCCGCATCGGTCGCGCCGGACACGGCAATCCCCACGTCGGCCTGCTTGAGCGCGGGCGCGTCGTTGACTCCATCGCCCGTCATCGCCACACGATGCCCAGCATCCTGCAGGGCTTTGACAATGCCATATTTGTGCTCGGGAAAAACTTGCGCAAAGCCGTCTGCGGCGACAACCTGATCGGCAAGGCTGATCCCAGGTTGACTTTGCGCACCAAACACCGCGTCTGCAGCCACGATGTTTCGCCCGATGCCGAGTTGCCCCGCAATCTCGCGCGCGATCGCCACGTTGTCCCCGGTCACCATCTTGACCATGAGACCATGCTGCTTTGCATCGCCAATGGTGTGCGCCGAGTCGGCGCGGGGCGGGTCGAACAGTGCCAGAATGCCGTCAAGCTGCCAGGGTCCCTCGGCGACGCGCGTTGCCACGCCGAGGGTTCGAAAGCCCTTGCTTGCCTGTGCATCGATCCACGTCTGAGCCCGGGTTCGCGCCTCGGCATCGGCCTGGACCAGATTCAGCATCACTTGCGGTGCCCCCTTGCTCGCCGTGATGCGTTGGCCTTGCGCATCCACCCATGTTCCCTCGCTGCGCTTGCCCACCGGATCGAAGGGCTTGAAGTGCTGTGCGACGTATCCATCCGGCACGTTCTTGATCGCCAGCGCTGCGTAAATGGCGCTGTCGATTGCATCGCCGTTGTCGCTCTGGCTGGCAAGCGCAGCATGCAGGTTGAGTTCTTCGGCCGTGCCTGCCGTCATCAGGATCGGTTCGCCCAGTGTGAGCCTGTTCTGTGTCAGCGTGCCGGTCTTGTCCGTGCAAAGAACGTCCACGGCCGCCAATTCCTCGATGGATTCCAGGCGCGACACGATGGCCTTTTTCTTCGACAGCGCAAGGGCCCCCAATGCCATGGTGACCGAGAGGACAGCAGGCATGGCCACCGGAATGGAGGCCACGGTGAGGATCAGCGCAAATTGCAGAAGGTCCAGCCAAGGTAGGCCGCGAGCAAGTTCGACCAGCACCAACAAGGCAACCAGGCCAAGACTGACGTAGATCAGATAGTCGCCGATGCTGAGCACGGCTTTCTGGAAATGGGAGATGGAGCCGGCCTTCTGCACCAGTGCGGCCGTTTTCCCCAGATATGTGCGCGCACCGGTGGCGAAGACCAAGCCGACCATTTCGCCTTGCTTGGCAATCGAGCCCGAGTACACAACGTCGCCCGCCTTGCGATCGACGGGCAGCGACTCGCCGGTGAGCGCCGATTGATCGACGCTCAGATAGTCACCCTGCAAGAGCTTGAGGTCTGCCGGCAGGATGTCGCCCAGACGCACGCGTACCAGATCGCCCACGACGAGTTGGGCCGCATCGATCTCGACCCACTGGCCGTCACGTCTCGCGCGGCACTTCAGGGCCAGTTGTTTTTTCAGTGCGTCCAGCGCGCTCGAAGCCTTGTATTCCTGCCAAAACCCCACGGCTGCATTGAACAACAGCAGCAGCACGATGACGGCGAAGTCTGTCCAATGGCGCACGAGTGCCGACAGCAACGCGGCGATTTCGATCATCCATGGAATCGGCCCCCAAAAATAGTGCAGCAGCTTTTTGAGCAGACTCTCCTTTGCCTCGGGGAGGCTGTTCGCGCCGAAACGGCTCAGGCGCTGCTGCGCCTCGTCCTGGCGCAGTCCGTCGAGACTGCTGCCGAGCTGTTGAAGGATGGCTTCCGAAGACAATTTCTCCGCGCCCTTGGCATCAAGCACATCAGTCTGCGGGTCCATCGTGGCCTCCTAAGTTTGGGAAGCGATCCATCGGCGCAAGTTGGATCGCAGTGGCATTGCGTCGTATTTGGCAGCCATGCTCGAAAACAGATCGTCGGCCGGGATGGCGACCCTGGTTGGCGCGACCCAGGTCGGACCGAGCGCACCCCTCGACGGTTCGCTCCAAGAAGCCCTGTGTTCAGGCCGGTGACGAATGCAGCGCCGCTGATTCAACGACTGGCTTATGCTAATCGGCGATGGGATTCTTGGGCTTTTAGCCAAGTCTTGTGGTCTGGAATGCGATTGCCGCAGATCCCGATCAAGGACGCGCGCGCCGGCGTGGCAGATCAAGGCACCAAGCCGCGGCGCACTTGAGCACTTGAGCCATCGTTCTCGATGCCAGGCTCCTGATCACGCTCGTGAACGTCACGCAACAAGACATTTCAGCAATAAAGGTGGGGACGAGCATTGGCTGGTGACCCAACGCCAGCCTTCAAGCCCGCCGCGTGCGGGCTTTTTTATGCGCGCCGCTTGCACATGGAATCTGCGCATTGCGCCCGCCGATGAATGCAGTGAGCAGCCGCATCCCGCGCGCTGCAAAGCTCACTCTCGCGAGGTTACACAATGAGCAAACACAAGAAGTACCAACAGCAGGGTTTCACCCTGATCGAGTTGATGATCGTGATTGCGATCATTGGCATTCTGGCGGCTATCGCCATCCCCATGTATGGCAACTACACCACCCGATCGAACTCTGGAAGGATCAGCCATTCTGGGAGCGCCGAGACGTCGACATCAGTCTCAACGGCATGCGCGTCAAGGTGTTTGACGAAGGCAAGGGTGTGGTGCACGTGGGCATGCCCACGGACAAGATATCCACCATGGCCGTCAAGGCAGCCGATTTGACGGTGCGCCACAAGGGGAGGGAGCTGGACTGGAGCGCAGCCCACAGGCAGCTCGATTCCGTCGTGGGTCGTGTCTACACGGTGTTCAACGCCGAGCAGTGCACGGACCTGAAGATCGAGCCGCTGAAGACGCCCGACAACAAGATCCCGGTCGTCGACCGTGCCGAGCAGTTGATGACGGCGATGCGGGAAGATGGCGTCCGCTTTGCCACCCATCCGCAGCATGCCTTCTACTCGCCCAAGCGCGACGAAGTCTCCCTGCCGCCGCGCGAGTCCTTCAAGTCGGTCGAGGGGTACTACGGCACGGCGTTGCATGAGATCGGTCACGCGACGGGCGCCCAGCAGCGCCTGAACCGTGAAGGCATCACGGGTGGCCACCGCTTCGGCTCCGAGGGCTATGCCAAGGAGGAGCTGCGCGCCGAACTGTTCAGCACCTTCATGGCGGCCGAGACCGGCATTCCCCATGATGAAGAGCAACACAAGGCGTACATCCAGTCCTGGGCCAAGGCCCTGAAAGAGGACAAGAACGAAATCTTCCGGGCAGCGGCGGAAGCCGGCAAGGCGGTGGACTACGTGTTGGGCAAAGAGCAGGACTTGCTGCACAAGATCGATCGCATCTATGGGCAGCTTGTCGGGCCGGATACGGTGGATTTGTCGAAGGCACCTCACGAACTGACCTTTGCCGAGTTCGCTGACATTGCCCATGCGGAAAAGCTCGGGCCGGGCTACGGTCGGCAGTGGGAAGTGTTTTACGGCAGGCAATCCCTGGGCTTTGCTGATGGGCCGGCCATCGAGGGGGCGTACCGCCAGGCACATGAGCGCGAGGTGAACAACGCGCTATATGACAACCGGTCTGGTGCCTTCAGGCCGAACGACGCCGCGCCCAAGACCCTGCCACCGTCGCATGTCCTGGCGGAATACCCGGATCTGCAGACCAAATTTGCAGAGGTCATTGCGCAGAGCCAGCCTGCTGAAGCGAAGCCGATCGCCAACGCGCAGGCACAGGTCGATGCGCCGGCCGTCAGCGGAGACAGTGCGCCCGGTCGATCCTTGTTCTGGCGCAAAGTCAGCAACGTCGAGGATCTCTGCGATGGCTTGGTGACGCTGCCTGGCGCCGGGCAGCAAGCAGCCGCCAGGGTCCGTGTCGTGGAGGACAAGAAACTGTCCTCTTCGGACTACGACAAGTTCACCGCCGACTTCTTTGCCTCCCAGTCCTGGCTGGACGGCAAGGGCGGCATGGACGAGGACGGCACGCGCCACGTCATCCAGGTCACCGCTCAGGATCGGCAGACTCTGCATATCGATCCGCAGGGGCATGACTACGCCCGGTATGTCGGCATTCCTGAGGCGGACGTGCAGCGCGTGATGGGCAGCCGGTCATTCGTTGTGGCGGAGGTGAAGTCCACTCAGACGCTCCAACCGGCTTCGGCAGCCGGCGCCGACATCCCCCAGTTGACTGCTGACTCCCGAAGTCAAGAGCCAGTGCAAGGACAGGACGGCCCGCGCGAGATTCCAGCACAGGTTGCTGAGAAATCACCGAAGGCGCCCCAGCGCCAGTCAACGCGTCGGTCCGCGGGCCGGGGCCGCTGACGCGCCCAGCGTCAGGTTGCGCAAGCAACAGCCGTAGCGTGCAACCGGACTTCCTCCCCGTCCACGGCGGGTTTCCTTGGCCGGCATGCACGCCGTCTGGCCCACGTCACGGGGGACCTTCGATCTGAGGAACGAACACCATGACTTCACCGACAAACGGGCTGTATCACATCCCCAAGGCCCAGAAAGACATCACGCGCTTCGTCTTCGCGGGGCTTGGCCTGTTCGCCATGATCGTGCTGCTGTCCTGCTGGGCAGCGACCGAGTACGCCGCCTGGGCGCTGGGGTTTGTTGCGGCATTGGGCAAGCCGATGCTGGAGCCCGGGGTCTACTTTCCGTTCGACGTCCTGGTGTGGACCTGGAAGTTCAACAGCCTCGACTACGGCACGGCCGTCATGGCAATCTTCGAGCGCGCCCACATCATCATGGGTGTCGGCGGCTTCTTCTCGCTTGTGCTGCCCGTTGCCTTGGCATTCCGGCGCACGCGCAAGGCCGAAAGCGAACGCAATGATCTCCACGGCTCGGCTCACTGGGCGCTGCCAGAGGAGGTGCTCGAGGCCGGCATTCTGCCGACCGACAAGAACAAGGGCGGGGTGCTGTTCGGAGCCTGGGAGCACAGGGGCAAGGTGCAGTACCTGCGCCACAAGGGGCCCGAACACATGATGGTGTTCGCGCCGACCCGGTCCGGCAAGGGTGTGGGGATCGTGATCCCGACCCTGCTGTCCTGGGACAAATCGGTGCTGGTGCTCGACATCAAGGGCGAGAACTGGGCACTGACCAGCGGATTTCGCCACAAGCTTCTCGGCCAGAGAACCCTCAAATTTGACCCGACGAGCACCGATTCCGCACGGTTCAATCCCCTGCAGGAGATCCGCATCGACGGCAATCTGGTCAAGGATGTGCAAAACATCGCCACCATGATCGTCGACCCCAACGGCGAGGGCTTGAAGGATCACTGGGCCAAGACCGGTTTCGACCTCATGACCGGCGTCGTCCTGTTCGTTCTGCTGTGCGAGCCGCCGCAGGGCGAGAACAAGGTCGACCGGTGCATCGCGACCGTGCTGGGCATCCTCTCGGATGGCGGGATCTTCCGGAAGGAGGCCGAGAGCAAGGCCCAGGCGCAGGCCCAGAGCGAAGGCGGCAAAGACGGCGACGTCGTCGAAGGCGCCAGGGCAGTGATTGGCTACATCCGGGACATCGCGCACGCGATGCTCGAGAAGGGAAGGTTGGCCGAGCGGCAGGAAGAGCACGACGCCCGCCACGCGGGGTGGATGGCCGTGGCCCAGGCCATGCAAAGCTGGCTGAACAAACCCGACAACGAGGCCGGCAGCGTCCTGTCCACGGCGCTGTCCTTCCTGTCGCTGTACCGCGACCCGATCGTGGCCGAGAACACCCGGGTTTCGGACTTCTCACTGGAAAGCCTGATGGGAGGAAAAAATCCCGATGGCCACGCCGTGGCCCCGAAGACATCCCTTTACCTGGTCGTCCCGCCTAGCGACAAGGATCGCCTCAAGCCACTGCTGCGCCTGGTCATCAGCCAGGTGGTGCGCAGGCTGACCGAGGGGATGGATTTCGAGATGGGTGGCATGGGCAAGAGCCGATTTCCCCACAAGCTTCTGCTGCTGATCGACGAATTCCCCAGCCTGGGCAAGTTGGAAATCTTCCAGGAGGCCCTGGCTTTCATTGCGGGGTATGGCCTGAAAGCGCTGCTGATCGTGCAGGACCTGACGCAGCTGAACGCCGCCTATGGCAAGGACGAGTCGATCGTCAGCAATTGCCACATCCGCGTGGCCTATGCGCCGAACAAGGTCGAGACGGCCAAGCTGCTGTCCGAGATGGCCGGCCAGGCGACGGTCACGCACACACAGCGCCAGTATTCGGGCAACCGGCTGGCGGTGGTGCTGCAGAACGTCAACACCAATGAGCAGATCGTGCAGCGGCCGCTGTTGACCGCCGACGAATGCATGCGACTGCCGCCGGAGGACGAACTCGTGTTCGTCGCCGGCTTCGCGCCGGTGTACTGCCAGAAGATCAAGTATTACCAGGATCCGGCACTGGCCGAGCGCATCAAGTTCGACCCGAAGAAAGTCCCAACCGGGAGAGGGCAATGACACGTCCCCACTTCCGGCTGGAGCCCATCGTGGATCTGGTCAGCGACGAGACCCTGGGGTTCGAGCTGCTGGCCGGTGCCGATCGGTGCCCGGACTGGACTGATGATGGCTGGCGGACGTGGTACGCCCGCATGGCCGATCTCTTTCGCGACCACATCCCGGCATCCGTCCGCGTTTTCGTCAACGTGGATGCTCACCAGGCCCTTGATCCCGCCATCGTCGAAGGTCTGCTGGCCATCCCGGGCCGGGATCGGCTGGTGGTGGAGTGGACCGAGCACATCCGCCCAGGACTCCACGCCGCGGACTTTTGCGAAGCATCAGCGTGCGCCTTTGCGCGACTGACGCAAGCCGGCTTTGCGCTGGCGATTGACGACGTCGGTTCGGGCTATGACGGCATCGGCCGCGCTCTGCAGGTACGCCCTGCGTTTGCCAAGCTCGATATGTCGCTGACCCATCTTGCCCGGCGTGTCGATCCGCGCTTCCTGCGGGATCTCCATGATCTCTTTGAAGGCGTCGGCGCCCAGGTCATCGCCGAAGGGATCGAATCGGCGGGCGACCTGGAGCGGGTGCGCGCCGCTGGCATTCGCTATGGCCAGGGGTACCACTTCACGCGCGGGATGGAACGCACTGCGATGACGGGCGTGCTCGATGTCTCATGACCTTGTCCGTTCGATCCCGGCGCGGGGCGCATTGCGCATCGGGCGCATCGACCAGCGAGAGCGTGCTCGTGACCTGTCAGCGGCGGGAGGGCGGTGGATGCCGCAGGCCGCACTGCGGCACTCAGGGCTGCAGCTCGTTGAGCGTCACGCCCAGCGCCGATGCGAGGGCTTTGAGAGTCTTGGCCACTCCGGTCCGCTTGCCCGTCTCGATCTGGCTGAGATAGGCCTTGCTGATGCCGGCCTTCTCGGCCAAAGCGTCCTGGGTGAATCCGCGGTATTCGCGCCAGGCCTTGACAGGATGGGTCCCGTCCAGGATGGCATGCGCGACCGCGCCCGGCACCCGGAATCCATCGTCGGCAGCTTTCACGGCATCGAACAGGGCAACGTCATCCAGGCTCTCGGCGGCACGCATGAGCCGCGCAAACAGCTCCATCGGAACCACGGCATATTCCCGCTTCCCGTTGCGTTCGATGAATTGAATCGTGCTCATGGGTATGCACCTCCTCGTGGGGCAACCGCCAGGATCATCACCACCAGGCGGTCATCATGAATCTCGTAAATCACGCGCCAATCGCCGACGCGCAACCGATAGCCAGGGCGCCCCTGCAGCTTCTTCACGTTGTTGTTCGGTCCGTGGGGCGCAGCCGCCAACTGCTCGATCTTTTCGCGCACCGTCGTCGCCAGATTGCGCGGCATGGCTTTGAGGCTCTTGAACGCTTCGCGGCTGTATTCGATCGAGTACATGGGCCAATGTTAGCGGAATGCAAACATTTCTGCAAACTCTATGGCGGTTCCCCGGCGATCAAGGCGACTCCATGAATGCTCGATTGATCCGCCGGGCGAGTCGGCGGCGCACCGCGCACTGGGGGCGCCTGGCGTTGCCGTTTGCCGTGATGGCAGGCTCTGTGCTCGCTGCAGACCTCGCCTTCTGGGGCGGCTGGCGGCTCAACCTCACCGAGAGCGAGCCCCTTGGCTGGTACCGGCTGCATGCTCTGAAGGATGGAGAGACGATCCATCGCGGAGCATGGGTTGAACTCTGCCCGCCCGTGTGGGTGACGCCGCGCGCTTTTCCGTTCTACCTGTCAGGCGACTGCCCGGGCGGCGGCATGCCGATGTTGAAGACCGCGGTCGCCATACCGGGCGATCACGTCGTGGTGAACCTGCGTGGTGTCTGGATCAACGGACGTGAATTGCCCAACAGCGGCCAGCTGCTGCGCTCGGGCAAATATCCGTGGCTGCAGTTGCCCCACCAGCAGAGGAGCTTGACGCTGGGTCCCCGGCATTACTGGGTCTACGGCAGCGGCGCGACGCCGGCGCTTGCCGCCCAGAGCTTCGACAGTCGGTACTGGGGACCGATCACCATCGCTGAGATCCGGCGAGTCGCCGGATAGCGCTGCTTCAGCGCGTGTGCGTCTTCACCCATTCGCGCATGGCTTCATTCACGCGCGTCTGCCAGCCCTTGCCCGTGCCTTTCAGCGCGTCGAGCACATCAGCATCGAAGCGAATCGTGGTTGGAATCTTGGGGCTGGCCAGTCTGGGCCGACCCATCCGTCGCATTTGTGCGAACTCCGCATCCGTGACTTCGTGGGCGTCCGGGTCAGCCGCAATTCCTGCGTTGATCGCTGCGTCTTCTTCGGGGGTGGGCACGATCAGGGTGCGGCCACTCCTAGTTTTGATCGTTTGCTGCATAGAGCTTGACCTCTCTCAAATTCGCCTTGCGCAGGCTGATGATGCGGCGCCCATCGGTGCGATCCGTGAACACCACGCAAAACAGTCGCCCGGTTGCATCAGGAACGAACCCAATCACGCGCAACTCGCCGTACTCGCGCCTGGAGTCAGGCTTGGCGAGCAGCCCGCCCCAGTCCATCCGTTCTGCCAATGACAGGGACAACCCATGTTTGGCCTGGTTGGCGCGGTCTTTGTCTGGGTCGAACGTGATGCGCATGGCACTTATTGTATTAACAAATTCTCTTCGCCGCACTGCGACAACCATCGCCGCCCCCTCCTGCAACCAGACGCGCAATCCAGGTATGCGCGCTGGGTTGCGCATGTCACCCCTCTCGAAAGGAGCTCCTGATGAAACCGATTTTTAAGAGACTCCCGCCCGCCGCCGCACGCCGCATGGCCCTGGCCAGCGCCGTGTTCGTGGCCACGATGGCCGATGCCTTCGCCTCCGGTGCGGGTGGCCTGCCGTGGGACGGTGCCATCTCCACCCTGCAAAACGATCTGACCGGACCGGTGGCCACTGGCATCAGTGTGATCGCCTTCCTTGCGGCCGGCGCGTCCCTGGTGTTCGGTGAAGAGCTCGGCGGCATCGCCAAGAAGGCGCTGTATGTCGTCCTGGGCGTGGCCTTCATTGTCCTGGGAAACAAGTTCCTGGCCGTCCTGGGCCTGACGGGCGCGATGGTGGCGTGAGCGCATGCATTCGACTTCGGCAGGAAACCGGTAAATGCTGAGGTATTGGCCCAAAGGCGCAGGTGGCCGCCCGCCCCCCTGTGATAGTCGACCATTGCCACCGACAGCTGCTCGATTCCGGCGACGATGCTGATTGCATAGCGCAGGAAAGTCAGCCCCGGGGCGGTCGGCGTCACGCCTTTTTTGTTGCGCAGCAGCAGGATGCTGCCGATATGGCCTTCCAGCTCGGCCAGCCGCTTGCTCGCGGCCGGCAGGCTGATTGCCATGTGCTCGGCGCCCAGCGTAAGGCTACCCGCCTCAACAGCGGCAACAAACAGCCGCAGTGTCGTCAGGTCAAAGCGGGCCGGGTTGATCGCGTGTTCCATCGTTTATAGATAAGGCCCCATAAAATATGAACTTTCTGCAAGCTTCTTGATCCATTGACCATGGAAAAAGAAAACGCAAGAAAGCAAACACTGGAGCAACTTCATGAGCGGCGCAAGCAAGTCGTGAGGTTGTACAAGCGGGGCATCAAGATCATGCAGATCGTGGACATGACGGGGCTGAGTTACCCGCCCGTTCGAGCGGCCATCGACTTGTACGAGGCCGGCGGCTGGAGCGCCATCCGACCGACTCGGCGGGGACGCGCCAGAGGCGACGGTCGGGTGCTCAGTCAAGCGCAAGAAGAGACGATCCAGCGCATGATCATTGACACGCGTCCCGAGCAACTCAAGATGGACTTCCATCTGTGGAGCCGCGCTGCGGTGATGCAACTCATTGAACAAGAGTTCGACATCAAACTGCAGGTGCGCAGCGTTGGAAAGTACCTCACCCGCTGGGGCTTTACGCCACAAAAGCCGATCAAGCGAGCCTACGAGCAAAGCCCCGCGGCGGTGCAGGCTTGGCTGGAGGGCGAATACCCCGCCATCGAGCAGCGCGCCAGGGCTGAGGGCGGGGAAATCCACTGGGGAGACGAAACCGCGCTGGTCAACACGGACGTGCGCGGCAGAAGCTTTGCCCCTGCGGGCAAAACACCGGTGGCGATGGCGGTGGGCGGGACGCGCCAGAAGCTCTCGATGATCGCCACGGTGACCAACCAGGGCAAGACCCGCTGGATGATCATCGACGAGGCGTTTGATGCCGACAAGTTGATTGAGTTCTTGCAGGCCTTGATCAAGGATGCGGGCAAGAAGGTATTCCTGATTCTGGACAACCTGAGGGTGCATCACAGCAAGTTGGTGAAGGCTTGGGTGGCCTTGCATCACGCGCAGATCGAGCTGTTTTACCTGCCCAGTTACAGCCCCCAACTCAACCCTGAGGAGAGGCTCAACGCCGATCTCAAACAGGAAATGGGCAAACACGTGCCGGTGCGAACCAAGGCCAAATTACGCGAAGCTGCGAACGACCATATGGCGATGCTGGAACAAAACCCGCAGCGTGTGATGCGCTACTTCCAGGACCGGCGCGTTCGCTACGCTGCTTAATACTTCATAGGGCCGGAGCAATAGTTAACCAATGGTTAAGGATAGGTCAACCACTTTCGAATCGACAACAGGGTTCTCCCCCTAAGCTGCGACCAAATCGGTTGGCGTGGCCACGCACGGCCGGGACCTGAGTCACAACAAAAGGAGGAGATAATGGACGCGAATGAGATGGCGGCGGCGCAGCCCGCCCCGACCCGCTGGAACGCCGGACTGACGGCAATGCATTGGCGGGTGCTCACGGGGGGATTCCTCGGTTGGGTGTTCGATGGCTACGAGGCCATCGCGTTGGTCATGGTCCTGGTGCCGATGCTGCATTCGCTGCTCACGCCGGCGCAGCTGGCCTCGTTTCCGGTGTATGCCGGCACTGCGATCGGCATTACGCTGCTGGGGTGGGGCCTGGGCGGGCTGGTCGGCGGCATACTCGCCGACTACATCGGGCGCAAGCTCTGGTCGGTGTTCCTGTATGCGGTGTTCTCCGGCCTGACCGCGTTCGCCGACAGCTTTGTGACGCTGTGCGCACTGCGCTTTCTCACTGGCCTGGCGCTCGGCAGCGAGTGGAGCACGGGCATCTCGCTGCTTGCCGAGACTTGGCCGCAAAACGCGCGCGCCAAGGGCGCCGGTTTCCTGCAGTCTGGCTTCGGCTGGGGCACTCTCCTGGCCTCGGTGGCCTGGTATGTACTGTCGACCACGCATCCGCTCGGCGCACAGAGTTGGCGCCTGATGTTCATCCTCGGCGCACTGCCGGCGCTGTTCGTCCTGTACCTGCGTCGCGGCATCAACGAGTCGGAGAAGTGGCGCGAAGCGGTGCGCGAGCGTCGCTGGGGTCCCACCGAAGCCAGCACGTGCAGCGGCGACAAGACACCCCGGCGCCCGTTCTCGCTGGCCCAACTATTCCGCGACCCGGTGGCACGCCGACGCACCATCATCACCACGGTGCTGTCGATCGTCACCACTGTGGGTTGGTGGGCCATCTCGAGCTGGCTGCCCATCTACACCATCGGCCTGGCCAAAGCACAGGGCCTGGCTGGTGCCCCGGTGTGGGGAGCGAGGGTGTCGATCTCCTACACGGTGGGAGCGATCGTGGCCTACATGATCGCCGGATTCATCGCCGACGCCATCGGCCGGCGCGTCTTCATATTTCTGACCTTCGTCGGGTGCTTGATCACCACGGTCATCACCTACAGGTTCACCCATACCGTGGGGACGATGATGATCGTGGCTCCGATCAACGGCTTTTTCACCCTCGGATGCGCCTACGTATGGATGGCCATCTACCCGGTCGAGCTGTTCACCGCTACCGTGCGCTCGACGGCTATTAGCGTGGTGTTCAACGCCGCGCGGCTCATCGCCTGGGTGTTTCCCATCATCGCCGGCACGCTGATCCACTCGTTCGGCGGCATCAGCCAGGCCGCGCTGATCATGGGCTCGGTGTACGTGCTGGGTTTGGTGCTGCCGTGGATGCTGCCGGAGACGGTGGAGAGCGGTCTGCCGGATTGAGCGCCTCGCGTTGGCGAAGTCGACGCGGTCCGTCGGTTAATCATTGGTTAAGCATGCGTCGAGGGGTCGGTGCTCGACGCAACTCCCTTTCCGAACGCCTTCCATCATGCAAGAACAAGCCACTGTCGCCGGGCCTGGCGGACCCCTCCCATTGGCTGGCGTCCGCGTCGTCGAGCTCGGCACGCTGATTGCCGGACCCTATGCCGCTGCGCTGCTGGCCCAGTTCGGCGCCGAAGTGATCAAGATTGAGTCGCCCGGGCTCGGTGATCCGCTGCGTTACTGGCGCAAACTGCACCAGGGCACGTCCCTGTGGTGGTACGCGCAAAGCCGCAACAAGAAGTCGCTCACCGTCAATCTCAAGCACCCCGACGGGCAGCGCATCGTGCGTGAACTCGCGGCAACCGCGGACATCGTGATCGAGAATTTCCGCCCCGGCACCCTGGAGCAGTGGGGGCTGGGCTGGGAGGACATGCACCGCATCAACCCGTCGCTGATCATGGTGCGCGTGTCCGGCTACGGCCAGACCGGCCCGTACAAAGACCGCCCGGGGTTCGCCGCCATCGCCGAGTCCATGGGCGGGCTGCGCCACCTGGTCGGCGAGCCCGGGCGTCCCCCTGTGCGCACCGGCGTCAGCCTGGGCGATACCCTGGCCTCGCTGTACGGCGTGATCGGGGCGATGATGGCCATGCACCACCTGAAGGTCAACGGCGGGGGCGGGCAGTTCATCGACGTCGCGCTATACGAAGCCGTGTTCGGGATCATGGAAAGCCTGGTGCCGGAGTATTCCGCCCAGGGCTTCGTGCGCGAGCGCAGCGGCGCCACGCTGCCGGGCATCGCGCCGTCGAACACCTATCTGTGCCGCGACGGCCGCTACGTGATCATCGCCGGCAACGCCGACAGCATCTACCGCCGGCTGATGCACGCCATCGGCCGCAGCGATCTGGCCGACGACCCGCAACTGGCGCGCAACGAGGGCCGCGTGCGCCAGGCCGAGATGCTCGACGAGGCCATCGGCGCGTGGACCGGAGCCCACGACCTTGAGCATGTGCTGCAGGTTCTGGAGGCGGCCGAGGTGCCCAGCGGGCACATCTACACCGCGGCCGACATCCATGCCGACGCGCATTACCGCGCGCGCGAGATGATCGAGCCCCACACGCTGCCCGACGGCCAGCAGGTGGACTTCCCCGGGGTCGTGCCCAAGCTGTCGCAAACCCCCGGCCGCACGCGATGGCTGGGGCCGACGCTGGGCGAGCATACCGAGCAGATTCTCGAGGAACTGGGTTACGGAGCCCAGGCGCGCGGGCACTTGCGCGCCGCGGGTGCAATCTGAAGGAAATCCGACATGCTGCAAGCAACCCAGGGCAAACGCCTGTACATCCAGGAAGTATCGGTGCGCGACGGCTTCCAGATCGAGCCCGTGTTCGTGCCCACCGCCGACAAGATCGCGCTCATCGACCGCCTGTCGCGCAGCGGCCTGGCGAAAATCGAGGTGACTTCCTTTTCATCGCCCAAGGCCATTCCGGCGCTGGCCGACGCGGCCGAGGTGATGGCCGGCATCGTCCGCGTGCCCGGGGTCGAGTACGCCGCGCTGGTGCCCAACGCCAAGGGCGCCGAGCGCGCGCTGGCCTGCCGGGTCGATGAACTCAACATCGTGATGTCGGCCAGCGAGAGCCACAACCGCGCCAACCTGCGCATGGCCCGGGAGCAGTCGCTGGCGCAGTTCGCCGACATCGTCGCGCTGGCGCGCGGGCGCAGCGAGATCAACGCGTCGCTGTCGACCGCCTTCGGCTGCCCGTTCGAGGGAGAAGTCGGACAGGCCGAGGTGCTGCGCCTGGTCGAGCGCATCGCCACCCTGGGCATCCGGCGCCTGACCCTGTGCGACACCACCGGCATGGCCCACCCCGTGCAGGTGCGGCAGCTCTGCGCAGCGGTGATCGCGCGCCATCCGCAGATCATGCTGACCGCACATTTCCACGACACCCGCGGCATGGGCCTGGCCAACGTGCTGGCCGCGCTCGAGGCCGGGGTGGATCGCTTCGACGCCTCGCTGGGCGGCCTCGGCGGATGCCCGTTCGCGCCGGGCGCCAGCGGCAACGTGTGCACCGAGGACATGGTGCACATGCTGCAGGCCATGGGCTACGCCACCGGCGTGGACCTTGGCGCGCTGATCGAATGCTCGCGCACGCTGCCCGGCTTGGTCGGCCACGACGTTCCCGGCCAGGTGGCCAAGGCCGGGCCGTCGAGCCGGCGCTACCCGCTGCCCGAGGGCGCCGGGCAGCCGCGCCTGGCGGGCGCCGCGCCGGTTTGCGGGGCGGCCGCGGCATGAGGGCGCAAACACTGTTCGACAAGCTCTGGCAGCGGCACCTCGTGCCGCTCGCCACGGATGCCGATCCCGAAGCGCCCAGCCTGCTCTACATCGACCGCCACCTGGTGTACGAGGTCACCAGTCCGCAGGCCTTCGAAGGCCTGCGCCTGGGTGGGCGCAAGCCCTGGCGCGCCTCCACGGTGCTGGCAACGGCCGACCACAACGTGCCGACCACGGCACGCGAGCGCGGCGTGGCCGGCATCAGCGACCCGCTGTCGCGCAGGCAGGTCGAGCAACTCGGGCGCAACTGCGCCGAGTTCGGCATCACAGAGTTCGGGCTCGGCGATCGGCGCCAGGGCATCATCCACGTCATCGGCCCCGAACAAGGCGCGACCCTACCCGGAATGACCGTCGTCGCGGGCGACTCGCACACCAGCACCCACGGCGCGTTCGGCGCGCTGGCCTTCGGCATCGGCACGTCCGAGGTCGAGCATGTGCTCGCCACGCAGTGCCTGTCGGTGCGCCGCATGAAGACCATGCTGGTGCGCATCGACCCGGCCCTGCCCTGGGGAGTCAGCGCGAAGGACCTGGCCTTGCACATCATCGGCCGCATCGGCACTGCCGGCGCGACCGGCCATGCGATCGAGTTCGCCGGCGAGGCCATCTCGCGCCTGTCGATGGAAGGCCGCATGACCCTGTGCAACATGGCCATCGAGGCCGGAGCCCGCGTGGGCCTGATCGGCGTCGACGACACCACCATCGACTACCTGAAGGGACGCCCCTACGCGCCTTCCGGAGCGCTGTGGGCGCGCGCCGTCGACGACTGGCGCGGTCTGCGCAGCGACGATGGCGCAGCCTTCGATGCGCGCATCGACATCAACGCCAGCCAGGTGCGACCGATGGCCACCTGGGGCACCTCGCCCGAGATGGTGGTGCCGATCGACGCCCTGGTGCCCGACCCCGCGCGCGAGAGCGACCGCGCCAAAGCCGCCGCTATGACCCGGGCTCTCGCGTACATGGGCCTGCAACCCGGCACACCCATGCGCGACATCGTGCTCGACAAGATTTTCATCGGTTCGTGCACCAACTCGCGCATCGAAGACCTGCGCGCCGCAGCCGCCGTGCTGAACGGCCGCCGCATCGCACCCAACATCCGCCAGGCACTGGCCGTGCCTGGCTCCGGCCTGGTCAAGGCGCAGGCCGAGGCCGAGGGCCTGCACCACGTGTTCCGCAACGCCGGTTTCGCCTGGCGCGACCCGGGCTGTTCCATGTGCCTGGGCATGAACGACGACCGCCTTCAGCCCGGCGAGCGCTGCGCATCCACCTCGAACCGCAATTTCGAAGGCCGGCAGGGCACGCTGGGGCGCAGCCACCTGGTCAGTCCGGCGGTGGCGGCTGCATCGGCGCTGGCCGGCAGGCTGGCCGCACCCGGCCCTTGGAGCCCGCTCTGATGCAAGCCTTCACCGTGCTGGACGGCCTCGTGATGCCGCTGGACCGCGCCAATGTCGACACCGACGCGCTGATTCCCAAGCAATTCATCAAGTCCATCGAACGCTCGGGCTTCGGCCCCAACCTGTTCGACGAATGGCGCTACCTCGATTCCGGCGAGCCCGGCCAGGACCCGGCGCAGCGCCGGCCCAACCCGCAATTCGTGATGAACCAGGCGCGCTACGCCGGCGCGTCGATTCTGCTGGCGCGGGAGAACTTCGGCTGCGGGTCGAGCCGCGAGCACGCGGTCTGGGCGCTCGACAACGCAGGTTTCCGCGCCGTGATCGCCCCGAGCTTCGCCGACATCTTCTTCGGCAACTGCTTCAAGAACGGCGTGCTGCCCATCGTGCTCGACGCGGCGCGGGTCGACGCCCTGTTCCAGCGCGTCGAGGCGCATCCCGGCTGGCGCGCGCGCATCGACCTGAGCGCGCAGACCCTCGCCACGCCGGAGGGCGACGTGTTCGGATTCCCCATCGACGCCCACCGCAAGCACGCCCTGCTCGAAGGGCTCGACGACATCGCCCTCACTCTGGCGCAGGCCCCGCACATCCGCGCCTACGAGCAGCGCCGCCGCGCCAGCGAACCCTGGCTGTTCCAGACCTGACACCCACCACACTCCCCATGCACCCATGAGTCAACTATTCACGGCATTCCGGCTCGGCGAACTCGAGCTGCCCAACCGCATCGTCATCGCCCCGATGTGCCAGTATTCCGCCGAAGACGGCTGCGCCAGCGACTGGCACCTGATGCACCTGGGCCAGCTGGCCATCTCAGGCGCGGGCCTGCTGATCCTCGAGGCCACCGCCGTCGAGCCGGCCGGGCGCATCACGCCGCAGGACCTGGGCCTGTGGTCCGACGCCAACGAGGCCGCGCTGCGCCGCGTGCTGGCCGCGGTGCGGCGGCACGCACCGATTCCGATCGGCGTGCAGCTCTCGCACGCCGGGCGCAAGGCCTCGAGCCGCGCCCCCTGGGAGGGCGGCTCGCTGCTGCGTCCCGACGAAGGCGGCTGGGACTGCGTGGCGCCGTCCGCGGTGCCGCACGGCGACGCTGAGCCGCCGCCGCACGCGCTCGACGCCGCCGGCCTGCAGCGCATCCGCCAGGCCTTCGTCGACGCGGCGAAACGCGCGGTGCGTCTGGGGCTGGATCTGATCGAGCTGCACGCCGCGCACGGCTACCTGCTGCACCAGTTCCTGTCCCCGTTGTCGAACCGTCGCGACGACGCCTACGGCGGCTCGCTGGAAAACCGCATGCGCTTCGTGCTCGAAGTGTTCGACGCGGTGCGCGCGGCCGTGCCCGCGCGCGTGCCCGTCGGCGTGCGCTTGTCGGCCACGGACTGGGTCGACAACGGCTGGGACCCGGCGCAAAGCGCGGCGCTGTGCGCGGCGCTGGAGCCGCGCGGCTGCGCCTACGCCCATGTCTCCAGCGGCGGGCTTTCGCCGCGGCAGGCCATCACCGTCGGCCCGGGCTACCAGGTCGGCTTCGCCGAATCGATCCGGCGCCACGTCAGCATGCCGGTGATCGCGGTGGGCCTCATCACCGAAGCCGAGCAGGCCGAGGCCATCGTTGCCGACGGCCGCGCCGACCTCGTCGCGCTGGCGCGCGCGATGCTTTATGACCCGCGCTGGCCCTGGCACGCTGCGGCGCGCCTGGGCGCACAGGTCACCGCGCCACCGCAGTACTGGCGTTGCCAGCCTTCGGCACACAAGGCCTTGTTCGGTTCGACCCGCGTCGGCCAGCGATGAGTCGACTTGCCGGCCCCGGCTAGGTGGGCGGCATGTGCCGTGTTGTTGTTGAAGTTTTAGAAAGAGGTAGTAGTGTCCGGTTAAATCTCGAACAGATTCAATTGGTTAGCGATCGAGACCAGTTCGGGTTGGGTGCGATCGGGCTGCAAGGCGCATGAAAGCTGGGTTTTCTCGAAAACCGAGACCGACAGAATCTGTAGACATGTGTAGAGCGAGGCATCGAGGTGAAGCTCCTGTTTGATGATGGCAATCAGCACGTAGGTGGCGATGGCACACCAGATTTGCGTTTTCACCGCGTTCTCGCTGGTGCCCAGAAAACGCTTGATCCGCAGATGCTGCTTGATCCATTTGAAGAAGAGTTCGACCTGCCAGCGGCTCTTGTAGAGTGCGGCGATCGTCAAGGCTGGCAGGCTCGTGTTGTTCGTCAGGAAGATCAGCGTCCTGCCCGATTCGGGGTCTTTGAAACGAATGCGGCGCAGATGCTCGGGATAGTCCCGGCTGGCGTAAAAGCCGTTGAAGCGGATGCTCTGATCGCAGATCACCCCCGTGCTGCGGTCGGTGGCAGCCGAGTACACCCGCCGCGCGTCCATGCCCTTCTTGGCTCGCGTGATGAAGAAGGCGCCGGCCTGATGCAGTGCATACAGCCGCGCGAAATCCACGTAGCCCCGGTCCATCACGTAGAACGCTCCAGCCTCCACGGGCAGGACGTCGAGCACGTTGACATCGTGCAGTTTGCCGTCGCTGATGTGAATGAAGGCGGGAATCGCCCCACGCAAGTCCAAGAGCGTGTGCAGCTTGATGGCGGCCTTGGTGGAGCGAAATGGTGCCCAGTCGAACAAGCTCAGGCACAGATCGATGGTGGTGGAGTCCAGCGCGTAGACCGTGGCGTCGAGCCCCAGGTCCGAAGGCTCCTGCGCATACAGCGCCCGTGCCCGGGCGATCAACCGCTGCGCCAGCGCGTGATAGATGCGCCAATCGCGCTGAGTCAACGCATCGGACAGCGTGGAGCGCGCAGGCACAGCTTTGATCCCCATGTGGAACAGCTTGGTCTGGTTGGCCGCCAGACACGCCTCGATGTCGCGCAGCGATTCGCGCCAGGTGAGTTGCGCGAACGCCAGGACGCGAAACACATCGGCGCACCCCAGCGTACGCACACCGGCATCGCCCTGGTGCCGCTCGATGATGCGACCAAACGTCTTCCATGGCACAAACTCCATCACCTGCGCAAACAGCGTCTTGCCGATGTTCATGCATCACCTCGGGTCGTGCAAACCCGTCAGCATCGCAAATCGGCAAACCGAAATTCAAATCGTGGACACCCATGAATCGCTCAAAACCCGCGTCAACATTGGCTCGGCGGCTCGCTGACATCCAATCAACCGGACACTACTGAGAAAGAGACATGATTCCAGTGGATGTGACAAAAGCCGCTCACTGTTTTTGCAGCAGCACCCCCATCAGCCGCGTCCCCCGTCCCGCCAATCGTGTTCAGCAGCGCATTTGCGCCCCTGACGGTGGGCATGGCTGTTGGCGCCGATGCCGATTTGAGCCATGCTCCGGGTTCGCGGTGAGCCGGTAGGAACGCGCTGAAATTCAAGCCTGATGCCGCGCAGCTCGTTTGCCATGGATCGGTCGACGATCGGCATGTAGCTCAATCGGGATCGGCGCCCACAGCCCGATAGTCTGTGCGGCCGTCTGCCGCAGTCCAAGTGACAAGAATTGCATTCACGTACGTGGCGAAGTGACACGAATTGCCCGTGCCAATGCGCTGCTCGACGCCAGCCTCAAAATCGGCAGTGCAGCGCCGCGCCAGGTGTGAAGCTTTGGGTTGCGAGTCTCCGCAAAAAAGCTCGGCGTTTTCCCGCCTCATCAATTCAACGCTTCGGCCGGCACTCGGCTTGCGCACTCCTGGTCTTTTGATTAATGCAAGTAGCACCCATCGCGACGTTGGCACGCGACTGCGGCATCGCTACTGGCGCCCCATGAAGGACGGCCGCACAATGCCAAAACGGAGCGCACTTGGCGCTGCAGATCGCGAGGAGTCAAGCATGAAGCCCGATTTCATGATCCAACGAAAGTTAATGGTTCATCATCAGCTTGCGAAGCGAGGGATCACAGACCCCTTGGTTCTTGAGGCGATGTTGGCCGTTCCGCGTGAGGACTTCGTGCCTGAAGCTCTGCGGGCATTTGCCTACGATGATGCGCCCCTGCAGGGGCCGGAAGACAACCCGTTTTCTCAACCCTATCTAGTAGCGCAGATGATTGCTGCCTTGGAGCTGAAAGGCGGCGAGATCGTGCTGGAGATTGGCGCCGGTGCGGGTTACAGGGCCGCCGTGTTGTCACATATCGCCAAAGATGTCTACTCGGTCGAGCGAGTCGCGCAGCGTGCTGAGAAGGCAGCGACCGCCTTGATCCAGCATGGTTTTCGCAACGTCCATGTTTTGCATGCCGACGGGATACATGGCTGGCCGGACCATGCGCCATTTGATGCAATCTTGGTCGCAGCAGGAAGCTCGTCAATTCCTAAAGCTCTGGAATCACAGCTCCGCATTGGAGGCCGATTGGTGATCCCAATCGGTCGAAGACAGGAGGTTGAAGAGTTTGTCCGCATAACGCGCCTCTCCGAGGGGGAGTTCAAACGCGAAAGCGTTTCCAGTCTTTGATGAATGGATGGGACCCGGTGTCGCCGCTGCAGGAACTTTTGTCATCGGCTTGTTCTTTTTGCCCGAGACACCAAAGATCGCGACATCGACGCAGCGAGTTGATCACAGCGTGGCCAGCGCCGCGGCTGCGGCGTCGGCTCTCAAGGAAGCGCTGGGCCGTCCCGAGTTTCCTTGACCCCAAGGGGGGCGGGTCGGCGAGCCGACTCTGGAGGCGCACAAAAACGGCGCTCCATCAGGGCGCTGTGGGCGGCGAAGGGTTGTCTACGAGGTTCTGGGCGATGAGTTCCACCAGACTGAGAACGGGCTTGTCCCATGCGGTTTGCTCCGCGCCTGCCAGGAAATTGAGTCGGCAACTGCCGCAGGACGTGACGACGGCTTGCGCGCCACTGTTGTCCACCTGCGCCCGTTTGATGGCAAAGGCCTGCGCCCGCAGCGGAGCCGCGCGGTTGATGAGGAAACCGCCTGCGCCGCCGCCGCAGCACCAGTTCATTTCTTCTGTATCGCGTGGTTCGCGCAACTCGGCACCTGTGGCGCGCAGGGCCACACGCGGCTGCTCGAACACGCCGCCGTGGCGGCCAAGTTTGCATGCATCGTGGAACATCAGGGTTTGATGGGCATCGCCGCGCAGCGGCAACTTGCCTTGCTCCACCAACTCGCCGATCAGTTCGGAAATGGCCAAGACACGGAACGGAAGCGGCTCGCCATGCACCTCGGCGCCTTCCCAGCGCAGCGCGGGATAGGCATGGCCGCACTCCGGCACGATGACCATCTCGGCGCCAACCTCAATGGCTTGGCGGATCACGGCTTCGGAAGCCTTTTTCTGCGTTTCTTCCACGCCGGAGAGCAAGCCGAAGTTTGCGGCTTCGTAGCCATTGCTGCGCAGGGTCCAGTCCAGTCCTGCCGCGTTGAGCACGCGCGCCGTGGCTTCAAGGGCGTCCTGGAACAGCAGGATGTCGAGCACCGTGGTGAGCATCAGCACCTTGGCCTTGGGCTTGTCGAGATGCACGGTGACGCCACGGTTGCGCACCACCTCGACGGTTTGGGCAAGGTGGCCGGCGTCCGCACCGAACACCGTGCCGCGCGCGTCTTGCTCACTTTGCACGGCGCGCAGTTCATCCGGCGCGAGTCCGGCGGCGGCAAGGGCTTCCCGCATGACGTTCACGCCGCGGGCGATGTTGATGCCCATCGGGCAGACCATGCTGCAGCGCCCGCACTCGGTGCAACTATCGAAACACAGCGCCTGCCATTCGCGCAGGTCATCGGCGTCCACGTCCTGGGTGAGTGGCTTCCACAGCCAAGACAGGGGCGCAACCTCGCGCCGCCAGATGCGGCGCAGTAGTTCGAGTTTGTGGGTTGGAATGAGATCCGGGTCGTCACTTTGCACGCTGAACTGACAGGCATCTGCGCAATAGCCGCAACGCACGCAGGACTCCAAGTCGACGGCGAGGCTGCGATCCATTTTTTCCAGCATGAACGTCTTGGCGCGCTTGACGCGCTCCGCGTCCGGCATGTCAATCTTGGGCGCCTGCTCCGCCAAGTGGCTGATGGCGTTGCCGAACTGCACATACATCTCACGATTTATCATGCCCGAACTCCCCGGCGCGCCATGAAGGCACCGAACTGGGCGCGGCCCCAAAACCAGCTCACGGTGTGAAACAGCTTACCGAACGGGAACCACACCAGGAGCAGCTCCAGCGCCATGAGGTGAATGGCCAGCCGTGTCGGGTCAGCGGAGTACCCCTGCGCCGCGTAAGCGCTGGAGGGTTGGTCGATCAATGCCATGCCGGTAAAAATCACCAGGAACAGCAAGCCCCAGGAGATGTAGTCGTCGGCGCCCGAAATGCGGCGCAGCGTGGGGTCCATCAGGCGCATAGCGAGGGCCATGAACAGCGAGATGATGGTCACGCCAGCGGCGAGATACATCACAGCATCCGGCAAGGCGGGCCAGGAGACGCCGAGATGACGCTGCAGAAAGGCAATATGCGGCGCATAGCCGAACACGATGAAGGCCAGTCCGACGTGATAGAAGTAGGGGTTGAGCGTGGCCAATGTGGGGCTGGACCGGGTTCCGGCACGCGGCAGCATGTGGCGCACCACCGTCATCCACACGGCGCCCTGCACATGCACGCGGCGGGGCGCGGAAGCCAGAGGCTTGGTCGGGCGGCGGATCAGGCCGACAGTGCGCCACAGTATCCCGATCACGAAGATCAGCACGCTGATGGCCAGAAGCGCGCCGCGCGCCAAGTTCAGCAGTTCCATGAAAAATTCCTTTGCTTTGCAAGGTTTTTCATACTAGGCTAGAGATTCATCAAGCGCAAGCGTGAATTAATTTGCGTATCCATATGCGTTGATGCCAAATAATTCCGCATTGAAGCAGCCGAATGTTGGACTACAGTGCAGCGAAACAAAATGCCAGCACACGTCGGTTTGTACACAGGAGACGCAAATGCATCCTAAAAAATCGGCACCTCAAGGCTTGGAAAGTGCGGCCCCTATCAAGCGCAGATCGATGTTGCTAGGGGTGGGTGGCGTTGCTGCGGCGGCCCTAGGAGGCTGTCGGACTTGAACCCGAGCGAATCCGATTGATCAGTGCGACGCGTTTTTTTTGACAGCGGCGCGCTGATCGAACGCTCTCGATGGTTGGCGAGACACTGTGAGGGCACATGGGGCGGCCTGGGGACTCGGTTTTGGCGTGGTCGGGGCGCACTATTGCCCTCACGCGGCTCGCAGGACGTGCATGCGCTTGATGTTCCAAGCCATGGTCACCAAGCTCCATTCGCCTTGTGCCTTGGCCAGCCCGCGCATGCTCATCTGGCGCCAACCCATCACTTGCTTGATGATGCCGAACACCGGCTCCACTGTCTGCTTGCGCAGGCCGTACAGGGCTCGGCCTGCTTGCGTGCCCAGGCGGTGTGCCATCTGCACGAGCGGATCCGTCGTCTGGGGCTCGGGCACATCGGGTGCAAAGCGCCCCATCACCGGCGTGTGATGCGACTCCCGCTTGAGCGCCAGCAGCGGCTCGATACCCGCGTCGTTGCACGCGATCACGTTGGCTTGGCTGAAGAAGCCGTTGTCCGTGATGAGCGTGTGCACCTCGCCCAGCACCGCGGGTAACGCTTGGATCTGCTGCAGCGTAGGCACAACTTCGCGCTTGTCGTTGGATGCCTGGCTCACATGCTGGGTGATCACCATCATCGTCGCGATGTCCACGCCGGCTTGTGCGTTGTAGCTTTGCTCGAAGCCCCCACCCGACACGGGCATGATGCGCGACTCTTCATCCGTGAGGTTGACCTGATCGCTGCTCCGGGGGCCGGCCTCTGGCGGCTCAGGGTCCTTGCCGCGCGGCTTCTTGCCCGCCTCGCGCTGGGCTTGGCGCTTGGCGGTCTTGGCCTCGTACTCCTGCTGCTCGACCTGATGGCGTTCGCTGGCGCGCTGCTCGATCTTGGCCTTGGCCTGCGCGATTGCGCTCAAGCGATCTGCACGCAGGGCGATCTCCGCCGGCACATCCATGCCGTCGGGTACCGTCGCGCGGTCGCTGTTCTCTGCCAGCGCCAGCAGCGTTTGTACTTCCTGGCGCAGCTGCGCCTCGATCTTGTTGGCATGAGCCCACGACAAGGCCTTGTGCTTGCTGGCGTTGGCGTCGATCTTGGTGCCATCCAGCGCGATGTGTCCGAGCTTGAGCAGCTTCATCTCGCGCGCCAGAACCAGCACCTGCACGAACAGTGCCTCCACCTCCTTCAAGAAGCGGCGGCGGAACGTCGCCAGCGTGTCGTGATCGGGGTGGGTATTGGCCGCAACAAAGCGGAACGCCACCGAGTCGTAGGTCGCCCGCTCGATCTTGCGGCTGGAGTGCACGCCGTTGGCGTAGCCGTAGATCAGCAGGCCCAGCAGCACCGCCGGATGGTGCGCCGCCGAGCCCCGGCCTGCGTACTGTCGGGCCAGATCGCCCAGATCAAGCTGCTCGATGACTTCGACCACGAAGCGCGCCAAGTGATCAGTGGGCAGCCATTCGTCCACCGACGGTGGCAACAGATATGCGGTGTCTCGGTCAACAGGGACGAAGCGGCTCATCGGCTCGGGCTCTCGGTTGTGCAGCAGCAATTGTCTCGGATAGCGTCTTCATCCGGAAGACCGCAAAGTCCGACAGTCTCCTAGCACGGGTATCTTGCAAGGTCAGGTTGCCATTGCTGCTCAAGACCAGATTGCCTTGCAACGCTGCCAGCCGCCCAGTGCTGTTGATACCCACGCCCTGCTCGGTGGCCACCATGGAAATCTGGTTGGCATACATACCCCCGAGGTTGCGGATGTCGATGGCAAACAGCGGGGCAGCCCCGGTGCCGGTCTGTGGGGTGGCCTGCAAGGTCCCGTCGAAAACCTGGTTGGCGCCGGTCAGCACATGCAGGTCCTGTGCCCACACCCCACCCTCGATCACCACGCTGCGCGCCAGCAGATCCAGGCGCTCCAGGTTGGCCGCGGTCAGGCCCTGGCTGCCCACGTCGATCTGGCCCTGGCGGACATCAAAACCTTGCAGCCCGCCGCCCGCGCCGAGTTGTGGCGTCCCCGTCGTCAGGGTGGCGCGCGCCGTGTTGAGAAAGCCGCAGCCATTGCAGGTGATGCCGTTGGGGTTGGCAATGACGATGTTGGCGCTTTGCCCGGCCACCTCGATGGTGCCCAGCAACTGCGAGGGGTTGTTGGAGACGACCTGGTTGAGAATGATGCGTGCCGGAGTGGTGCCGAGGAGCGGGTTGCCTGCAATCCACCCACCGAGCTGTGTGCTGACGTTGCCGGCACTGTTGTTGAGGATCAGCCCGTTGTTGTGGACATTGAACTGGCTGTATTGGTTGTTCGACACCCCTGCCACGCTGGGCGGGGCAATGTCGACGATGGGCACGCCGTTGCGCGCCCCATCGAGCAGCGGATGAGCATTGGCCGAGGCATTCGGGGCAACCACGACGCCAGGAGTTGCGGCGTAGGCGGGAATCGCCGCGAGCAGGCTCTGACCCAGATAGATGCACAGCACCAAGCGCAAAACCATGCGCTTGCATCCACGCGCGGCCTGAGTCGCCATAGCGAGTTGCGGCTGGGTGAAGCCGGCGGCAGGGGCAAGGACGGCGTGGCGGGTACGGTTCATGATGGAACGCTCGGCTGTGAACTGGGGTTAGAAGCCCGCAGTCACGGACAGATAGAGATTGAGGTGCTTGGTCGCGAAGCCGGCGGGGCGAACCACGGGGGTGCCCAAACCCGCATCGAACTGCAAGCGGCCCGTCTGGCCGCGCAGCCCGATGACGGCTCCGGCGAGTTTGGCACCCACCAGGTTTGCGGCGCTGGGCCCCCACACCCGACCGAAATCGAGCCCGACATAGGCCGCGGTGCTCCAGCCCGGGAAGAGCGCGACCGGGCGGGACAGATCGTTGCGCAGGAAGTAGCCGCTTTCGGCAAGCAGCACGGCGTTTCCGTCAAAGCCGCGCACGCTGTAGCGGTCTCCAACGGAGATCTGATCTTCGCTGACCAGGGTGTCCGGCGTGGACTGGCCGTGGAAGGTCGCGCTGTAAACCCAGGGCTGTGCGCCCACCTTGATGGGTTGGCGCAAGCTGAGGTTCAGCCCCCAGATCTGCGGGCGCAGGGTCAGGCCACCTTGAGATGCGGTGGGCCAATCATCCTGGGCTCCGAAGCTGCCAATGCCATGGCGGTAGTCGAACTGCGCCGAGACCAAGCCGCCAGACGACAGCAACGACTTGATGCTCGCCCCCATATCCACATTGGTCGTGGCGCGCCGTTGCACCAGCAACTCCACATCATCGAGATAGCCACTGGCCTTGCGGATGAACACTGCCCCAAAAACCCCGAATTTGCTCGACGCCGTGCGCCAGATGGTGCGGTCCCACTGGAGCCGGGCGGTTTGGCTGGTGCCGCTGGAGAGAAACTGCGCCGTCGTTCCCTGCACCAGCTGCGCATAACGCACCGTGCTGCCGCTCAGGGTGAAGGTGTTGTATCCCCAGGGAATGCTGTAGCTCAGCCCCAGGCTCTGGGTGCGGTGGCTTGATGCGGGATGTTCGACATTGCTGCTGGCCGTCAGGCTCAGGATGTCGTTGAGGCCGAGTGGGCCGTCCAGCGAGAGGGCGCCGGAGAGTTGCGAACGCCCCAAATATTGGCTGCCGGAGTTGTCCAGAGAGAGGCCGCCATGCAGGCGTTGAGCCAGGGAGGCGCTTTGGCGCTGAAGAACGATGATGCTGGAGTTGGGGGCGGGGCCGGGCTCCAGCAAGGTGTGGACCGACTGGCTGGGCAGACGTCCCATATGCTCGATGCCCTGTTCCAGGTCCCGGATGTTCAGAATCTCGCCGGGGCCGCTCGGGAAGGCGTTGCGCCAAGTACCCCAATCGGTATCCGGTTGGCCGCTGTCTGCGCGCACCATGCGCACGCTGGCCACGGTGCCCACGTCGAGATGAATATCCAGCAGGCCCGATGCCAGGTTCTGGGGTGGAAAACTCACCCGGCTGGTGATGTAGCCCAGGCTGATGAGGTGGTCGTCAAGAACACGGGCAATCGTTGCCAATCCTTGCGTGCCAACGCACTGGCCCAGGACGGGTTGAACGTCCTGGGCCAACCAGTTCAGGCGCTGGGCGTGTGCACCACTGAAACGTATGGTGTCGATCCAGAAGCAGGGCGCTTGATGGGGCAATGTTGTGAGAGTGGACGTCGCTGTAGCGGGCCGCAGATGCTCGGGAGGAGCCGCCAGGAGGCGATGAGCCTCCTGGCGCTGTTCCTGCCGCAGCACCCCTTCGGAGCCGACGTCGAGCGTGGTGGAGGACGCTGTCTGCGCCTGCGCGGCAGGTGCGAGTCCAGTCGTGAGTCCGAATAAACCAGCTAACGCCCAGCCTGGCGTGCGTCGGCGCATGCGGGCGCAGATGCTGGCGGTCAAAATTGGCAAGCCCACTTGCCCTCCCCTGAGTGCCATGTTGTTACACAAGTCGATTAAATGTATCTTTGTGTAATTAATGTAGGGCAAGGAGCCGTGAGATGTCTATTTCAAATTCGAATCAACATTCGAAAATGCGACATTCATGGCTTGGTGCTGCCAACAAAACCTTGGAATCGTGAAATAGTTCACATTCACGTTGGTCATCATGGGGGTGGGTTGCAGGTGAAAAACCAGACGCAAGCGATCGAAAAGTCCGGAAACTGGGATCTGAGACCGGCCGTTCACGCTTTGATGCCGTCGTCATCTAGCGCTGGAGGCGGGTCAGATCGGCCTCGTCCCCCTCAGTGTGAGGGCCAGTGTCGTAGACTCGGACGAGGGTTTTGGATGGGGCAGCGATGGTTCGAGGAGAGCGGGAGCGTCAGCATCGGTTCCGGCTTTGGGCCTTGCTCACGGGACTGGCGACGCTTTGCTGCCTCACTGGTTGCGCCTACACGGCCATGCCCAATCTTCGCGGCGCAGTGATCGACTCGGTCACCAAGGCGCCGATAGCCGGTGCGGTCGTCGACGTGTATGGCAGGGACGGCGTAGCGGAGCATGTGATCACCGATTCCCGAGGCTTCTTTGCCCTCAAGGGGGAGATCCACGACTGGGGGGCCGCCGGGACGTAAGGAGCCGAAGTTGCGCTTTCGCGTGTCAGCTCGGTGCTACCAGACTGTCGAACTGTTCCAGTACTTCCCCAGCTTCAATTCGCTCACCCCACCGAGGATCCAGCCGACGGAACTGTCACCCGCATGTCCGAAACCGGCGCAAACTGCGGTTCATTGATCGTGGCAGTCTGCTTCTGGCTGGTTCCGACCACCCTCCTCCGACTGCGTGGAGCAACGTCGCGCACAAGCCATTCAGCACGGCCGAGGTCGAATGGCTTGTGCTGCGCTACTCGTGGCTCGCCGAACCCCATCCACACGCCTTTTTATGATGCAGGTTTCGGCCTCTCCATTCACACATGACCACCCCACCTCAACCCCCATCCGACCTCCCCGCCCGCAGCGTGCAAGCCGTCTGGCATCCCTGCACGCAGATGAAGCGGCACGAGGGTGCGCCGCCGCTGGAAATCGTGCGGGGAGAAGGGGTGTGGCTGATCGACGCGCAGGGCAGGCGCATTCTGGATGCGGTGAGTTCCTGGTGGGTGAACGTGTTCGGTCACAACCAGCCGCAGATCAAGGCGGCGATTGCGGCGCAGATGGACCGCATCGAGCATGTGATGCTCGCCGGCCTGACGCACGCCCCGGTGGTGGAGTTGTCGGAGCGCCTGCTTGCGCGCACCGGCCTGGGCCACGCGCATTACGGCAGCGACGGCGCCAGCGCCACCGAGATTGCGCTGAAGATGAGCGCGCATTACTGGCGCAATGGCGCCCGGCCGCAGAAGAACCAGTTCATCGGCCTGGCTGGCGGCTACCACGGCGAAACCGTGGGCGCGCTGGCCGTGACCGACGTGCCGCTGTTGCGCCAGAGCTACGCGCCGCTGGTGCGCGTGGCCGCCACCGTGCCGGTACCCGACGCCCGCCGCAAGCCCGCGCAACTGAGCGAAGCCGAATGGGTGGAGCATTGCGCCGCCGCGCTGGAGCAGCACCTGCAGGAGCATGCCGAGCGCACCGCCGCGCTCATCGTTGAACCGCTGGTGCAATGCGCTGCCGGTTTCGTGTTCCATCCGCCTGCCTACCTCGCCCGTGCGCGCGAGCTGTGCACGCAATACGAGGTGCATCTGGTGGCCGATGAAATTGCCGTGGGCATGGGGCGCAGCGGCCGTTTTCTTGCCTGCGAGCAAGCGAACGTGCGGCCCGACTTCCTCTGCCTGAGCAAGGGTCTGACCGGGGGCTACCTGCCGCTGTCGGTGGTGCTCACCACCGACACGGTGTACGCCGCGTTCTACGACGACGATGTCGCGCGCGGCTTCCTGCATTCGCATTCCTACACCGGCAACCCGCTGGCCTGCAGCGCGGCGCTGGCGACGCTGGAGCTTCTCGACGACGCCCGCCTCGCCGCCAACCGCGACCTGGCCGCGCGGCTCGACGCCATCTTCGCCCCGCTGCACGCCCATCCGCGCCTGGCGCATGCGCGGCACATCGGCCTGATCTGGGCCTGGGACGTGACGGACGCCCCGGCCGACTTCGCCCGCCGCTACGCCGCCGCGGCGCTGGCACGGGGTGCGCTGTTGCGCCCCATCGGCAACACGCTGTATTTCATGCCGCCTTACGTCATCGACGAGGCCGCCGCCATGCACTTGCGCGACGCCGCACTGGGGGCGCTGGATGCGGTGCTGATGGAATCGCGCGCGCCAACACCGAGCCCCCTGCACGACGGCACCGCAGTCACGCCACAAGCCGCGCTGCCATGAAGCGGCGAGCTTGCCATCCGGCACCGCGGGGGGATACGCTCCCCGGCATCCATCGCCCCACCCCATGGCACAACGGACAGGAACCGCGATGAACGACCGCCCTGCACCCGCCTGGTTCATCGCCGGCACCGACACCGAAATCGGCAAGACCCTGGTGGCCTGCGCGCTGCTGCACAAGCTGCGCGCGAAGTTTCCGCGCGTGGTCGGCGCCAAGCCGGTGGCGGCGGGCCTGGAGCCTTCCGGCGTGAATGCCGATATGCGCGCGCTGCGCGCCGCCGGCAATGTGCCCGTGCCTGCCGAACTCGACAACCCCTATGCCCTGGCCGAGCCGGTGTCGCCCCACCTGGCGGCCCGGGCCGAGGGCAAGGTCATCGACCTGCATCGCATCGCCAGCAGCGTGGCGCAGTTGCGGACGATGGCCGACGCCGTGGTGGTCGAGGGCGTGGGCGGCCTGCTGGTGCCGCTGTCCGACACCGCCGACGGCGGCGATCTCGCCCGCCTGCTGCGCCTGCCGGTGGTGCTGGTGGTGGGGCTCAAGCTGGGCTGCCTGAACCATGCGCTGCTGACGCAGGAAGCCATCGCCACGCGCGGCCTGCATTTCGCCGGCTGGGTCGGCAACCAGATCGACCCAGCCATGCTGCGCGCCGACGACAACCTCACCACCCTGCGCAGCCGCCTGCGCGCGCCCTGCCTGGGCGTGATCCCCCACATGGCCACCCCCGATGCCGCGCAAGCCGCGAGGTTTTTGGAGTTGCCGACGTGAAGCAAAATCCTGAGGAATTTTCGAGCGCTCGGTGCGCCATGCAGCCCACCCGGCGCAAACCCGGGGCACGCTCAGGAAGCACCTTCGCCATGCGTCACCTGCGTGCGTTCGGCTTCTGGCTCGTGATCCTCGCATGGGCCTTCCTCAATGGAGGCTTTCATGAACTGGTGTTGACCCCATGGCTCGGATCATCTTGGGCGCCACTGGCGAGCGGCCTCCTCCTGAGCCTGTTCATCTTCATGACCGCGCATGTGGCCGTCCCGAGACTGAGTCCAACCCATTCAGGTCAACTCCTGGCTGTCGGATTCATGTGGCTTTTGCTCACACTGTGCTTTGAGTTCGTCTTTGGCCGCATCATTCAGGGCAAGTCCTGGACAGCATTGCTGCACGCCTACGCATTCGAAGGCGGGAACGTCTGGCCTCTCGCGCTGCTTGTGGTTCTCCTCGGGCCCCTACTTGCCGCTCGCCTCAGAGGGTGTGAATGAATCCGGCGTGGCCGAGCAGGGCGCCCAAATGGTTCCAATCAAGGCGCCAAGCACAGCCGTGCCTGACGGCACGGCACGCATTGGCAACGCCGAGTGGGGCCGTTTGGGCGGGATGAGCGGGCATGGTGGATTTGTTCACACCCTCTCAGGTCAGCCCGTGACAGCAGGACCAAGACCCGATGCCTGACGCTCATCTCAAGACAAGGCCCTATGACAGGGGCACTGTGCCTTGTCAGCATCCCCAACCCGAAGCGCCATGCCGCCGAGGCCACCTTCTTGCACTGACTCTTTTCCACTTCCCATGCCGCTTGACTTCTCCGCCGACCTCGCCGCCCTCGACGCCGCGCACCTGCGCCGCAAACGCCGCGTGGTGACGCAATACGACGGCGCGCATCTGACGGTGGACGGCCGTGCCATGCTGGCGTTCTGCGGCAACGATTACCTCGGCCTGGCGCAGCACCCGGCGCTGATCGAGGCGGCGCAAAACGCCGCGGCGCGCTGGGGCGTGGGCGCCACGGCGTCGCCGCTGGTCTGCGGCCACAGCGCGGCGCACGAGGCGCTGGAGCAGGAGCTTGCGGCCTTCGTCGGCTTGCCGCGTGCGCTGTATTTCTACGCGGGTTTCCCGGCCAACGTGGGCATCGTTCCGGCGCTGGTGGAGCGCGGCGACGCGGTGTTTTCCGATGCGCTGAACCACGCCTGCCTGATCGACGGCGCCAGGTTGAGCCGCGCCGAAGTGCAGGTGTACGCCCATGCCGATGTCGATGCCCTGGACAAGTTGCTGGCGGCAAGCCGCGCCCGCCGCAAGCTGGTGCTGACCGACGCCGTGTTCAGCATGGACGGCGACCTCGCCCCGCTGCGCGCCATGCTGGCGCTGTGCGAGCGCCACGGCGCCCTGCTGCTGATCGACGACGCCCATGGCTTCGGCGTGCTCGGCCCCGAAGGGCGCGGCACGGCGGCGCACCTGGGCCTGCACAGTCCGAACCTCGTCTACATGGCCACGCTGGGCAAGGCCGCGGGCGTGGCGGGCGCCTTCGTCGCCGGCGACGATGCGGTGGTGGAGTGGATCATGCAGCGCGCGCGCAGCTACATCTTCGCCACCGCCGCGCCCGCCCTCATCGCCGAGACCCTGCGCTCCAGCCTGAAGCTGATTGCCGCCGAGAGCTGGCGGCGCGAACGCCTGCGGACCCTGGCGGCGCGGCTGCAATCGAGCGCTGCGCACTTGCCCGACGGCTGGACGCTGGGCGCGTCCAGCACCGCCATTCAGCCCATCCTGATTGGCGACAACGCCGCCACGTTGGAGGCCATGGCGGCGCTGTGGCGCGACGGCCTGTGGGTGCCCGCCATCCGCCCGCCCACCGTGCCGCCCGGCACCGCGCGCCTGCGCATCAGCCTGTCGGCCGCGCATACGGCGGAGGACGTGGAGCGACTGATTGCAGCGCTGGTGCGGCTACAGGCCACTGCCTAGGAGGCTGTCGGACTTGAACCCGAGCGAATCCGATTGATCAGTGCGACGCGTTTTTTTTGACAGCGGCGCGCTGATCGAACGCTCTCGATGGTTGGCGAGACACTGTGAGGGCACATGGGGCGGCCTGGGGACTCGGTTTTGGCGTGGTCGGGGCGCACTATTGCCCTCACGCGGCTCGCAGGACGTGCATGCGCTTGATGTTCCAAGCCATGGTCACCAAGCTCCATTCGCCTTGTGCCTTGGCCAGCCCGCGCATGCTCATCTGGCGCCAACCCATCACTTGCTTGATGATGCCGAACACCGGCTCCACTGTCTGCTTGCGCAGGCCGTACAGGGCTCGGCCTGCTTGCGTGCCCAGGCGGTGTGCCATCTGCACGAGCGGATCCGTCGTCTGGGGCTCGGGCACATCGGGTGCAAAGCGCCCCATCACCGGCGTGTGATGCGACTCCCGCTTGAGCGCCAGCAGCGGCTCGATACCCGCGTCGTTGCACGCGATCACGTTGGCTTGGCTGAAGAAGCCGTTGTCCGTGATGAGCGTGTGCACCTCGCCCAGCACCGCGGGTAACGCTTGGATCTGCTGCAGCGTAGGCACAACTTCGCGCTTGTCGTTGGATGCCTGGCTCACATGCTGGGTGATCACCATCATCGTCGCGATGTCCACGCCGGCTTGTGCGTTGTAGCTTTGCTCGAAGCCCCCACCCGACACGGGCATGATGCGCGACTCTTCATCCGTGAGGTTGACCTGATCGCTGCTCCGGGGGCCGGCCTCTGGCGGCTCAGGGTCCTTGCCGCGCGGCTTCTTGCCCGCCTCGCGCTGGGCTTGGCGCTTGGCGGTCTTGGCCTCGTACTCCTGCTGCTCGACCTGATGGCGTTCGCTGGCGCGCTGCTCGATCTTGGCCTTGGCCTGCGCGATTGCGCTCAAGCGATCTGCACGCAGGGCGATCTCCGCCGGCACATCCATGCCGTCGGGTACCGTCGCGCGGTCGCTGTTCTCTGCCAGCGCCAGCAGCGTTTGTACTTCCTGGCGCAGCTGCGCCTCGATCTTGTTGGCATGAGCCCACGACAAGGCCTTGTGCTTGCTGGCGTTGGCGTCGATCTTGGTGCCATCCAGCGCGATGTGTCCGAGCTTGAGCAGCTTCATCTCGCGCGCCAGAACCAGCACCTGCACGAACAGTGCCTCCACCTCCTTCAAGAAGCGGCGGCGGAACGTCGCCAGCGTGTCGTGATCGGGGTGGGTATTGGCCGCAACAAAGCGGAACGCCACCGAGTCGTAGGTCGCCCGCTCGATCTTGCGGCTGGAGTGCACGCCGTTGGCGTAGCCGTAGATCAGCAGGCCCAGCAGCACCGCCGGATGGTGCGCCGCCGAGCCCCGGCCTGCGTACTGTCGGGCCAGATCGCCCAGATCAAGCTGCTCGATGACTTCGACCACGAAGCGCGCCAAGTGATCAGTGGGCAGCCATTCGTCCACCGACGGTGGCAACAGATATGCGGTGTCTCGGTCAACAGGGACGAAGCGGCTCATCGGCTCGGGCTCTCGGTTGTGCAGCAGCAATTGTCTCGGATAGCGTCTTCATCCGGAAGACCGCAAAGTCCGACAGTCTCCTAGGAGCGATCCGTGTGGACGCCAGCCGCTGCACCCTGTGCCTGAGCTGTGTGGGCGCTTGTCCGTCGGGCGCGCTGGCGGACAACCCGGAGGCGCCGCAACTGCGCTTCATCGAAAAAAACTGTGTGCAGTGCGGACTGTGCGTCAAGACCTGCCCGGAAGATGCCATCCGCCTGGAGCCGCGTCTGCTCTGGGGCGCGAAGCGCAACGATCCACAAGTGCTCAACGAAGCCCAGCCCTGGCGCTGCGTGCGCTGCGGCAAACCCTTTGGCACGGTGCAGGCCATCGAACAAATCGCGGCCAAGCTGGCCAGCCATCCGGCGTTTTCCGGTGCGGCAGCAGAGCGGCTGAAAATGTGCAGCGACTGCCGGGTGATCGACATGCATACCCGCGCAGATTCCACCATCCACGACCTGCCCTAAATCATGTCCGCATCCAAGCAAACGGAACACCACGACGTGGAACTGGTCGAGCCTGGCAGCAGCGAAGACGCAGAGCGCGCCGACCTTTGGGGCTTGCTCGCACTTCTTTTCATCGCCCCGCCGCAACAGGACGTGCTGTCGCAACTGCATGGCATGTTGGTAGACACCGAGATGGAGAACAGCACCCTACAATCTGCCTGGTGCCAGTTGCTGCGCACGGCAGCGGCAACGACACCCGCGCAGGTCCGCGACGAATTCGAGACCCTGTTCGGCGGCACGGGGCGTCCGGCGGTGTATGTCTATGGGTCGTTCTACCTCGCCGGGGCGCTGCACGAAAAGCCGCTGGCCCGTCTGCGCGCCGACTTACAGGAACTCGGGCTGACGCGTCGCATCGACCTTGGCGAGACTGAAGACCACTTCGCCATCCTTGCGGAAACCATGCGCTTCCTCATCAACGGGGATGACCCGGCGGTGTGCACCCTGAGTCGCCAGCGCGACCTGTTCCAGCGCCACATTCACCCCTGGGGCGCCCAGATGTGTGTAACCATTGAGGGCGACCCTTCAGCGCACTTCTATCGCGCGCTGAGCGTGTTCACCCGCGAATTTCTGAAAGTCGAGCAGATGGCGTTCGATATGTTCGACTATTGATTCGACCCTAAAACAGTGTCATGCTGCGCAGATCTGATGCGCCACGTTGTGGCACCTTCGTCCCATGCCAAATCTCGCGGTGAAATGCCCCGGATTTTGTGGTGGCTTGTTGACCATTGTGATCTGGCCGCCTAACAGACGAATGTCCGCTCTCGCTTGCAGTGCGGTCAACTGACGGGCCAAGGCTGACTGTCTGCTCAGGTTTAGGGTTGTCCGATGCCTGCCCGCGCATGAAGACGATCTCACGCGGACCTCGGGCTGAGGGTAGGCGTTGGACAAGCCTCCAGGGAGGAAACCGCGGCGAGTGTGGCAGCGGCGGTTGAAGCCGATGCCGCTATGGGAATTGTGGCGGCGAGGTGACCGGTGATCGCGCTGAGCGGGCCGGATCGCGTGGCGGTGAACCGGAGCGGATGCGCAGGTGGGCGCCTTTGCGGGCCCAGATGCGGGTGGCACGACAGATGCATTGGGCGGGTTGGGCGTGGGCATGCCATGCGGCAGCGCATCGGGCGCCTTGCGCGGGCAGCCGATGGGTGGTGCGATGCTGACGCGCGCCGGCGGTCATGGCGCGCCCGCCGCAGGAGGAGCGCGGATCGTCGTGCCGCGCGGCACGACCTCGACGATGAGCAGGGGGCGACCGCAGTGCCAGCAGACGAAGCTGGGCGGGCGTGTGACGGGCGTCTCGCAGGCGACAGGCTGGGCGCTGGCGGCGGGCGGCTGCAGCAGCAGCTTGCGCACGGCGGCGAGACTGGCCCGGCGATTGCCGTTGGCCAGCAAGCCATAGTGGCGCATGCGATGCAAGCCGGTGGGCAGCACATGCAGCAGGAAGCGGCGCATGAACTCGGCGCAGGCCAGTGTCATGACCTTGCGACGCCCGCTGCCCTGGGCACGATAGTCCTTCCAGCGGAAGGTGACGCCGCGCTCGTCCACGCGGAGCAATCGGCTGTTGGAGATCGCCACCCGGTGCGTGTAGCGCGACAGGTAGGCCAGCACGGCCGCGGGGCCGGCGAACGGGCGTTTGGCGTAAACCACCCACTCGCACCGGCGCAGCGGCGCGAGCAACTGGGCGAAGGCGCGCGCGTCGGCCAGCGCGGCGTGCTCGCCGAACAAGCGCAATCGCCCGGCCCGGTGCAGGTGCCGGAGTTCTTCGAGGAAGCGTCTCCGGAACAAGCGCGAGAGCACGCGCACCGGCAGGAAGAGTCCGGGGCGGCAGGCGCGCCAGGTGCCGTCAGGCGCCAGGCCACCGCCGGGCACGATGCCGTGCACATGGGGATGATGGGTCAGCGCCGAGCCCCAGGTGTGCAGCACGAGCGTGGCGCCGATGCGCGCACCGAGGTGTCTCGGGTCGGCGGCGATGGTCAGCAGCACCTCGGCGGCAACGTCGAACAGCAACGCATACAGCGCGGCCTTGTTCTGGTAGGCGAGGTTGGCGATGGGAGCCGGCAGCGTGAAGACGACATGGTAGTAATCCACCGGCAGCAGATCGGCCTGGCGGGCCTCCAGTCAGCGTTGCGCGGCGCTGCTCTGGCACTTGGGGCAATGCCGGTTGCGGCAGGAGTTGTAGGAGACCTGGTCGGTACCGCAGCCTTCGCAGCGCAAGACATGTCCCACCAGCGCCGCGCTGCGGCACTGTTCGATAGCCGACATGACCTTGAGTTGCCCCAGGCTCAGGCGGTCATGCTGGGCCTGACGCCAGGTCGGTCCATAGGTGCGGAAGATGTCGGCGACTTCCAGGGCGACACGCCCCACGCCGGCGCCCCTACGCTGCCGGCAATCGTTCCAGCGGGCTGATCACCTGGCGCAACAGTTTGGTGGCGACGTGGGCGTAAATGGTCGTCGTCTCCAGCTTCTTGTGCCCGAGCAGCACCTGGATCACGCGGATGTCGACCTTCTCCTCCAGCAGGTGGGTGGCGAAGCTGTGGCGCAAGGTGTGCATCGACACCCGCTTGTCGATATGCGCAGCCTAGGCTGCGGCGTGAATGGCGCGGTTGAGTTGGCGGGTGCTCAGCGGATCCGTCGGATCGAGACCGGGAAACAGCCAGCCGCCGGGCAGGATCTTGCCCTGGGCGTGCCCCACACGCCACCACGCACGCAGTCTCTCCAGCAGCACCGGCGAGAGCATCGCATAGCGATCCTTGCGTCCCTTGCCCTGCTCGACGCGCAAGGTCATGCGCTGGCTGTCGACGTCGCCGACCTTCAGCGCGCAGACCTCGCTGACGCGAAGCCCCGCACCGTAGGCCACCGACAGGGCCGTGCGGTGCTTCAGGTTCGGTGCGCAGGCGATCAGCCTGGAGACTTCCTCGGGGCTGAGCACCACCGGCAGCTTGGTGGGGGCCTGCGCACGGGTTGCATCTTGGCCATCAGTTCGGCGCGGCCGAGCGTGACGTCGAAGAAAAACTTGAGCGCCGTGTGCGTCGCGTTGATCGTCATCGGCGAGGCGCCCTGATCGACCAGATCCAACTGAAACCGCCGCAGGTCCTCGACGGTCGCGGTGTCGGGCGAGCGCCCGAGATAGGCTGCGAGCCTGCGTACGCCGCGCACGTAGCTCGTCTGCGTCTTGGCCTCGAGCTTGCGCATGCGCATGTCGTCGAGCATGCGCTGACGCAGCGGCGAAACAACGGGATCGGTTGAGTTCATGGTGCTTCTCCTGTCAAAGATCGAGGCCGATTGCCTCGATCTCCAACATAGGAATCACCACGCCTGCGAGCCAGCCCAACCCACTCCCGAGCGCCTACCGCGCGAGCGGTTTAGTCCTTGGCCGACTTGCTGCCACTGGCCGACGTTGCTCATTGGCACCATCGGGATGAATTGGACCACGTCGCCGTCTGTCGAACAGAATCACTGTTCGACCGCTGCCGCGTAGGAATCGCCGTGGCCGAGCTCTCAAATACGTGAGATTCTTGTGCTTCGCTAACGAGGACCACAGTCCGCACAGTCCGCACAGCCGCACAGCCGCACAGCCGCACAGCCGCACAGCCGCACAGCCGCACAGCCGCACAGCCGCACAGCCGCACAGCCGCACAGCCGCACAGCCGCACAGCCGCACAGCCGCACAGCCGCACAGCCGCACAGCCGCACAGCCGCACAGCCGCACAGCCGCACAGCCGCACAGCCGCACAGCCGCACAGCCGCACAGCCGCACAGCCGCACAGCCGCACAGCCGCACAGCCGCACAGCCGCACAGCCGCACAGCCGCACAGCCGCACAGCCGCACAGCCGCACAGCCGCACAGCCGCACAGCCGCACAGCCGCACAGCCGCACAGCCGCACAGCCGCACAGCCGCACAGCCGCACAGCCGCACAGCCGCACAGCCGCACAGCCGCACAGCCGCACAGCCGCACAGCCGCACAGCCGCACAGCCGCACAGCCGCACAGCCGCACAGCCGCACAGCCGCACAGCCGCACAGCCGCACAGCCGCACAGCCGCACAGCCGCACAGCCGCACAGCCGCACAGCCGCACAGCCGCACAGCCGCACAGCCGCACAGCCGCACAGCCGCACAGCCGCACAGCCGCACAGCCGCACAGCCGCACAGCCGCACAGCCGCACAGCCGCACAGCCGCACAGCCGCACAGCCGCACAGCCGCACAGCCGCACAGCCGCACCCCCTGCAACCTCCTGCGCAATCCAGGTAAGGGCTTAGGCCCAACACCGATGCACAGGAGGAATGATGGCGGAAGCCAACCCCTATTTGAACGCGCGCCGCGAGTGGGATGAGCGCTATGGCGATGCACTCGCCCGCGCCAGGAGCTGGCGTTACGCGGCGATTGGCGCATGGGCTGTCGCCGCGATCGCCGTCACGGGCGTCGTCTTCCTCGGCGCCCAGTCCAAGATCAAGCCCTACGTGGTGGCGATCGACAAGATGGGCAACCCGGTCGCCATGGCGCAACCCGTCTCGGGCGGCGCCGTTGACCAACGGATCATCGAGGCGCAGGTCGCCAACTGGATCTGGAACGCCAGGACCGTCATCCCGGATGCTTCGGCACAAAAGACGCTGATCCATCGCGTCTACGCGATGGCGAGCAGCGACACCGCCGCCTATCTCAACGGCTACTTCAGCAAGCATCCGCCGTTCGGCGACTTCACGGTGAGCGCCAACATCACCAGCATCCTGCCAGTGAGCAAAGACACGTGGCAGGTCGGCTGGGATGAGGTCCGGGTGAACGGCGGGCAGCCGCAGCCGGTGGAGCACTGGAAGGCCGATGTCAGCACGGGGATCGACCCCAAGCTCGCCGAGAGTCCGCAGATCATGCTGGACAACCCGCTCGGACTGTTCGTCAAGAACGTGACCTGGACGCAGGTCTTCTCCAAAGGCCAGTAAGGAAGCCGCCATGAAATTCTTCCCCTACGCACTGGTCGTGCTTGCCATGCTGGCCAGCTCCGCTATGGCCATGCCGAGCACGACGACGATTCACCTGATCGGCACCCCGGACAAGGGACGCACCAGCGACCAACTGGTCCATGGGGTCGCTCCGGTCCCGCTCTCGTCGAGGGCTACGGAGGACGCCAGCCAGGAATGGCTGCAAACCGGGATTGCGCCTTCTCTCGTCGGCACGAATGGTCAGGTGATGTACGCCTACGGCCAAAGCCGGCCCACGATCACCTGCGCACCTCTCCACATTTGCGTCATCAACCTGATGCCCGGGGAGCACATCACCAACATGTCCATCGGCGATTCGGTGCGCTGGCTCGTGCAATCGGCCGGCGCCGGCGACCGCCCCGTGGTGGTGGTCAAGCCCACGGCTGCCGGTCTGGTGACCAACCTGGTGGTCACGACCGACGCCGGGCGGGTCTATTACATGACCCTGGTGAGCGACGCCCATGACTACGTGCCGCTGGTCGGCTTCTACGACCCGCAGCAGCTGGTGATCAACATGCGGCAGCAGGCAGCGCAGGCGAGGGCGGCTGAGCAGGCCAGGCTCGAGGTCAGGAAGAAAGCCGTGGTTGCTCCCATGAGCAGCATCAACCCCGCAAGCCTGGACTTCGACTTCACGTGCAAGGCGGATGACGGCCATGCCGATCTTGAGAACGCAGATCTGAAGCCCGTGCGCATCTTCGCAGGGGGCGGGCACACCTACCTGCAGATGCCGCCCGACATGAAATACACCGACGCGCCCGCCGTGTTCAACGTCACCAACGGCCGGACTGAGCTGATGAACAGTCGCCTGGTGCATGGCTACTACATCATCGATGGCCTGCCGCAGACGTTCAAACTGGTCGTCGGCGTCGGCAAGGATGCCCGCAGCGTGACCTGCCGGCATGGCCAGGCAGGGGGTGGTGGCTGGTTTTCTGGGCGGTGAGGGCGCGTCATGACTGAAGCCATTCAAGACGACAAACCCCTGGACGAAAGTCTGCTCAACCAGGACCTCAACGGCGCCGCGGCGCCCAAGAAGGGAGTCCTGAGCATCAAGGGAACGCCGCGCGAAGGCGGAGCGCGCCTGAGCAAGAACTTCAAGAAAATCGCCTTCATCGGCGGCAGTGTCGTCGTCGGTGGGATGGTGATCGGCATTCTGACGGCCGGAAACAAGAGCCAGCCCGCTGAGAGCTCCGGGACGACCGCCATGGTCGGGCAGACATCGCCGGACGTCGCTGCCATGCAGCGCGCGGCTCAGCAGCATTTGGGCGGGCCTGTGGCGGCGTCATCCGATCAAACCGGCAACGCCGCATCTGCGCCCGTCGGCGCAGCCAGCAGCCCGGGCGCGCCTTTGACCCGCCCGAACAACCCCGGCGCGGCATTGCACGCCAGTGGCGAGCCGTCGCAACTTACGCCGGCGCAGAAGTACCGCCGCTGGCTGGTCGAGCAGCACTACAAGGATCTGGAAGGCGCGGTATTGGCGGACCAGACTGCACACTTGGCCAAGACCAGCACGGGGAGCGTGGGAATGCTGAGCGGCATCCAGTCCGAGACCCCGGCACCATCGCAGGCCAACGGACTGCGCAACCTCACGGCTCTGGCTGCAACGCCCCAGGGCGCGGCTGATCCAAACCTTCAGAAGGCCCTGGCGGCACTTCAGGCCGCCTCGAGTATGGCTGGCGACGCCCAGAGCCCGCAAGCCCAGAACAAGGCGTTCCTGGTCAGGCAGGAGCACAAGGCGTCCAATGGCTACCTCGATGCGGCGGCGCAACCGCCCATCGGCAACCATGAACTGTTTGCCGGCGCCGTCATCCCTGCAGTCATGCTGACCGGCATCGACAGCGATCTGCCGGGCACGATCACGGCGCAAGTGCGGCAGACCGTCTATGACAGCCTCAATCCGGACGTGGTGCTCATTCCCCAGGGCACTCGCATCATCGGCGAGTACAGCAGCGACGTGGCCTATGGACAGAGCCGCGTGCTGGTCGCCTGGAATCGGTTGATCTTCCCCAACGGCGCCATGATGGATCTGAAAGGGATGAGCGGCACGGACGGGGAGGGCCGGGCCGGATTCCACGATCAGGTCGACAGCCACACCATGAGGATCTTTGACAGTGCCGTCTTGATGAGCCTGCTTGGTGTGGGCGCGCAGCTGAGCCAGCCGCACAACGCCGGCGCCCTCAACACCCCGTCTGCGAGCCAGCAGGCGGCCTCAGCCCTGGCTCAGCAGATGGACAACGTCGGCACCAACCTGCTCAACAAGAACCTGAGCATCCAGCCGACGCTGACAATCCGGCCGGGCTACGTATTCAACGTGCTGGTGAATCGCACGATGATCCTGCCGCCTTATCCGGGCCCGTAAGGCGGCGCCCAGGGCATGTAACATGGCATGAAATATGGCATCGACGAACTAAGTGCATGAAAACAAACGATAAATTGATTCCCCTCTCTCCGCCAATGATTGCCTAAGCTATTGATTCGCAAGCATAATTTTTGCGATTCAGCGGTTCACTTTCCGGGTTGTTGTACTTTTTGTTGTACACACGCCATTCGACGCCAGGCTTCCGCGACGTTGTTTTTCGACGTTTTCGGAGTCCATCAAATGGTGTACATGACCCAGCAGCGCGGCGCTTATTTCTTCCAGATGCGCGTGCCGCGCAAGCACCGCGCCGAGTTCGGCGAACTCATCCGCGTACAGCTCAACACCCATGACCGTGAGGTCGCGCATCCTGTCGATGAGCCTGGCCGCCCAGTGGCTGGCACGGTTCTCGGGTTTGCAACTGCCCGCCGGCGTTGTCGGGGTAAGCGGCAGTCTTGACAGCCAGCCTGCGGCGGATCTGCCGAGCCAGGCGCATCACGACGGCTTTGCGGCGGTACCGCCCACGCAGGCGCTGCCGGACATTGCCAGCCCCCAGGCTCCCAGAGAACAGACCTTTGTCGCGTTGTTCGAGTATTGGCGTATTGGCGCGACCTCAACCCCAATAGGGTGACGGGTGACGCAGATGCCGAGCTTGCCGCTGACCGTGCCTTGCCCGTTTCCCGGGCGCGCAGGTAGTCTGCGTAGAGTTCCACGTGCTGCGTCGTCAACGCCTCCACACTCTTGCCGTCCAGGATGGCTTCGAGGTCGTCAGCAATCTCTTTTTGTATTTGCCGCATGTTTTGAGATTGCGCTGGCCGCCCTTGATGCTGGCCCCAATGCCCCAGGCATTGCAGCGGGGAGTGCCCCGTCAGCGCTTGCAGCTGCAGCGCGTCCTCGGCGCGGGGCTGCGACTCCACGACGGTGGCCTCGCCGGCCAGCACGGGCCATCCAGGCGTCGACCACCTTCCCGCGTGTGCTGTTGCTGCTGCCCACCAAGCTGCGTCGGTCACCAGTGGACTCGGTCACCAGCGTAAAGCGGTGCCGACCTTGCATGCGCTCCAGACCCCCCAAGGCCTCCGTGTCCGCGCCGGGTCTGCTCTCGGATGGTCTTGCGCACGGCCTCGAACTGCACCCTGACAAGACCCACATCGTGTACTGTCAGGACATCAATCGACGGGCTGACTATCCGGTCGTGCAGTTCATCTTCCTTGGCTATCCCTTCAGGCCGCGCAAGGCGGTCGACAAGTGCAGCCGGGTCTACGTGAACTTCGCGCCGGCGGTCAACGTCCACGCCTGCTCGGCGAACAAGGCCGAGACGTTCAAGTTCGACGAGCTTCAGGTGGCGCTGCACGGGCGCAGCTTCAAGGTTGTTGCGCGCAAAGTCAAAATGAGCCACTTCGCGCGAAGTAAAGCTGAACCATTTGTTCGCGTAGAGCTGCCATTGCCTCAACCGAGGCAACTCCCATGGTCGCCCCGGTCGGCCGTCAGTTCTTGCGCATCGGACAGGTGCGAATCCCGAGCACCGCGTACAGCGGGCAGAACCCCACAGCCCCGGCCACCAGCGGCACCACGCCAATCCAGCCCCATACGCCGATCACGTGGGTCAGTGTCAGGGCGATGAGTGCAAGACCGGCAATCACGCGCAGGGCGCGGTCCAGGGTACCTTCGTTCACAGTCATGGTTGTGTTCCTCCAAATGTTGATGTCGAGCCCGACGGACTCTGCATCCATCATTGCAGAATCCTGATACTCCCGGGAATACCAGAAACCCGGACGCGGTTAACGCATCCTGAAACACGACTGGCCGGGCGTGAGTGACACAATGGCCCGGTTCCCGCCTTACGATTCCACGATTCCCCCATGACTGCAGACGACCTCAAAACCCAATTCCGCCAGCAATCCCAGGCAGCGCTGAGCCTGAACACCGCCTACATCGGCGTGGTCAGCGGCCTGTTCAGCACCCTGCACAGCCTAGGCACCGCGCCTTCGACGGCCCTGGCCGAGGCAGCCAAGCTCGACCCTGGCTACGTCCTGCGCTGGTGCGACGCCGCCTATGCCTTCGGCTACCTGGATGTCGACGGTGAGGCCTTCCGCCTCACGCCGATGGGCGAGGCCATGCGCCCCGAAGCGCCCGACACCCTCATGCCCATGGCCGTGCAATCCGTCCTGTCGGCGCACATGGCCGAGCGGGCCGCGGGCCTCATGCGCACCGGCGAGCGGCCGGGCGAGCAAGTTCTGGCCGAGCGCGAGACCGTGCTGCCCTGGTTCGGGCCGATGCTCGAGGCCAATTTCGCGCCGATGTTCGAGCGCACCATCTGCCCGGCAGTTCCGGCATTCGCTGACGTGGACGCCCGCGGCGGACTCGCCGTGGACCTGGGCTGCGGCAATGGCTGGTATTTGCGCGCACTGGCGCGGCGCTGCGGCAAGCTGCGGGGCCTGGGCATCGACGGCTTCCAGGAGAACATCACCCAGGCCCAAGCCCTGGCGGCGCAGGACGGCTTGGGCGAAAGGCTGCGCTTCATCCACGGCGACATCCATGCGCTGGCCCTGGACGAACCCGCCGACCTGATTGCGATGAACCGCGCGCTGCACCATGTGTGGGAAAAGGACACCGCAACCCTGTTCGCCTGGCTGCGCGCCAACCTCAAGCCGGGTGGCTACGTCGTCATCTGGGAGCCGGCCTGGCCGGCGGAGCGCACGGCCTTGCGCGAGCCCAGCCGCAAGGCGCTGGCGTTCCAGAACTTGAGCGAGCACGTCCAAGGCAACCATTTCCTGCGGCCCGACGAAATCCAGGCGGCCTTCGCCCAAGCCGGCATGCCGTCGCAGGTCCACCTCTTCGCACAGGGCAACGAGGCCGTGGTGGTGGCGCAGCGCTGAATTCAGCCGACAGTCGGCTGCTGCTTGTCCTGAGGTTCTGACTCCAGCAGCTGCGCCCCTTCGAGCCTTGCGGCGCGCACATCAAAAGTCAGCAATGGGCTGTGCCCCGCTTGGTTGACCAGGGCCACACGCATGCAGTCGGCAAAATCCGGCGAGCCCTCCTGCTTGAAAGACCACAGGGCTTGTTCCAGTGCCGGCTCGCTCTGGAATTCCAGCTCGGTTGCGCTCAGCAATGCATCCAGGGCTGCGGTCACGGATGGCTTGTCCAGGCGATAGCGGGAGCGCAGCACCCACTCCGTTTCGAGCAGCACGGTGACTGGCACGAACAGCTTCTCGTCCTGCTCCAGGGCCGACTGCAGAACTTTCGCGACGGCAGCGCTTTGCCTGGCATCGTCGTCCATCAGCCAGCGCACCAGGACGTTGGTGTCGAGCGCGGCCATCAAGTCGAGCCCAGGCTCATGTCCTCAATCGAAACCGTTGTGCCGGGGGCTGGCTGCAGCATGCCCTTGAGCTCCAAGATGGACTTGGTTTTGGCCCGGAGCACCACGGTTCCATCGGGCATGGGCGTGAATGTGAGCCGGTCATGGGCATGCAGACCCAACGACCGCCTGATGTCGACCGGGACAGTCACTTGGCCTTTGCTCGTGAGCATCCCAAGCCCCTGGGGGCGCCCGGCGTTTGCGAAGAAACGATCTTTGGGCTACAAGGTGAACGGCAGTGCCGAGATGACCGACAAGTCATTGGTGCGAGCCTGCGGCGTTGTAGGACGCCGTGAGGTGAGCCCGCTCGTGAGCATGGTCCGGGAATCGTCGGCGACAGTGGTGAGCACAGCGATGTGCATCCCGTTTGAGAGATCGAGTCGAATTCGACGACTCCCATGGCGCTGCCGTTCGTTGACAATCTTGGAGCAAACGATGGCGATGCGCAAGCGAGATGATGATCTGGTCTTCCCCAACGCGGCGGGTATCGACGTAGGAGGGTCGAGCCACTGGGTGGCGGTACCCCGGCAAGCCTGCGACGAACCGGTGCGCGAGTTCGGTGCGATGACCGACGATCTGCACGCCATGGCCGACTGGCTGCTCGCGTGTGGGGTCGACACCGTGGCGCTGGAGTCCACCGGGGTGTACTGGATCCCGGTGTTCGAGGTGCTGGAGCAACGCGGCTTGACGGTGTTTTTGGTCGATGCGCGGCAGATGAAGTATGTGCCTGGGCGCAAGAGCGATGTGCAGGACTGCCAGTGGTTGCAGAAGTTGATGAGCCTGGGGTTCTTGCGCGCGGCGTTCCGCCCGACCGATGAGGTCTGTGTGGTGCGTGCCGTGGCCCGTCAGCGCGACGTGCTCTTGGCCGAGCAGGCCAGTTGGGTGCAGCGCATGCAAAAGGCGCTGGTGCAGATGAACATCCAGCTCACCGAGGTTCTGACCGATGTCATGGGACTGACGGGACAAGCCATCATCCGCGCCATCGTCGCTGGCGAGCGCGACCCCAAGACGCTGGCCCGGTATCGCAACGCTCGTNTGCGTTTTCTCATGAGCATCCCAAGCCCCTGGGGGCGCCCGGCGTTCGCGAAGAAACGATCTTTGGGCTACAAGGTGAACGGCAGTGCCGAGATGACCGACAAGTCATTGGTGCGAGCCTGCGGCGTTGTAGGACGCCGTGAGGTGAGCCCGCTCGTGAGCATGGTCCGGGAATCGTCGGCGACAGTGGTGAGCACAGCGATGTGCATCCCGTTTGAGAGATCGAGTCGAATTCGACGACTCCCATGGCGCTGCCGTTCGTTGACAATCTTGGAGCAAACGATGGCGATGCGCAAGCGAGATGATGATCTGGTCTTCCCCAACGCGGCGGGTATCGACGTAGGAGGGTCGAGCCACTGGGTGGCGGTACCCCGGCAAGCCTGCGACGAACCGGTGCGCGAGTTCGGTGCGATGACCGACGATCTGCACGCCATGGCCGACTGGCTGCTCGCGTGTGGGGTCGACACCGTGGCGCTGGAGTCCACCGGGGTGTACTGGATCCCGGTGTTCGAGGTGCTGGAGCAACGCGGCTTGACGGTGTTTTTGGTCGATGCGCGGCAGATGAAGTATGTGCCTGGGCGCAAGAGCGATGTGCAGGACTGCCAGTGGTTGCAGAAGTTGATGAGCCTGGGGTTCTTGCGCGCGGCGTTCCGCCCGACCGATGAGGTCTGTGTGGTGCGTGCCGTGGCCCGTCAGCGCGACGTGCTCTTGGCCGAGCAGGCCAGTTGGGTGCAGCGCATGCAAAAGGCGCTGGTGCAGATGAACATCCAGCTCACCGAGGTTCTGACCGATGTCATGGGACTGACGGGACAAGCCATCATCCGCGCCATCGTCGCTGGCGAGCGCGACCCCAAGACGCTGGCCCGGTATCGCAACGCTCGTGTCAAGGCCAGTGAGACGGAGATTGCCAAGGCCTTGACGGGCAATTGGCGCGATGAGCACCTGTTCGTGCTGCGCCAGGCGCTGGCGATGTATGACGACATTGCCCGGCACCTGGGCGAATGCGACGCCAAGCTGCAAGGACTGCTGAGCCAGCTTGGCGCGGCCAAGGTCGATCTGGGCAAGACGCCTCGTGCAGGCAGCAAGCTGCGCGCGCAGTTCGACGCACGCCAGATTCTGGCCAACTGGGCCGGCGTCGATCTCACGCGCATCAACGGCCTGGGTCTGGCTGCGGTGATGAAGATCCTCTCGGAGGTCGGCCCCAACCTGAGTCGCTTTGCCAACGTCAAGCACTTCTGTTCTTGGTTGGGGCTGTGTCCGGGCACGAAGATCAGCGGCGGCAAGGTGCTGTCAGCCAAGACCCGGCGATCCGCCAATCGGGTCAGGCAGGCGCTGAAGATGGCCGCGATGAGCCTGTCGCACAGCGACTCGGCCCTCGGCGCGTTCTACCGCCGCTTGTCGGGCCGCATGGACAAGCCGCGTGCCAATACCGCCACCGCGCACAAGCTGGCGCGCATGGTGTATTTCATGCTGACGCGTGGCGAGGCGTTCGTCGATCAAGGCCAGCAGCGCTATGAAGATCAGCAGCGCGAGCGCTCAATCGTCGCCCTCAAGCGCCGCGCCGCTGCCCTTGGCTTCCAGATCCATCCAAACCCGGTGCCAGCATGAAACCGGCCTTCAACCCATTTTGTTTCTTGAGAGGGTGGCTTCAGACATGGTTGTTTCCTTACGAAGGCCTTTATTGTAAGGCGCTCGGCGTGTCAAATCAACGAACGTGAAGCGCTGCGCCTGCTCGCTGCCATGCAGCCGACTGCAAAACATGCAGTGGCCACCCCAGCGAGGTGGTTGCGCCCTTTGGCGAGGTTCGTGAGCAAGCGCGCATGCAGCAAGTCCGCCAGAGGCATCGGCCGCGTCGTCGGTATGCGTGGCATTTGAATCAGGGCGGGGTATGGGCTGCAATCGCAGCCCTCACAGCGTGCAGCGCGTAACGCTGTAACCGCGTAACGGAGAGCCATTGGCCGAGGGCTGGTTACGCCGTTACACGGCTACACCGTCACGCATACACGAAAACATCAACACCCAGACAGGGTTTGGTGCTGCAGCCCGGCGTGGGGTTTCGACCTTTGTTCTGCTCGCCATCCCCAGCGGCACCAACTTGCGCCGCTAAGCTACGCCACACGAAAGTGGCAACAACGCAAGACCAAGCCGCCAGCCGCACCAAGCGCGGCTACGACCCAGGGGAGCTGATGAGCTACATCGACCGCAATCTGCTGACCAACGAGCAAGTCCTGCACCGGGCGCACCTCAGCCGTGTCGTGTTCGTCTCACCGTCCCTGCTCCTCCTCCTCGGTCTCGCCGTCCTCGCGCTCGACGGCGATGTCGCTGTCATCGGCGTCATCCTCCTGTTCGCAGGCTTGGCTGGTTTGCTCAGCGCCTTCATCCGTTACAAGACCTCTGAATTCGCGGTGACGAACAAGCGCGTCATCATGAAAGTCGGCTTGATTCGCAGAACGTCCGTGGAGATTGTGCTCAGCAAGGTTGAGAGCATCACAGTCGACCAGGGGATTGCCGGGCGAATTTTCAACTTCGGCTCGATTGCCGTGGTCGGCACAGGCGGAACCCACGACCCGTTCCATCGCATCGCCGCGCCGCTGCGGTTCAGGCGGGCGGTGCAGGAGCAACTGGCTGCGTAGCCAGTCGAGCTCGCAGCGGCTTTCCATGCTGCCGCAACCTTGCACTCTCATCAACCCCCACCGGATGGCACGACGCGCTGCCTGCCCCGGGCGATGGTGTCGAGCGCCAACGCTGCCAACGCCGCGGTGCACATGGGCTTCATCTGGGGCACGGCCATCGCCACTTTGCTCCATGCCATGCTTTGGCATGCATCCACCGATGCACGTGGCCGAGGAGGGGTGCTGGAGCGCATCCACCGTGGGGGCCCTTGTTGCTACATTGAAATCGTCGCGGAGCACGTGGTCCATGGCGTTGTACTTTCGGCTTTGAACTGTCTACCAGCGCCCTGAACGCTGCAACGCGGCACGGCCTTGAGCCAAGCGCAGAACCCGCAGGCACATTGCCGATCGAGCCGATACGGATGCCACGAATCGCTCACTGATGCTGCAAAGCAACAAAACGGTGATGGCACTTGAAATGTGGCCAGGAGGTGCTAGATTAGGGTTAACCCTAATCGCAATGAAAGGCTCCTCACGAGGGAGAAACATCATGAGCACGTTCAAGCAGTTTCTGCAAAAGATTTTTTCAGGCCTCGAATCGCAAGAGCAGCTCGACGAGGACTATCTGGCTCAGTCCGTCGATGTCTGTGACCTCGAGCGCCGCATCCACCAGCTCGAGTATCGCGGCACGGCGCGCGAGAGTTTTCCGCTGCACGCCTCGATCCCCGGGCTTCATCATCGGCGGGCGCTGTGGTAAGCGCCCGCACTCCTGGCCGCCGCGCGCAATCGCCGGCGGCGTGGGCGCAGTTGGGCGACTGCGCACCACTCGTGTCTGCAGCCAAGGCGCTCCTGCGAGCGCCGTTCGATGCGATGCGCGAGCAGTACGCGAGCGCAGTCCGGGCGGGTTTCATCGAGCGCTCGCTGCTGGCCTCGGCCCGTTTCGAGCACAAGCTGGGCGCCCTCGAGCGTGCGACGCTGGGCCCCTGGGCGCGGCGGGTTTGAGCTTCACCGTTCGCGGCCCTGGCGGCCGCGATGCGCGCGATGAACTTGTTCAGCGTCGCCCTAAAGTCCTTTTCGTCATGAGGGTATGAACAATCGTTCGTTGGCATGCGCCGGCGGAACGCCTAGCCTTCCGGGAAGGCTGTCAGTTCGTCAGCCGCACAACCCCAGGAGAGACATCATGAGTTTGCGCATTGGCAGCACGGCCCCCGACTTCACGGCGGAGACCACGGAGGGCACGATTCATTTCCACGACTGGATCGGCGACAGCTGGGCCTTGCTGTTTTCCCATCCGAAAGACTTCACCCCCATCTGCACGACGGAACTGGGCACGGTCGCCCGGCTCAAGCCGGAGTTCGACCGCCGCAACTGCAAACTCATCGGCCTCTCGGTCGACCCCGTCGCCGGGCATCGCCTGTGGGCCCAGGACATCGCCGAGACCCAGGGCATGGCGCCCAACTACCCCATCATCGGCGACACCGACCTGAACGTGGCCAAGCTGTACGACATGCTCCCGGCCGATGCGTCGGGCGCCGCCGATGACCGCAGCGCCGCCGACAACGCCACGGTGCGCAGCGTGTTCTTCATCGGCCCCGACAAGAAAATCAAGGCCATGCTGGTCTACCCGATGAGCAACGGCCGCGACTTCAACGAAGTGCTGCGCCTGCTGGATGCCCTGCAGCTCACCGCGAAGCATGGCGTCGCCACTCCGGCCAACTGGCACCCGGGCGATGACGTCGTCATTCCCACCTCCATCAGCGACGAAGCCGCGAAGCAGAAATTCCCCGGCGGATGGAAGACGCTCAAGCCCTATTTGCGCGTCATGCCGCAGCCGAAGTGAGCGCGGCCGGGCATGCCCGGCAAGGGCAGCGCCGTTCGGGGCGGCGCCTAGAATTTGGGCGCTCCGACGGATTCCGCCCCCTCCATCCCGACCCATGCCCACCTGGACCACCTACCTCATCTTCGTCGGCTTTGCCTTGGCCGCGTCCTTCACGCCCGGGCCGGCGGTCATGCTGTCGATACACAACGCCATGCACTACGGCTGGCGGCGCGCCCTGTGGTCGTCCTTGGGCAACGTCTCGGGCCTGCTGGGCCTGGCCACGCTCAGCGCCCTGGGGCTCAACGCCGTGCTGCAGACCTCCGCACTGGCCTTCACCCTGGTCAAAGTCGCAGGCGCCACCTACCTCATCTGGCTGGGCATGCAGCAATGGCGCAGGGCGCGGCAGGCTTCGCCGCAAGCGCTGGCCACCGTGCCCGGCGAGGAGCGGGCCGACCATCATCCGCGCAAGCTCTACGCCAAGGGCGTGACGGTGGCCTTGACCAACCCCAAGGCCATCGCCTTCATCGCCGCCTTGTTCCCGCAGTTCCTCAGCGCTTCGCGGCCGATGGGGCCACAGTACGCCGTGCTGACGGCCACGTTCATGGCCATCTCGCTGCTCGTGCTGAGTCTCTATGCGGGGCTCGCCGTGCTGACGCGCAGGCGCCTGAACACCTGGTTCGCCTCGGGCTGGCCGCAGCGCGTTTCCGGGACGGTGTTCTGCGCCTTCGGCGTGGGCCTGCTGCGCCTGCACCGGCCGTGACGCTTGGACGCAGGCCGCCAGCCTCGGCGCTGGCGACTTCGATGGCCGTCCAGCCCGGTTGGGCGCGCACCTGGGCAAGGCGGGCGTTTGCCGCTGTTGGCGGCGGGGCCGACAACTTGCGCGCTGGCGCGACAAAAATTGTCAGTCCCTGACCGGAATTGTTGCTGCTGGCGCTGGTGCGGAGGCGCGAAGCGTGAACGGGTTCACGAAATGCAGGCCGCCGCGGGCTGGCACAGATGCTGCTCCTATCGGCATGCCCCTCAGGGGGGACTGTTCACCAACCCATCGCGGACCGGCGTCAACACCGGTGATTCTCAGGCGCGGAGTCCGCGGCTTTGACACTTCTAGGAGCTCTCAGATGAAGAAGCAACTGCAACAAGGCTTCACCCTGATCGAATTGATGATCGTGGTGGCCATCATTGGTATTTTGGCGGCGATTGCGATTCCGGCGTATCAGAATTATGTGATTCGTGCGCAGGTGACGGAAGGCATGTCGCTGGCTGATGGGGTCCAGACTGCTGCTGCAGAATACTACACCAATCGTGGAGTATTCCCATCAAGTAATACATCGGCTGGCGTGGCCTCTGCAGGTTCCATTACAGGCAACTATGTCTTAAGCGTTGGTTTGAGTGCAGGTTCGGCAACAGGTGGCCTCATCACTGTGACATTTAACTCCACCAAAGCGAACAAAGCAATTCAAGGCCAAACGCTGTTGCTTTCTGCTGTAGTCCCAACCGGCAGCGGTTCGATTCAATGGATTTGTAAGGCAGGTACTATCAGCAAAAATTATCTTCCTTCTTCTTGCACCTAAATCGCCTTCTACGGGACTTTAACCCGCCGCAAGGCGGGTTTTTTCTTTATTTACCCCACCGCTCCCTCTGGGAAAGAGAGGGGAAAGGGGGACAGACCCCGTTTTCACGTTTTAAGAGGGGAAAGGCGGACAGATCCCGTTTTCACGTTTTCAGTTACCGTTTTCAGTTATCCTCGCCGCATCGTCGCTCTCCATCGCCTCCCCATGCCACGGCGCCCACGGCTCACGCTGTCCCATGTCCCGCTGCATCTGATTCAGCGCGGCAACAATCGGCAGGCGTGCTTCTTTGCCGATGAGGACTACCGTGCTTACCTCGACTGGCTGCTGGATGCAGCGCACAAGACCGACTGCCGCATTCACGCTGATGTGCTGATGACCAATCATGTGCATCTGTTGCTGTCCTCCGACCATGCGGCTGCGCCCGGGCTGCTGATGAAAACCCTCGGCCAGCGGTATGTGCAATATGTCAACCGCACCTATCGGCGCACCGGTACGCTGTGGGAGGGCCGGTTCCGCTCCAGTCTGGTGCAGCAAGATGGGTATTTCCTGGCTTGCCAGCGCTATATCGAATTGAATCCGGTGCGGGCGCGCATGGTGGAGCATCCGGGCGATTATCGCTGGTCGAGTTACCGCAGCAACGCGCAAGGCGAGGAGGATGCGCTGATTCAGGCGCACGCCGTTTATACGGCCTTGGGCGCGAACACCGCCGAGCGGCAGGCGGCGTATCGTGATTTGTTCCAATTCGAGCTCGCACCCGGACTTGTGGATGAGATTCGCGCCGCCCTGCATGGCAGTCATGCCCTCGGTGATGTGCGGTTCGCCCAAGAATTGCAACGGACACTCGGACGCCGCGCCATACCTGGAATCCCGGGCAGACCGAAACCGCCCTCCCAACATGGGGTCTGACCCCATTTCGGAAAAAAGGGGGGACAGACCCCATTTTTTGTGGATCGCGGCGCTGTCGGCCATCCTCCTGCTCGGCCTGCTGGCGTATTGGCCGGGATTGGCCGGCGGGTATGTGTTCGACGATTTCGGCAATCTGGTGGACAACGCCGCGTTCGCCCAAACGGCGCTTCACGCCCACTTCTGGCGCGCCATCTGGAGCGGCCATGCCGGGCCACTGGACCGGCCGCTGTCGATGCTGAGTTTTGCGGCGCAAATGGAGTTCACCGGCATGAACCCATGGCCGCTGAAGCTGGGCAATGTGCTGCTGCATCTGTTCAACGGCTGGCTGGTGTGGCTGCTGTCGGCGCGCGTGCTGGGGTGGCTGGAGCGCGGCTCATCAGCAGCGCGTCCAGGCGGATGGCTGGTGAGCGCGCCGACCCTGGCCTTGTTGGTCACCGCCGCCTGGGTGCTGGCTCCCATTCAGCTCACCGCCGTGCTGTACGTGGTGCAGCGCGAGGAGGCGCTGGCGTCGTGCTTCGTGCTCCTGGGTCTGCTCGCCTACTGGCATGGGCGCATGCGGCTGATCGAGGGCAGGCGCGGGGCCATGGCCTGGATTTGGGGCAGCCTGGCGCTGGGCACGGTGCTGGCCGTGCTGGTGAAGGAAACCGGCGTCATGCTGCCCGCCTACGCCTTCGTGCTGGAGTGGGTGGTGCTGCGCGGGGCGCTGACGGCGAACGTGCATGCGCCCACCCCGAATCGCCCGGCCATCAGCCCGCTGATCCCCGTTTATCTCGTGCTGCTGTTCATCCCCGGCGTACTGGGACTGGCGTGGCTGCTGCCGAGCGCACTCAATGGCTCGGCCTACGCGGCGCGGCCTTTCACCTTGAGCGAACGCCTGCTGACCGAAGGCCGGGTGATGGTGGACTATCTGCGCTGGATCGTCCTGCCCACGCCGAATGCGCTGAGCCTGTATCACGACGATCTTCGCGTCTCCACCGGCTGGCTGTCGCCCTGGACCACGGCGGCGAGCTGGGCGTTTCTGGCCGCATTGCTGGCGGCTGCGCTGTGGCTGCGCAAACGGCTGCCGCTGTTTGCGTTCGGCGTGCTGTGGTTCTTCGCCGGGCAGTCGCTGCTGTCCACCTTCGTGCCGCTGGAGCTGGTGTACGAGCACCGCAACTATTTGCCGGACTGGGGCGTGTTCCTCGCGTTCTTCAGTCTGCTGTTCACATGGCGCCCGCCGGACAAGGAACGCCGGGGCACATTGCGCCTGCTCACCGTGGGCGGCATGGCGGCGCTGATCGCGCTGTATGGCCTGTTCACCGTGCTGCGCGCGCAGGTCTGGGGCGATCCGTACCGGCTGGCGTATTTCGAGGCGACCACGCACCCCCGGTCGCCCCGCGCCAGCTACGACCTGGGGCGGATGATGCTCATCATGGCCAAGGGCACCGACAGCACGCTGTTCCAGTTCGGCATGCGGCAGATGGAGCAGGGCGCGCTGCTGCCCGGCGCCGACCTGCAACCCCTGCAGGCGCTGGTGTTCATGGCCGCGAAGAACGGCCTGCCGGTGCAGCCGCGCTGGTGGACCGAGATGCGCCACACCATCGCCACATCACCCATGAGCGCGGAGGACGTGGGCTCGCTCTACAGCCTGATTCAGTGCGGCATCAACGGCGTGTGCCGCTACACGTCCGGCGACTTGCAGCAGCTCGGCGGCGTGATTGCTTTTGCCGTGCGGCGCAACCCGAACCGCCCCGACCTGATCACGCTCCAGGCCAACTTCGCCGCCAACCTGGTCCACGACAATCCGCTGGCCTACCACCTGATGCTGCGCGCCGTGGCGCTCGACCCCGGCAAGTACGACTACTGGAAGAATCTGGTGGTGATGCAAATGGCGGCAGGACTGTATGGCGACGCCGGCCATGTGCTGGAGCGCATGCGCGAGCTGGACCGGTTGGGCATCCACCGGGATGAGATACGCAAGTTGGCGGGGGAGTTGGCAGAGAAGGCGGACGGAAAATCGGCGCTTGGACACGCCGCAGCCAAGCCACCACATACGCACACAACCCTCGCAGACGCGACAGCCAGCGAGTGATAATGTGCACACCATGAACGCCAGCCAAGTAGCCGAAATCCTTGCTCTGCCGCTGCAGGAACGTATTCGCCTTGTCGAGCTGATTTGGGACAGCGTGGCCGCCATGCCTTTGGCGCACGAACTGTCACCCGAAGTGCAGGCCGACTTGCTGGAACGTCTGCGTGTCGATGAAGCCGAGCCGGACGCTGCTGGATACTCTTGGGATGATGTGAAGCAGCGCTTGCGTGACGGCACATGGCGTTCCGTCTGAGCTTTTCCGCCCGTGCGCTCAGCGACATCGGCGCGGCACATGACTGGTATGCCGCGCAAGCCTCCGGCCTTGGCAATGAGTTTCTCGCCGCAGTGGATCTGCAAGTCGAGCGCCTGAAGCAAGCCCCTCATCTGTACGCGGAAGTTCTGCCCAGGGTGCGGCGAGCGTTGCTGCCGCGCTTCCCCTCTGGCCTCTTTTTCGCCCTGCGGGGCAATGACATTCGCATCCTGGCCGTCTTGCATCAAGCGCGAGGTCAACGCGCCTGGCCAACAGGGCGCTCAGGAGCCAGCGAATGATGCGGCGCACCCCGATCGCAGCCGCCTCCGAACAATCAGCACTTCTACAGCGCTCGATGTGGCGTCCTCTCCTCGCCCTCGCCGCCCTGTTGGCCATCGCCTGGCTGGCCTACTGGCCGGGGCGCAACGGCCCCTTTTTGTTCGACGACTATTCCAACCTCGCCACGCTGGGGGACTACGGCCGCATCGATACCTGGTGGAAGGTGGCGGCCTTCCTCACTTCGGGCTTCGCCGGGCCGACGGGCAGGCCGCTGTCGCTGGCGACATTTCTGCTCGACGCGCGCAACTGGCCCGCTGCGTCCGAACCATTCAAACTGACCAATGTCGCCTTGCATCTGCTCAACGGCGTGCTGCTCGCGGGCTTGAGCGCGGCATTGGCACGCGCACTCGGCATGGCGCGCAGGCCAGCGGCCTGGGCCGGGGTGCTGGCCGCGGGGCTGTGGCTGCTCGACCCGTTTTGGGTTTCCACCACGTTGTACGTGGTGCAGCGCATGACCATGCTGGCCGCCACCTTCGTGTTCGCCGGGCTGTGGGGCTACGCGCATGGGCGGGCGCTGCTGGGACAGGGGCGCAAACGTGCGGGCTATGTGTGGATGAGCGTGTCGCTGACGCTGGGCACGCTGCTTGCGGTGCTCAGCAAAGAGAACGGCGCGCTGCTGCCGCTGCTGGCCTGGGTGCTGGAGGCGCTGGTGTTCGACCGCAACCACGCCGCGTTGGAACAGGGCGGGCGCGCGTTTCTGGCCTGGCGCTGGGCGTTCATCCGGCTACCGGCGCTGGCGGTGCTGGCTTACCTGGCCCTGTACCTGCCTGGGCTGTGGACAGGCGCCACCGCCGGGCGCGACTTCACGCCGCTGCAACGGCTGCTGACCGAAAGCCGCATCGTCTGGACGTATCTGGGCGACATCTGGCTGGCGCGCACGCACGATGGCGGCTTGTTCCACGACGACATCGTCCTGTCCACCGGGCTGCTGCAGCCGCTGTCCACACTGTTTGCGGTGCTGGGCATTCTGGCGCTGCTCGTGTTCGCTGCGCTGTCGCGCTGGGCGCGGCATCCGGTGGTTGCCGCGGCGGGCGCGGCGGTGGGGTTTTATCTGGCAGGGCAGGTGATGGAGTCGACCTGGCTGCAACTGGAACTCGCCTTCGAGCATCGCAACTATCTGCCTGCGGGGTTGATGTTCTTCCCGCTGGCGCTGGCGCTGGTGCGGGCCCTCCCCAATCCCCATCCCGGCCCTCCCCACGCGTGGGGAGGGAGCGTTCTTACCTCCCCCACCGGTGGGGGAGGTCGGGAGGATGATGTCGCTTCACCACGCCCCAGCCGCTGGCCGCTTTGGCTCGCCATCGCCCTGCTGGCGCTGTTCGCACTGCAAACCGCGCGCCGTGCGGAAGTCTGGGGCAAGCCTTTTCAACTGGCGCTGGTGTGGGCGCATGAACACCCCGACTCGCCGCGCGCGCAAGGCTATCTGGCCAATGAATGGACCCGCGTGGGCAACAACCCCGAAGCCGCCAGGCTGCTGAGCGCCGCGCTGCAGCAGCATCCGCACAGCCTCATTCTGCTCATCAACCGTGCCGGCGTGGCATGTGCCCAAGGCGAGGCCCCAACCGGCCTGCGCGCGGCCTTGTTGCAGGCCGCAGGCCATGCGCGCCTCACCGACAACGTGACCCAATACCAGTTCGGCAAGCTGCTGGACGGCATGGGCCAGTGCACCGCTTTCGGGCCGGACTTCGAGCTGCGGCTCATCGACACCGCCCTGCGCAACCCGCAGGCGCAAGACGCAACGGTGCGGCGCGATCTGCTGCACCGCCTAGCGCTGCGCGCCCTGGCACACAACGACGTGCAGCAGGCCTACACGCTCGACTTGCAAGCCTTGCGCCTGCCCGACTTGCCCGTGGGCGCGCGCCTGCGGTTTTCAGTGGAACTGGCAAGCGCCGGACAGCAGCAACTGGCGCTCGATCTGCTCAACGCCGTGCCTTCGCCGTTGGCACGCATTCGCGGCTGGAGCATGGCCGCCATCCACCAGCGCTGGTTGCGGCATGTCGGCTTCTATCAGCACAGCGAAGCGCATTTGCGCAAGGTGCTCGCCGCAGAAATCGCGGCGAAAGCGCCACCGCCTGCCGCACGATAATGAACCGATTGCCAGCAAGCCGGAAGGATTTGCCATGACCGCCGCCGTGAAATGTGCCATTGACAAAGCCCCGCGAGCGCGCCGGTGTAGCGCCAGCGAAATGCCGCCATCGGGCCTTTGGGCGGATTGACCATGCTTCTGACCCGGCCGGAAACCCTTGGCCTGCCCGCCGACCCCGTTGCGCAAGCCGCCCGCCTCTCCATCATCCTCCCCGCCCGCAACGAGGCGGGTGCGGTCGGCAGGACTGTTGCGGGCATTCGCGCGCTCTACCCCGAGGCCGAAATCATCGTGGTGAACGACGGTTCCACCGACGCCACCGCAGCCGTTGCCGAGCAGGCCGGCGCGCGCGTCATCAGCAAACCCTACGGCATGGGCAACGGCGCGGCCATCAAAACCGGCGCGCGCGCCGCCGGCGGCGAGGTGCTGGTGTTCATGGATGCCGACGGCCAGCACGACCCCGCCGACATCCCCCGGCTGCTCGCCAAACTCGCCGAGGGCTACGACATGGCCGTCGGCGCGCGTGGCGATGGCTCCCAGGCCAGCGTCGGGCGCGGCCTGGCCAACGGCCTGTACAACCGCCTCGCCACCTGGATGACCAACCACGAGGTCGCCGACCTCACCAGCGGCTTTCGCGCCGCACGGGCCGCCAAGTTCCGCGAATTCATCCACCTGCTGCCCAACGGCTTTTCCTACCCCACCACCTCGACCATGGCGTTTTTCCGCAGCGCCTACCCGGTGGCCTACGTGCCCATCGTGGCCGCCAAGCGCGTGGGCACCAGCCACATTCGTCCCCTGCGCGACGGCGTGCGCTTCCTGCTCATCATCTTCAAAATCGCGACGCTCTATTCGCCGCTCAAACTGTTCGCCCCGGTGGCTGCGAGCTTCTTCCTGCTCGGCCTGGGCAACTACGCCTACACCTTCACCATCGGCCACCGTTTCACCAATATGAGCGCGCTGCTCATGAGCGCTGCGGTCATCGTCTTTCTGATCGGCCTGATCTCCGAGCAGATCACCAACTTGACCTACAAGCGGGACGGGTGACAGTGCCCGCGTCCAGCGGTAGACTTAGTCAAGCAACTTAGCTAAGGTGATCGCCATGCCCCAAATCGTCAACGTCCACGACGCCAAAACGCATCTCTCGCGGCTGATTGACCAGGCGCACGCAGGGGAAGAAATCATCCTGGCCAAAGCGGGCAAACCGTATGCGCGGTTGATGCCACTGGCAAAGCCCGCCAAGCGCCGCCTGGGCATTCTGCAAGGGCATGTGGACGACACCTTTTTCGACCCCCTGCCGGAGGAGGAACTGAAGGCCTGGGAAGCATGAGGCTGCTGCTCGACACCCACATTTTCCTCTGGGCCGTGCTGGAGCCCGAGCGCCTGCGCCCGCACCTGCGCTCGCTGCTTGAAGACCCCGACAACGCCCTGCTGGTGAGCGCGGTATCGGCCTTCGAGATCGCCACCAAGCACCGGCTGGGCAAGCTGCCTGGCGCTGCAGTCCTGCTCGATCAGTATGCCTTGACCCTGCGCGAACTCAGTGCCAGCGAACTCCCCGTCACGACAGCGCACGCACTCAAAGCCGGAAGCTGGAACACGCCCCACCGCGACCCGTTCGAGCGCCTGCTGGCCGCACAAGCCAGTGTCGAGCAACTACCACTCGTCAGCGTCGATGCGCTCATGGCAGAGTTCGGGATTGAGATCGTTGCATGAGTTCAGCGTTCTGCCCTCCACTTTCCCCGAGCCATGGGGTGCTTGGGAACGACAGGTCGTTGCCGAACATGAAGTTCACACCCAACCCATGAGCCGCAAGGTCGCCCAAAACGCCTTGTGGAATGTCAGCGGGCAACTGGTTTCGCTGGGCGTGGGGCTGGTGGCGCTGCCCATCCTGCTGCACGCGCTGGGCGCGGCGCGGCTGGGCGTGTTCACCCTGGCGCTGGGGCTGATCGGGTTTTCCGGGCTGTTCGATCTCGGCCTCAGCCGGGCACTCACGCAAACCGTGTCGAGCAGCCTCGGGCGGGGCCGTTCGCGCGGGCAGGTGGCGGCGCTGGTGTGGCGCGTGATTGGCCTGCTCGCCGGGTTCGGCGTGCTGTGGCTGGTCGTGTTGTGGTGGGCCGCGCCGTTTCTGGTGGGCCGGCTGTTTTCGCTCAGCGGCGAGATGGCGCGCGAAACCATTTTCGGCTTGCGCGCGCTGGCGCTGTCCATCCCGTTCGCGCTCGCCGCCACCGGGGCCATGGGCACGCTGGAGGGCTTGCAGCAATTCCGCCTGCTCAGCCTGTGGCGCATGCCGATGAGCCTGCTGCAGTTCGGTCTGCCGGTGGGGGTGGCGCTGATCCGCCCCGACGTCGGCTGGGTGATCGCGGCGCTGGCCGCCACGCGCGTGGTCTGGCTGCTGCTGTGGCTCACGCAATTGCATCGCCAGTTGCCGCGCGAACCCGGCGTCACCGCGAGCCGCGCCGACCTGCGCCACGCGCTGCGCTTCGGCGGCTGGTTGTCGCTGAGCAACCTCATCGGCCCGCTGATGGTCTATGCCGACCGCTTCTACCTCGCCAGCCAGTTTCCGCCGGCGGTGGTGGCGTATTACACGGTGCCGTTCGATACCGCGTTTCGCGCCACGTCGCTGCCACAAACCGCAATGAACGCGCTGTTCCCGGCGCTGGCCGAAACCCAGTCGCGGCCCGAAGCCTCGACGCGGCTTTTGGCCCTCGCCATCCGTGCCGTGGTGGTACTGGTGTTGCCCGTGGTACTTGTCGGCGCAGTGTTCGCGCACCCGTTGCTGACGCTCTGGCTCGATGCAAGTTTTGCGGGCCCGGCCACACCGGTGCTGCAACTGTTGCTGATCGGCATCTTCCTCAACAGCGCCGCGCATCTGCCCTATGCCCTGCTGCAAGCGCATGGCCGCTCGGACCTGACCGCCAAGCTGCACCTGCTGGAACTGCCGGTGTTCGCCGTGCTGCTGGTCGCGGGCGTGCATGCGTTCGGCATCACCGGCGCGGCGCTGGCGTGGACGCTGCGCGTGACGCTGGATGCCGCGCTGCTGTACTTCACCGCCTGGTGGCGGCATCGCGCGCAGCGCGCGGCGCTGGCGCGTGGTGTGGGCCTGCTGTGCCTGGCGGCCGGCGCGCTGCTGTGGGTGGTTTATGCGCTGCATGGCCAAGCGCAACTCGCGCTCACCGTCGTCCTCGTCGCGGCCTGTGCGTTCGCGGCGCTGCGCATGCTGCGCCTCACCCGGCTGGGCACCCACAAGGAAATCACGCCATGAGCGAAACCCCACGCCCCTGGCCACAGGCTGACCTTGAATCCGTGCCGCGCTGCCCGGTGTGCGGCAGCGCCGAGCGCGTCCTGCTCTACAGGGGGCTGACCGATCGCGTGTTCTGCGTCGCTGATGGCGCGTGGGATTTGTACCGCTGCGCGCAGTGCGCCAGTGGTTATCTCGACCCCAGGCCGACACCTGAGAGCATCGGTCGCGCCTACGCCGGCTACTACACCCACGACGCCGAGGATCATCCCATCGTGCGCCGCAAGGGCCGCATCCGCAGCCTGCTGCACGACTTGATCAACGGCTATCAAAACCACCGCTACGGCCTGCAGCGCAGCCCGGCGTTGCCGATCGGGCGCTGGCTGTTGCCGCTGCTGCCGTCGCTGCGCACGGCGGCCGATGCGGAATGCCGCCATCTGCCGCCGCTCCCAGCAGGCGGCGGGCGCTTGCTCGATGTGGGCTGCGGCAATGGTGGTTTTCTGATGCTGGCCCGGCAAGCCGGATGGCAGGTGGAAGGGCTCGATTTCGACGTTGGCGCGGTGCAGGTCGCACGCTCGCGCGGACTGGAGGTGCATCACGGCGGCATCGAGGTTCTGGGCGGGCGCAGCGCCTGCTACGACGTGATTACCCTGTGCCATGTCATCGAGCATGTGCATGACCCCGCTGCCACCTTGCGCCACTTGCATGCATTGCTCAAGCCGGGCGGCGTGCTGTGGCTGGATACCCCGAATTTGGCCAGCCTCGGCGCCGCCCGGTTTGGGCCGCACTGGCGCGGTCTTGAAACGCCACGCCATCTCGTTTTGTTTTGCCCTGCGTCCATGAGCGATGCATTGACGAAAGCCGGATTCCATTCGCTGCGCCAATACTGGCGCGGCTTGTCGTTGTTCAATGTTTTTGCGCCTAGCGAGGCGTTGGCACGTGGCGAATCTGCGAATGATGCCAGCCACCAAGGCCGTCCCCCGCTGCGCGATGCGCTCGCCGAGTTGCGCGAAATGGCGCAGCCCGCGCGCCGCGAATTCATCACCCTCTCGGCGCGCAAGTAAACCGCATGCAGCCATCCGCCAGCAGCAGGGTGTTCGCCGTGGTCGTGGCCTATCTGCCCGACACCGAAGTGTTGCGCGACCTGCTCGATGCACTGCTGGCGCAGACCTCGGGCGTGTTCGTGGTGGACAACACGCCCGCGGATGACCGCCGCGTGGAAACGCTGTGCGCGGCGTTTGCGCAAGACCCGCTACGGCTGATCCGTCTGGGAAGCAACCTCGGCATCGCCCATGCGTTGAACGTGGGCATCGACGTGGCATTGGCCGCAGAGGCCACGCATGTGCTGCTGAGCGATCAGGACAGCCTGCCCGCACCCGACATGGTGGCCGAACTGCTGCGCGCGCAGGATGCGCTGACGCGCGCGGGGCGGCGCGTCGGTGCCGTCGGTCCCACGTATACCGACCGCCACACCGGCATCACCTTTCCATTCCAGGCCGAAGTGCCGGGCAAGTTCTTCTACGGCCACCGGCGAGCCGATGCCACGCATCCCACCATCGAGGCGTTGACGCTGATCACCTCCGGCACCCTGATTCCCGCGCCGGTGCTGCGCGAGCTCGGGCCGATGCGCGAGGATTTTTTCATCGACCATGTGGACATCGAATGGAGCCACCGCGCGCGTGCCGCGGGTTTTTCACTGTTCGGCGTCGGCGCGGCGGTGATGTTTCACAGCATGGGCGAGCACGCGCTGCGGGTGTGGTATTTCGGCTGGCGGCAAGAGAGCGCGTACAGCCCGGTGCGGGTGTACTACCGCATCCGCAACTTCGTGGCGCTGTGCCGCCTGCCGTCCATCCGCTGGCGCTGGAAGTTGCGCAATGGCTGGTACTGGCTCGGTTTTGTCTATACGCAAACCGTGTTCGGCCAGCAGCGCCTGGCGGCTTTGCGCATGGCTGTGCGCGGACTCTGGGACGGCCTGCGGGGACGCATGGGGCCGTGGCGGGGGTGAGGTGGGGCGCGATGGGTTGATCCAGCGCCTGTGAAGCCGAGGAGCACGACTGGTTCTGCCGAAAGGGTTCGGCCTTACCTCGGCGGCAACGGCAGCACGCGCAGGCGGGTACGGCTCGTGTCGACCGTGAGCAACGCGCCTTGTTCCATCTCGGATGTCATCTGCCGCAGGGCGATGACGACCAGCGTGCCAATCACGCCCGGGCTGACATCCTCGGCGCGAATTTGCGCCACGCTGGGTTTGTCGCCATGGGTGGCGGCGAGAATCGAGCTGAAGTCCAGATCGTGCGTGAGCACAACCCAGTTGTGTTCACGCGCATACGCCATGATTTCGGCGTCTGGCGCGTTGTTCGGCCCCACTGTTGACCCGTGCGGCCTTGATTCGCGCGTCGGCCAACAGGTCGATCCAGCGCGGCGACAGGTTCATGTCGACAAGCAGCTTCATGCAGTCGCCAGCGTGACCTCGCGTTCTTCGGCTCGCCATGCGGCGTAGCGCAGCGCCTGCATGATGTCCTCGCGCTCCAGGTAGGGAAAGTCGGCGAGGACTTCATCGACGCCGTGGCCCGCGCCGATCTGGCCGACGATCATGCCGACCGTGACGCGCATCCCACGGATGCACGTCTTGTCGCCCATCACTTCGGGCTGTTGGGTGATGCGATCGAGCTGTGCCATGACTTGCTCCTCCTCAAAGTCCGCTCTGATGGTAACGGGTTGCGTCTGTTTTTCCGTGCCGCAGCGCGGTTGCGGCGGCGCGCGTCGGGCCGCTACGCGCCATGGTGCGCGCATTATGAGCAGGCAGGATGGACGTTGTCAGAAATATTGACGTCAAGCTGTCGCAAGCCGGGCGAACTGGTTTCGTGGCAACAGATGTTTGAAGTCGGCATCGAAGCTGACCAGGCGCTCGCCTTGGTGCATGACGGCGGCGGCGAGCCAGGCATCGGGCACGGCATTGGCGCTCAGCGCCTTGCCGGTGCACAGTTTGCGCAGGGCGTGCCATTCCCCGCCCAGGGTCGGCTGCAGCACTCCCGGCGAGGCGAGCAGGGCATCAAGCATGGGTGTCGGCTGGACAAACACTTTCGGATGCGTCACCAGCCGCAGGAAACTCGCAATCACCAGGGTTGCAACGTCAAAAAGCCTGTCTGGAGGAAATCGTGCGTGGAGACTGAGCTGCGCGCGGGTTTAACGAATTTCTGGTGCGCCGTGGCGCAGCAGCATGCGAAGCTTGTGCGGCCACCAGCGGAAACGGCGCATGTAATGCCAGCCTGAAAGCGACTTGCGCGCGCGCAAGTCGCGCCGCAGCGCCAGGATGTTGCCGTGCTGCCGCCAGAGATCGGGAAGGATCGCTCCGTAGATGCGCCGCACCTTGCCGCGCCCCGCACCACTCAGCCATAGAAATACGGCTTCCACACCCAGCAGCAGCGCGTGGAGGGGCAGCAGGATCAGCAGCGCCCACATGGGGTAGCACAGCAGCATCGCCGCGGTCTTGTTGCGCTCGCTGAGGGCGCGGCGGCGTGCGGTGGTTTTGAGCTTGTCATCCACCACCTTGCCGCCTCCGAGATTCTTGCCGATCCAGTGATCGAATCCGGGTGCATCCAGAACGCGTGTGGGGTAGCCCAGCAGGCGCGCGGCCTGGCACAGGTAGATGTCCTCGGCGATCGACTCGAACCAGGGCGGAAAGCCGCCCACGGCTTCCCACACCGTGCGTGGCACCCACAGGCACGCGCCAGTCGCTGTGGCGACCTCATGCGTACCGATGGTGAACACCGGGATGGGGTTCATGAACAGGTCCAACTCGTAGCCGCGATCCACCAGACTGCCATCATGGAGGGTGTATTGCGGCAGGCCGAGCACGGCGGGATGCGATGTCCTCTCGGCTTCGCGCAGCAAGGCATCGAGACTGCCCTGGCGCAGCGTGGCATCGTTGTTGAGCAGCAGCAGGTAACGCCCTCGTGCTGCAGCAGCCATGCGGTTGTTGCTGAGGCAGAAGCCGACGTTGTCGTGGCTTTCGATGACCCGCACGTCGGGATAGCCGCTGCGCACCAATGCGAGCGATGCGTCGTTGGATGCATCGTCGTGCAGCAGCACCTCGAAGCTGCATTCGCAGTGCTGTGCGTATACCGATTGCAGGCAATCGCGCAGCACGCCCTCCCCGTTGTAGTTGGGAATGCAGATGCTGATGTCAGGCGGCGTGGTCGCGGCTTCGGTCATGGCTGCGCCTTGTGTGCTGCAAGCAGCCGTTGCAGCGCCGGACAGAGCTGTTGGGTGATGGTCTGCACCGAAAGCCGCTGCCGATAAAGCATTTGGCCGCGCTGGCCGATGGCGGGTAGTGCATCGCGATGCGCAGCACACCAGCGTAGGGTGCTGGCGAGCGCGGCGGCGTCGGCCTGCGGCACCAGCAGGCAGTTGTCCTTGTCGATGAAGCCTGAGGCTTCGTCGATGGCGCCAATGACCGTGGCCTTGCCCAGCGCGAGGCTTTGCGAGGTTTTGCCGGTGACCACGCGCCGCGCTTGCGGCGTGCCGCCGAACGGCCCGCCCAGGCATACATCGGCACGCGGAATTTCAGCGCCAACCAGTTCATCCAGCGGCACCCAGCGCCGATGGGCGTAGTGCGTGACGCCCCGTGTGGCGCACAGACGATGCAGGCGCTGTGCTTGTCTGGCGCTGCCGCCGACAAAGTCGAATCGGATCGGCAAATCAGCCAGTTTTGCCGCGGCGGCGATGATCACATCGATGCCGTGCAAAGGCAGCATCGAGCCGTAGAACAGCACACTGAGGGGCGCATCGGCGGCGGCAGGCGTGGCGGCTAAATCGGCAGACGCATTCGCCTCCACCGCACCCACGGGAACGGCCAGCAGTTTGTCTTGCGGCAGACCAAATTGCCTGACGTAGAACGCCACATGCTGTTGTGTGTCGGTCAGCACCAGGTCGGCGCGTCGCAAGATGCCGCGCTCGAACCGGTGCAATAGCGGCGCGAGCAGTCGGCCCAGAAAACCTGCCTTGTTTTCCTCGCGCAATGCGGCTGAGGGAGACATCAGCGCATCAAACACCAGCGGTTTGCCGCGCGTGAGCCAGCGCACTGGCCAGAACATCTCGTGACCACGAAACCCCAGTATGTAAATATCCGGCGCGGGTGTCTTGCGCAGTTGGCGCAGCGCGCGCCAAGTTTCGAAATAGCGCGCCACGCCGGAGCTGTGATTGCGCGCCAACAGCAACTCGATGCCGGAGCAGTTGCCCAGTGCGCGCTGCAGGCTCAGGCTGCGGATGTAGTTGGGGGCACGGTAGGCGAGAACGTAGGCGACCCGCAAAGCGCGCTTGTTGGTCGTGATGGTCGGGTCGGTGCCACTTTCAGCGTGGTCAATCATCGGCTTTGCATACGCTTGGTGGCTATTCAGGCACGGCGCCTTGCCGGCACATGATTTCCCGACGGCCCCACGCCCCACGCCTCAAGCGGCAGGTCGTGCTCCAAGGCCAGGGCGCGGAGTTCAGCCACCGTATGCGCCTTGCACCAGCGGGCTATGGCCGCGTGGCTGGGGCCGCCGGCGACGGTGGCGAGTTGGGCGGCGAAGTGCGGCTCCAGCGCTGCCAGGGCGACCAGGCCGTCGCGGCAGGGGTGCACGGCGTAGCCGGGCAGGGCGCCGCCGAGCAGGCCGCCGGCCAGGGTGAGGCCGGCGCCGTGGGGCAGGGCGGCGAAGCTGGCGGCGTCGGCCAAGGCCACTTGCAAGTGCGCGCCAGGCACGCCGGGCGCGACGGGGGATGCGTTGCTTGTGGTCCCGCCGCCGCGGCGCGCCGCGGCTTGCATCAACGCCCCCATGGCGGCCTCCACCGTGAGCAAGGCGCCGGTCATGTCGGCCAGCAGCGTGGGCGGCAGGCGCGCAGCGTCGATGAGTCCGGCTTGGGCCTGATAGGTGAGGTCGTGGCCGGGCAGGTTGGCGCCACGCCCGGTTTGGCCGACGATGGCCACGGACGCAAGCGAGGGATGGTCGCGTCGCAGGCGGCGCTTGCCCAGCCCCAGGCGTTGCAGCGCGGCCGGGCGGAACGAGGTCAGCAGCAGGTCGGCATCGCGCAGTTCCTGCTGCAAGGCGTCCTGTCCCGCCGGGGTCTTGAGATCGAGTGTGCGCACCGCGACGCCACGGTGCATGGCGCGATACAGCGGCGGGCACATGGCCCGCATCGGGTCGCCGGACGGGGGTTCGATCTTGCGCGCTTCGGCCCCCAGGGCGTGCAACCTGGCGAGGGCTGCCGGGCCAGGCAGGTTGAGCGCCACGCTCAGCACCCGCAGGCCCGCAAGGGGTTTGAAACCGCTCGGATGATGGGGCTTGAGCGCGTCAAGACGCCGGTTGCGGGCGCTTGCAGTGGGTGGGGAATTCATGGGCGCAGGCTTTGGAGCATGCGCCCATCATAGGCATCCGGGCGGCATCGGCGCCGCCCGGATGGGGCCATGAAGGCAGCCCGCTCAGTCCGCGTTCGCTCCTTCGACGCTGTTCTCCAGCACGGCGCCGGTTTGGGCGTCGATGCCGACTTCATGGGTGGCGTTGCCGGCCTTGATGTCGAACGAGTAGCGCAGGCCGGTGCCGCCTTTTTCCTTCTCCAGTTCCTCGTCGGCAACGGTGCCGTTGGGGATTTGCTTGAGCGCGGTGGCGCGCGCCTGCTCCAGCGTGACCTTGGCGTCCTTGCTGTATTGCTGGCCGTCGAAGGCATAGGCGGAGGCCGCGGCTGTGAGCCCGCCAACGGCGAGCAGGGCGGATGCGATGAGGGTACGGGTTGTTGCCATGATGAAACTCCTTGCTGGATAGGGGTGCCGGCTGGAGCCGGCACACCGCAAACCGTTTGCGGCTGGGAAGGAGTGTCGAGGCTTGGCATTAGCCAGTCCTGAGCATGGACTGAGCAGGAACTGAGGGTGCTCGCACCCGCGATTGGGCAGGGCGGGTATGGCGTGGGCAAGCGCCCGGCGGCCCTATTGAGCGCCCCCAGGGTCGGCTCGCCGACCCGCCCCCCCCGTGGGGGTCAAGGAAATTTGGGGCGGCCCTGCGTTTCCTTGAGAGAGCTCCAGAATTGGCAACAAACTCGAAGCGACGCACAAAGCTCCCCCTCCCCATGCATGGGGAGGGTTGGGGTGGGGAGGGGTTCAGACTGTCCCGGATTGGGGAAACATCAAGAGTGCGTGCCGCGCTGGATCAGCTCGATCTTGTAGCCGTCCGGGTCTTGGACGAAGGCGATGACGGTGCTGCCGCCCGCAACCGGCCCGGCTTCGCGCGTGACCTTGCCGCCGGCGGCCTTGATGCGTTCGCAGGCGGCGTAAACGTCGTCCACCCCGAGGGCGATGTGGCCATAGGCGCTGCCCAGTTCGTAATGGTCGACGCCATGGTTGTAGGTCAGCTCGATTTCGGCCTGCTCCGGGTTGGCGGCGTAGCCGACGAAAGCCAGGCTGTACTTCTGCTCGGGGCGCTCGGTGGTGCGCAGCAGCTTCATGCCGAGCACGCGGGTGTAGAAGTCGATGGAGCGCTGCATGTCGCCGACGCGCAGCATGGTGTGGAGGATTTGCATGATGAGTATGGATTGATGGGTTCGATGGCGGGGAATGGACGCTGCGCCGCTGTGCGGCACGCACCGCTGTTTGTAGCACCGCCCGCCGGATGGCGCAGCGGCGCTTGCCGGCCGTGGCGCTGGCCGGCTTCGGCGCCTGGGTCTTGCAGCAAGGCCTGGTTGGATGACGGTTGAACCGGCGGCTTGGGCGCCGCCGCAACCTCACTCCCAGGGGGGCAGCAGGCTGTGCCGCAGTTCGCTGCGGGCGGTTTGCCACTCGGGGAACAGCTCGCCCACGGTTTGCCAGAAGCGCGGGCCGTGGTTCATTTCGCGCAGGTGCGCCACTTCGTGGGCGACGACGTAATCGACGATGGCGGGCGAGAAATGCAGCAGGCGCCAGTGCAGGCGCAGCGTGCCGCAGGCGGTGGCGCTGCCCCAGCGGGTGGAGGCCGAGGTGAGTTTGATGGCGCGCACCGCCACGCCGAGTCGTTGCGCGAAATGCGCGGTGCGCTGCTGGAACAGGGCCATGGCTTCGCGCTGCAGCCAGGCCTGGGCGGTGTCGCGCACGCGGCGGGCGTCGCTGTCGGCAGGCAGCGGGAGATGCAGTTCGCCGGCGTCGTCCTGCAGGCGCGCGGTGCTGCCGTCGGCGCCCAGACGCAGGGTGAGGGTGCGGCCAAGGTAGGGCAGGCGGCCGCCTTCGCGCCAGTCGATGCGCGTGGCTTGTTGCGCGCGGTGGCGCTGCTCGCGCAGGCCATGCTGGCGCACCACCCAGGCGGCTTTGTCGGCCAGCGCGCTCTGCACCTGTCCCAAGGCCACCCAGCGCGGGGCGCTGACGACGATGCCCTGGTCGTCGATGCGAATGCCGATGGAGCGGCGGCTGGCGCGGCGCAAGGTGTAGTCGAAGCGGTGCGTGCCGTCGTCGTAGCGCCGCGTCGTCGGCGGTGTCGGCTCTTGCGGTGGCGCGATGCGGGGCGGTGCGGACGGCGGCGCCGGCTGGGATGCGAGAGGTGGCGCCGCAGCCGGTGCGAGGGGTGTTGCCAGCGGCGCGGGCACTTCACCCGAAGGGCGCGGCCGTAGCGGGTCGGGGCGCGGCAGCGGCGGCCGTGTGGCGGGCGGCTGGATGCTGGGGGGCTCGATGGCGAGAATGGCCAGATCCACCCCTTCGAACAGGCTGAGTTGGCGGCTGGGCTCGGTCTTGTTCTGCATGCGGGTCAGCTTTGTTGCACGCTTGTGGCGTAGGCCTGCGGGTCGAGCCGGCGCATCTCGGCCTCGATCCAGGTTTCCACTTCGGCCATCAGGTCGGCCGGGGTGCGGCCCACCGAGGCAATGGGCTTGCCGATGGACAGGTCGATGATGCCCGGGCGCTTGATGAAGGCCTGGCGCGGCCAGCAGCGTGCGGAGGTCACGGCAATGGGCACCACCGGCGCGCCGGTGGCCACCGCCAGCTTGGTGCCGCCGAGTCGGTACTTGCCCTGGGTGCCGCGCTCGGTGCGCGTGCCTTCGGGAAACATGATGATCCAGTTGCCGCGCTCCAACAGCGCGGCGCCCTGTTTTCCCACCCTGGAGAAGGCCTCCGTGGGACGGCCGCGGTCGATGTGCACCATGTCCAGCCGGCCCAGCGCCCAGCCGAAAAAGGGCACGTAGAGCAGTTCGCGCTTGAAGACGAAACTCAAGGGCCGCGGCATCATCACCGGCAGCGCCAAGGTTTCCCAGGCGGACTGGTGTTTGACCAGCAGGATGAGCGGGCCGTCGGGCAAATGCTCCATGCCCTGCACGCGTGGCTGCATGCCGCAAATGACGCGCGCACCCCAGAGCGACAGTTTCACCCAGACCATGCACAGGCGGTACAGCGGCGTGCCGCGCACGGCGATGGACATGAGCACCGCAGCCGTGCCGATGGGAATGACCGTGACGATCAGCCAGGCCATGTAGGCCGCCGAGCGCAGCCAGAGCGTGAAGGTGATGGGAGACTGCGCCGGGCTGGCGGGTTGCTGCGGCGTCTGCGGTTGCTGGGGTGTCGGCGGCGCGGGCGGGTGCGCGTCTGCGGGGGCTGGCAGCGTCATGCCGCGACCTTCACCGGTTCCGCCAGCAGCCAGGTGGCGAAGGCGGCCAGGTTGTCGTGCGCCAGCGCATCCTCGGGCAGGGTTTCGCTCGCCAGCGTGCGCTCGCCCTTGCCGCTGCGCACCAGATGCAGGCTGCAGCCCAGCGGCTGTGCGGCTTGCAGGTCGCGCAGCGTGTCGCCCACGGCGGGCACGCCGGACAGGTCGTCGAGCCCGTAGCGCTTGGCGATGTCCTGGAGCATGCCGGGCTTGGGCTTGCGGCAATGGCAGTGGTCTTCGGGCGCGTGCGGGCAGAAAAAGATGGCGTCGATGCGCCCGCCCGCCGCCGCCAGCGCCTTGTTCATCTTGAGGTGAATGGCGTTGAGCGTGGCCATGTCGAACAGCCCCCGGCCAATGCCCGACTGGTTGCTCGCCACCACCACGCGCCAGCCCTCGCGGTGCAGCCGCGCGATGGCGTCCAGGCTGCCCGCAATGGGCACCCATTCGTCGGGCGACTTGATGAAGTCGTCGCGGTCTTCGTTGATGACGCCGTCGCGGTCGAGGATGATGAGTTTCATGGCGCCATTGTCCCGCAGATGTTCAAGCCGCAAGGCGCGACAGGTCGGCCACGCGGTTCATCGCCGCCTGCAGCCGCGCCAACAACGCCAGGCGGTTGGCGCGCAAGCCGGGGTCGTTGGCGTTGACCATCACGGTGTCGAAGAAGGCGTCGATTGGGGCTTTGAGCCCGGCCAGAAGCTTGAGCGCGACGGTGTAGTCGCCTTGCGTGTAAGCGGCCTCGGTTTGCGGATTGATGGCGGTGAGCGCCTGCACCAGCGCGATCTCGGCGGGCTCAACCAACAACTTGCCGTCCACAAGGCCGCTGCCATCCTTGACGCCCTCGGATTTCTTCAGAATGTTGCTCACACGCTTGTTCGCTGCTGCCAACGCTTCGGCTTCGGGTAAGGCGGAGAAGGCGCGCACGGCCGTCAGGCGTCTCGGAACTTGGGCAAGGATCTGGGGCTTGAGCGCCAACACGGCGTCGACTTCCTGCGCGACCCAACCTTGCTCGCGCAGCAGGTTAGCAAAGCGGTCGAAGATGAACTCCTGCAGAGCCGCGCCGGGATCGGAAAAGCTGGGTACTTGAGCGAAAGCCTCGCTGGCCTCGCTGAGAAAGATGGTGAGCTCGATGCCGTCGCCGCGATCCATCAGCATGCGGATGACCCCAAGCGCGTGCCGGCGCAGCGCGAAGGGGTCCTTGTCACCGCTGGGCTTCTCGCCGACGCCAAACAAGCCGACCAGTGTTTCGGCCTTGTCAGCCAGCGCCACGGCAAACCCCACATCGCTGCGCGGTAGGACGTCACCGGCGAAGCGCGGTTTGTAGTGGTCTTCGATGGCCTCGGCCACCAGTGGATTTGCGCCGTCATGCAAGGCGTAATAACGGCCCATGATGCCTTGCAGCTCCGGGAATTCGCCCACCATGTCGGTGAGCAAATCAGCCTTGGCCAGAAGTGCGGCACGGTCAACGAATTCAGGATCGGGCGGTAACACGATGTGCATCGCAATGCTGCGCGCGATCGCCCGCACCCGCTGCACCCGCTCGCCCTGCGACCCCAGCCTGGCGTGATACACCACCTTGCCCAGCCCCGGCACGCGGCTTTCCAGCGTGCGTTTGCGGTCCTGGTTGAAGAAGAACTGGGCGTCGGCCAGGCGCGGGCGCACCACGCGTTCGTTGCCTTCGATCACGGCGCTGGGGTCGGCGGGGCGGATATTGCTCACCACCAGAAACTGGTTGGTCAGCTTGCCCGCGGCGTCGAGCAGCGGAAAGTATTTCTGGTTGGCCTTCATCGTCAGGATCAGGCACTCCTGCGGCACGTCGAGGAAGGCGCGGTCGAACTGGCAAAGCAGCACGTTGGGGCGCTCGACCAGGGCGGTGACTTCGTCGAGGAGCGCGGCGTCGTCGATCGGGCGCAGGTCCGCGCCCGCCTGCTGTGCTGCGGCTTGCAATTGGCGCTCGATCTCGGCGCGGCGCTCCTCGAAGCTGGCAATGACTGCGCCTTGCTCGCGCAGCGTGGTGGCATAGCTGTCGGCGTTGGGTAGCACGATGGGGTCGATCAGCGCCTCGAAGCGGTGGCCGTGGGTGCTGCGCCCGGACTGCAGGCCCAGCGCCTCGACCGGCACCACGTTGGCGCCGTGCAGCGCCACCAAGCCATGAGCGGGACGGACGAACTTCACCGTGCTCCAGCCATCCAGCAACTGGTAGGCCATGACCTTGGGGATGGGCAGTTTGGCCAGCGCCTCGTTCAACGCTGTTTGCAGGCCAGCGGCCAGGGTGCTGCCTGCGGCGACGGTGTCGATGAACAGGGTCTCGGCCTTGCCTTCGCCTTCGCGGCGCAGTCGTGGCACGGCAGCGGCGTCCAGCCCGAGGGCGCCGAGTTTTTTCAGCAGCGCGGGGGTGGGGGCGCCGCGGGCGTCGAGGCCGACGGAGGCGGGCATGAGCTTTTGCGCCACGGCCTTGTCCGCCGCCTTCGGGCACACGCCGGTGATGTGCGCGGCCAGGCGGCGCGGGCTGGCGTAGGGGGTGACGATGCTGTCGGCAGCGGCTAGCCCTTGGGCGCGCAGCGCGGCGGCCAGGCACTCGGCAAAGGCGCGGCCGAGCAGCGGCAGGGCTTTGGGCGGGAGTTCTTCGGTGAAGAGTTCGACGAGGAGGTTGGAAGCGTCAGGCATCAAGGTCAATCCAGTCCAGCCCCAGCGCGGGGGCGTTGCGTTGCATGTCGAGATCCAGGGTCAGCAAATGGGTGGCGCCGCTGCGACGCGCGACAACCAGGTGCAGGGCATCCCCCGCGCGCAACTTGGTATGGGCATCCGCGCACAGGGCCGCGGCATCCGTGAAATCCTGGCTGTCCACCGGCAGCATCTGCACTCCGGCCCGTGTCCATTGCGCGTAGCGCTGCAACAAGTCGGCGGTGAGTTCGGGCTGGAATTCGCCGCGCCGGCTCTTGATGCTCAGCGCGCTGGCCAGTTCTGCCCGGGTCCACAAGGCGGTGAGCAGCGCGCCGGATTGCACCTCGATCCAATCCGCGAGCCGCTGTGCGCTGGGTTCGCGTGCCAGCAGGGCGATCCAGACGCTGCTGTCCACATAGATGCGCCGGGCTTGGGGCGGGAGTGTCATCAGTAGCGGCTCAGTTCGTCCTTGCTCACCGGGCGGGTCATGGGCATGCGCTGGTGCAGTTCGCGCAAGGCATCGACCAGAGCTTTGCGGGTTTGGGTCACACCCTGCGCGTCCTTCTCCTGCAGAGCCAGCAGGCGCTGCCCCAGTTCCTGGGTGCTCAGGCTGCTGCCTTCGGCCACGCCGAGTTCGCGCGCCAGCTTGGCCGGCAGGCGCAGGGCGAGGCTGTTGCCCCATTTGGCGATGTGCAATTCCATGGCGCTGCTCCAAGGTGACGCGTTCAATGTAGATACGCGTATCTACATACTAGGTGGTCGATCAGGCGGATGCTGGCCATCAGGCCGCTTTTTTCTGCGCCAGTTGCGCGATCACCTCGTCGGCCCAGGCTTTCGGCGCCATGGGAAAGCCCAGGCGGGCGCGGCTGTCGAGATATTCCTGCGCCACGCCGCGCGCCAGGTTGCGGATGCGGCCGATGTAAGCGGCGCGCTCGGTGACGGAAATGGCGCCACGTGCGTCCAGCAGGTTGAAGCTGTGCGCGCACTTGAGCACCTGCTCGTAAGCGGGCAGCGCCAGCTGCGCCGTCATCAGCGCCTTGGCCTGCTTTTCATGCGCGCCGAAGGCGAGCAGCAGGAAGTCCACGTCGCTGTGCTCGAAGTTGTAGGTGCTCTGCTCGACCTCGTTCTGGTGGAACACGTCGCCGTACTTCAGCAGGGTTCGAGCGAGAACACCGCCGGGCCGCCCCAGGGTGTTCTCACCCCCTTGTGGGGCGGAGCCCGCCAGCGGGCTCGCGGGGGCTGTCGATCTTCCAGCCACTTCGGTTTCGGTCCACACCAGGTCGTACACGCTTTGCACGCCCTGCAGATACATGGCGAGGCGCTCCAGGCCATAGGTGATTTCGCCGGTGATGGGCTTGCATTCCAGGCCGCCGACCTGCTGAAAGTAGGTGAACTGTGTGACTTCCATGCCGTTGAGCCACACCTCCCAACCCAGGCCCCAGGCGCCGAGGGTGGGGTTCTCCCAATCGTCCTCGACGAAGCGGATGTCGTTTTGCTTCAGGTCGAAGCCCAGCGCCTCCAGGCTGCCGAGGTACAACTCCAGAATGTTCTCCGGCGCGGGCTTGAGCACCACCTGGTACTGGTAATAGTGCTGCAGGCGATTGGGGTTGTCGCCGTAGCGGCCGTCCTTCGGCCGGCGGCTGGGCTGCACGTAGGCGGCCTTCCACGGTTCGGGGCCGATGGCGCGCAGGAACGTGGCGGTGTGGCTGGTGCCCGCGCCCACTTCCATGTCGTAGGGCTGCAGCAGGGCACAGCCCTGGTTCGCCCAATAGTTTTGCAGCGTGAGGATGAGGTGTTGGAAGGTGAGCATGGGAAGCACCAGGAAACCGGCAGATTGTAGGAAGCTGTACAAGAAAGCCGTTGCCGTCAGCCACGGGCTTGATCGGCCCCCTGGCGCCGACTTCACGGCATGCGTTTGCGTGCCAGCAGAGTTGCCACGCCAAGCGCCAGCAGGCACAGCAGCACGATGGGCGCGTAGCTCCAGCGCGAGGCCATCCAGGCGAAGGGCGTGGTGCCGGCATAGCCTTGCACCCGGCCGGCGAGCACGCCCACGGTGAAGGGCTGCAGCATGGCCAGCACGCGGCCGTCGGCGCCGATGATGGCGGTGGCGCCGGTGTTGGTGGCGCGGATGGTGGGGAGCTGGAATTCGAGCGAGCGCATGCGGGCGATTTCCAGATGCTGCGGAATCACGATGGTGTCGCCGAACCAGGCCAGATTGGTGAGGTTGGCGATGATGTTGGGCGCATGCGCCGGGTTGCGAAAGCGCTGCGCGAGCTGCTCGCCGAACAGGTCTTCGTAGCAGATGGTGGGCGCCACCTTGTCGCCGTGCACGACGAAGGGCGGCTGGTCCAGCGTGCCGCGGGCGAAGTCGCCCAGCGGCATGTTCATCAGCCGCACGAACCAATGGAAACCATAGGGAATGAATTCGCCGAAGGGCACCAGATGCGCCTTGTCATAGCGGTAGGGGGCCGGGGCGCCGAGGCCGAGGATGCTGTTGGTGTACTGGTCGGCGCCGCGTGTCAGCGGAATGCCCAGCAGCGCCTGGGCGTGGTGCGCCTTGAGAGCCGCGGTGATGGCGCTCAGGTAGTGCGGCGGCAGGTCCTCGGGCAGCACCGGCACACCGGTTTCGGGGGTGACGATGAGGTCGGCGCGCAGGCTGGAGAGCCAGTCGCCGTACATGTTCAGCGTCGGCCCCAGGCGCTCGGGCTGGAACTTCTCGCTCTGCGGCACATTGCCTTGCAGCAGCGCCACGCTGATGGGCTGGCCGATCGGCTGGGTCCAGCGCTGGTGGGTCAGCTGCTGGCCGGCCGCGGTCAGCAGCACCAGCAGCGCCACCGCCAGCGCCGCGCCGCGCACGCTCACCTGGGTGAGCAGCGCCAGCAGGGCGGCGGCCAGCGCGGCGGCGAAGTCCACCCCGTACATGCCGAGCAGGGGGGCGTAGCCCGCCAGCGGGTTACCCACCTGCGCATAGCCCAGCGCAGCCCAAGGAAAGCCGGTGAACACCGTGCCGCGCAGCACTTCCGCCAGGGTCCAGGCGGCGGCCAGTGCCAGCGCCGCGCCGGCGCCGCGTGCGGCGTGCCACGGTTCGCGCGAGGCCGGCGGCGCCAGCGCCGCTGCCAGGGCGCAGGCCAAGGCCGGGTAGATGGCGAGGTAGGCTGAAAACAGCAGCACGGCCCCGCCCGCCAGCAGCGCCGGCATGCCGCCATACACCGCCATGCTGATGTACAGCCACCACAGCCCACCGGCGAACCAGCCGATGCCGAACAGCAGCCCGAGCCAGGCGCCGCGTTTGGCGCGGGCGATGGCCGTGCTTGCCGGTGCGCGCCACAGCAGGGCGATGAAGATGGCCAGAATGAGGATGGAGAAAGCGCCGAACTTGGGCCGCCCGAAGGTCTGCGCCAGCGCCAGGCCAAGCCACAGGGCCAGCAGGGCGGCGGACAGGCCGCGCCAGCGCGCGGCAGCAAGGTTCGGTTTCAGGGCCGGGTTCCTTCCGACAAGCGGCGCCGGCCGCTCCAGATGGCCCAGACGCCCAGGCCGATCCAGCCGCCAACACAGGCCAGGAACAGACCGGGCTGCCCCGCGCGGTGGATGAACGGGCTGGCGTTGAATAAGGGCAGCGCGGTGACGCCGAAAGCCGCGCCGACGAGGCAGGCGAGCAGGATGATGGCGCCGAGCAGGATGCGCACGCGCGCCCGCCAGCGGCGGATATGCGCAGGGTGATCGGGCAGGGTGCGGCGTTGCTCAGGCATAGGGATCGGCGATGCCCAGCGTCAGCAGCAGCGCGCGCTCGGTGGCTTCCATGCGCTCGGCGTCGGCTTCCAGTTCGTGGCCCCACCCCATCGCGTGCAGCACGCCGTGCACCACCATGTGCGCGTAGTGGGCGGCCAGGTCTTTGCCCTGCTCGGTGGCTTCGCGCGCGATCACGGCGTCGCACAGCACGATGTCGGCAGCGGGCGGCCAGGGCTGGTAGTCGAAGGTCAGCACATTGGTGGCGTAGTCCTTGCCACGGTAGGTGCGGTTGAGTTCGCGGCCTTCTGCGGCATCGACGAAGCGCAGCGTGATTCGCGCGGGTTCGATGGGCGCGGGCTTGGCCTTGCGCAGGCGGGCGTTGGCCGGGCCGCAGCGCAAGGCGGCACGCACCCAGCGCTGCAGCTTGTGGCGGGGCAGCGCGCTGCGGTGCGTGCCGCTGGCGAATTGCACCGACAGCTGCAGCAGCGGAGCGGCGGTACGCAGGGCTTGCATGTGTCCGTTGCGCTTTAGTTGGCGGTTTTGGCGCGCCGGGCCGGCTTGCGCTGCGCAGGCGCAGCCGCAGCTCCGCCCTGCGCCTGGCTCTCCGCCCGCTCATAAGCCTCTACGATGCGCGCCACCAGCGGATGGCGCACCACGTCCACCGTGGTGAAGCGGGTGATGGCCACGCCGCGCACATCCTGCAGAATGCGCTCGGCCTGGGTCAGCCCGCTGAGTGCGCCGCGCGGCAAATCCACCTGGCTCAGGTCGCCGGTGATGACGGCGCGCGAGCCGAAGCCGATGCGGGTGAGGAACATCTTCATCTGCTCCGGCGTGGTGTTCTGCGCCTCGTCCAGAATGATGAAGGCGTTGTTCAGCGTGCGCCCCCGCATGAAGGCCAGCGGCGCGATCTCGATCGTGCCGCGCTCGAACAGCTTTTGCGTGCTCTCGAAACCCAGCAGGTCGTAGAGCGCGTCGTACAAGGGGCGCAGATAGGGGTCGATCTTCTGCGCCAGGTCGCCGGGCAGGAAGCCCAGGCGCTCGCCGGCCTCCACCGCCGGGCGCGTCAGCACCAGGCGCTCCACCGCATTGCGCTCCAGCGCGTCCACCGCGCAGGCCACGGCCAGGAAGGTCTTGCCGGTGCCGGCCGGGCCGAGGCCCACGGCCAGGTCGTGGCCGAGGATGCTGCGGATGTACTCGGCCTGGCGCGGCGTGCGCCCGTGCAGATTGGGGCGGCGGGTGTGCAGCACGGGCTCGTCGGCCGCGGCCTGCAGGTTCGGCTCCTGGCCTTGCGCGGCCTGCGTGAGTTCGAGCTGAATGTCGTCCAGCCCCAGCGCCTTGTCGGCGCGCAGCCACAGGGCTTGCAGCAGCGCCTGCGCGGAGCGGGCCCGCGTGCCTTCGAGCGTGAAGCGCTGCTCGCGGTGCCGGATGACGATATCGAAGGCGATTTCGATTTGCCGCAGATTTTCGTCCAGTGGCCCGCAGAGATGGGCGAGGCGGACGTTGTCGGGAGGCGAGAACTGCTGTTTGAGAATCAAGGATGTCAGCTGGCAAAAGTGGCGTCGCCACGCTGGGCGACATGGCCGCAATTGTGCGACATGCGGGCGACAAGCGGGCCAAGGCGGGCCGATGTTGGGGAACGCGCACACATCGCGCGCGCGATGTGGAGCGCCTGGCGCTGAGATTGGGACATTGACCTCAGCGCACACATCGCGCGCGCGATGTGGAGCGGGCCGGCATCATCCCTACAATGCGGGTTGACAAATCTCGAATGCGGTTTGTGTAAGCGCTCCGAGCTCCCAGGCCACCATTCAAGCACATGCCCCAAGCCCAACGCTGCACCCTGATCGTCGAAGACCTGGCCGAGTCGCGCACCGCCATGGCGCGCCTGCTGAGCTAGGTGCTGCCCGAGCTGCCCGTGTGCGAAGCCAGCACCCGCGCCCAGGCCGAAAGCCTGATTCGCAGCCGCACCATCGAACTGGCGCTCATCGACTTCGGCCTGCCCGACGGCAGCGGCCTGGACGTGTTGCGCACGCTGCACGCCGCCCAGCCGCAGGCGCGCGCCGTGGTCATCACCATGTTCGACGACGACAACCATCTGTTTCCCGCGCTGCAGGCCGGCGCTTTTGGCTATGTGCTGAAAGACCGGCCGGAAATCGAGCTGGTGGCGCAGCTGCGGCGCATCCAGGAAGGCGAGCCGCCGCTCAGCTCCTCGGTGGCGCGGCGCATGCTGATGCATTTCGCCGCGCTCAAGGGCCACGCCGGTACGCCGAACGCATCGGGCGCAGCCGATGGCGAAACGAAGTGGGGCCGCCGCGTGACCGACGCGGGCGGCACGCCGCCGGCCGGTCCGCACGATCTGACGCACCACCTCAGCCCCCAGGCCAGGGCGCGGCACGGCATGGTGGAGGAGCCCGAAGTCATTCTCACCGAGCGCGAAACCGAGGTGTTGCAACGCGTCGGCAAGGGCTACACCCTGCCGGAAATCGCGTTGCAGCTGGGCTTGTCGCGCCACACCGTGGCCGATTACGTGAAGCAGATCTACCGCAAGCTCGACATCTCCTCCCGCGCCGAAGCCGCGCTGGAAGCAGCGCGCCGCGGTCTGGTCCGCTGAGCGCTGCGGCTCCAGCCATGCCTGCGCAGGGCTGGACAGCGCGAAGGGTCTGCCGGCCTACGAGCCGGCCGCCTACCGGCGCTGCGGCTCCAGCCATGCCTGCGCAGGGCTGGACAGCGCGAAGGGTCTGCCGGCCTACGAGCCGGCTGCCTCAATATCCCCATAGCTTGTTCGTCCGTATCACTCTGCACACCACCTATGCGCCCATCCATCTGTCACCTGAACGGCGTTGACCTGCCGCTGGACGAAGCCCGCGTGCCGGTGCTGGACCGCGGTTTCATCTTCGGCGACGGCGTGTACGAAGTGGTGCCGGCCTATGGCCGCGTGCCGTTTCGCTTCGACGAGCACATCGCCCGCCTCGGCCGATCGCTGGGCGAAATCGGCATGCGCGATCCGCTCGGGCACGAGGCGTGGGCCGCGCTCCTGGCGCGCCTGCTGGCCGGCAACGACCCGGCCGATCAGTGCATCTACATCCAGGTCACGCGCGGCGTGGCACGCCGCGACCACGCCTTCCCCAAGGACACGCCGCCCACGGTGTTCGCCTACAGCTTCCCCTTCCCGCATGTGCCCGAGAGCCTGCGCCGGCAGGGCGCGGCCTGCATCACCCTGCCCGATACGCGCTGGCTGCGTGCCCACATCAAGAGCATCGCCCTGCTGGGCAATGTGCTGGCGCGGCAGGCTTCGGCTGAAGTCGGGGGGCAGGAAACCATCCTCGTGCGCGACGGCTGGCTCACCGAAGCCTCGGCGTCCAACGTCTGGGTGGTGCGCCATGGCCGCCTCGCCTGCCCGCCGATGGACAACCTCAAGCTTGCGGGCATACGCGTTGGCCTGATGGACGCCCTCGCCGCCACCGCCGGCGTGCCGCTGGAGCGCCGCCCGGTGGCCGAGTGGGAGTTGCGCTGCGCCGACGAAATCCTGCTCACGTCCGCCACCAAGGAAGTGCTGGCCGTGACCACGCTCGACGAGCGCCAGGTGGGCACGGGCAAGCCCGGGCCGGTGTATGCCGCGCTGCATGCGGCGTATCAAGGCGCAAAGCAGCAGCAGACCGATTAGCAGCCGAACTCGCAGGACAAGTCGCGTCGCCGCCGAGGGCAGCGGCGCACGCCGGTCGTCTCCTGCGCATTCGGTGCGCACTCGGCGTGCACCCAATCGGAGCGTCGCCCACAGACAACGCGCTGGCGGCATGGCGGTTGGGGGTAATACGGCCAGGGTCCGCTGCCCGGCGTCATCTGCGGGACAATCGGCCCATTCCGAACCACCAGTGGCCGTGCCGCGCGCAGGCGCAAGCCCAGCCCCAACTCCCACATGAACACCAAGATGTCCGCAACCCTGCGCAGTGTCAAGCTGGATGGCGACAGCCTGATCGTCTACCCGAGCGATTTCCCCATCAAGATCATGGGGCGCAACGCCGATGGCTTCGCCGAGACCATCGCCGCGCTCGTGCGCGAGCACGCTCCCGACTTCGATCCCGCCACCATGGAGTTGCGCCCCTCCAGCGGTGGCAATTACCTCAGCTGCACCTGCACCATCCGCGCCACCAGCCGCGCCCAGCTCGACGCCCTGTACCAGGCGCTCAGTTCGCATCCGATGGTGGCCGTGGTGTTGTAAGACTCGGCGGATTCATGGCCTGGCATCCGAGATCTGGCGCTGGCATGCAGCAATCGGTTTGCGCGCAATCTTCAAGAGCGACCGGCCGCACGCTCCCGACCCTGTCGGTTTCGTTTCCGCTGGTCGCTTCGGCATCCCACCCAAGGTCGACTTGAGCGCGCTGCAGCCTCTACCCCCGTCCACCCTCGCGCCGCCTGTCGCCCCGCGTTTCACCGAGGCGCTGCTGTTCTGGCTCAAGCTCGGCTTCATCAGCTTCGGCGGCCCGGCCGGGCAGATCGCGGTGATGCACCAGGAGCTGGTCGAGCGCAGGCGCTGGATTTCCGAACGGCGCTTCCTGCACGCGCTCAACTACTGCATGGTGCTGCCCGGGCCGGAGGCGACGCAGCTCGCCATCTACATGGGCTGGCTGCTGCACCGCACGCGCGGCGGCATCGCCGCCGGGGTGCTGTTCGTGCTGCCTTCGCTGTTCATCCTCATCGGCCTGAGCGCTGTCTACATGGCCTACGGCAACCAGCCGCTGATGCTGGGCGTGTTCGCCGGGGTCAAGCCGGCGGTGGTGGCGGTGGTGGCGTTCGCAGTCTGGCGCATCGGCTCGCGCGCCTTGAAGAACGGGGCGCTGTGGCTGATCGCGGCGGCGGCCTTCATCGCCATTTTCGCGCTGGGCCTGCCGTTTCCGGCCATCGTGCTGAGCGCCGGGGTGGTCGGCTGGATCGGCGGACGCATCATCCCGGGCAAGTTCCAGATCGGCGGCGGCCACGCCGCGGCGCACGCCGCATACGGCCCGGCGCTGATCGACGACGCCACGCCGACGCCCGCGCACGCCCGCTTCCGGCCCTGGCGCCTGGCCGCGTTGCTGGCCATTTTCCTGGCGCTGTGGGCCGTGGCTTTCGCGCTGCTTCCCGCTGGCACGCTGCGCGACATGGGACTGTTCTTCACCAAGGCCGCCTATGTCACCTTCGGCGGCGCCTATGCCGTGCTGCCTTATGTCTACCAAGCCGGGGTCGAGCATTTCCACTGGCTCACCGGTCCGCAGATGATCGACGGCCTGGGCCTGGGCGAGACCACGCCGGGGCCGCTGATCATGGTGGTGGCCTTCGTCGGTTTCGTCGGCGCCTGGACGCACCAGGTGTTCGGCCCGCAGTCGCTGCTGCTGGCGGGCGCGGCGGGCGCCGTGGTGGCCACCTTTTTCACCTTTCTGTCCTGCTTCCTGTTCATTCTCGCCGGTGGCCCGCTGGTGGAAGCCACGCGTGACGACCTGCGCTTCACCGCACCGCTCACCGGCGTCACGGCGGCCGTGGTGGGTGTGGTGCTGAACCTGGCGGTGTTCTTCGCCTGGCATGTGTTCTGGCCGCAGGGCGCCGGGACTGCGCCGTTCGCCGGTGGCTTTCAGTGGTTCGATGCGCTGCTGGCGCTGGCCGCCTGGCTCGCGCTGTGGCGGGGGCGTGCGGGCATCATGACGGTGGTGCTGGCTTGCGCCGCCATCGGCCTGGTTCACACGCTGATGGTTTGACCGCCCCCAGGGCCGGGCTGCGCCCAGTCCGCCCCCCGTGGGGGGCCAAGGAAACTTGGTGCGGCCCGGCGTTGACTTGAGCGTGCCCCCGGATCTGCCGCTTCGCGTCATGCCCACCGAGGGGCATGAGAAAACTTGGGGGCGGCCCGGCGTTTTCTCATGCGGAAATGGTGATGCCCCTGCTGCCTGACGGCACTGCACCGCAAGCCCGCCTGCTGTTGCTGGGGCGTGCCTTGATGGACGGTTTTGTCGCAGTGCCGCTGCTGGCGCAGCGCGGCATGTTCGCGCTGTATGCGGTGGTTGGCGTCGGCGTGTGGCTGCTGCACCTGCGTTTGCCCAGGGTGCATGAAAGTGCCCAGCCGCCGCCAGCTTCACCGCCGTGCCGCGCAGCCTGGCCGCCGCACTCGGCCCGACCCTGGCTGGCGCCATGCTCGGCGCAGGCTGGCCGACCCTGCCGCTGCTGGCGACGTTTCGGCGCGTACGCTTGCCGCGTTGACGGCCCGCGCCAGGGAACACGCGCTGCCGATGCAGGCGCCGTGCGCATGCCGCTCCTCGCGCCTGCGGTGATGTTGGCAGGCTCGGGTTTGCCCTGTAGCATATATTCGTTCATTCGTTAGAATGATCAATATGCAAAACCGCGAACTCAAGAACCACCTCTATGAGCAGGTCGCCCGTATCGGGCGTGCCGTATCCAGCCCCAAGCGCCTGGAGTTGCTGGAACTGCTGGCGCAGGGTGAAAAGCCGGTGGAGGCGCTGGCGCGCGAAGCCGCCATCGACATCAAGCTCGCCAGCGCGCATTTGCGCGTGCTCAAAGGCGCGCAACTGGTGCAGGTGCGACAGGAGGGCAAGAGCCGCATCTACCGTGTCAGCGGCGCTGACGTGGCCGCGCTGTGGGTGGCGCTGCGCAGCGTGGCCGAAGCCCATGTGGCCGACCTGCAGGTGGTGATGCAGCGGCTGTTCGCCGGGCCGGAACGGCTGACCCTGGAGAGCAGCCACACCCTGCTCGACAAGGTGCGCAGCGGCGCGGCGGTGCTGATCGACGTGCGCCCCGAGGCCGAATACCGCACCGCGCACCTGCCCGAGGCACGCTCGCTGCCGCTGCCCGAACTGGAGGCGCGGCTGCGTGAATTGCCGCGCGACAAGGACATCGTCGCCTACTGCCGCGGGCCGTTCTGCGTCATGTCCGACGCCGCGGTGAAGCTGCTGGTGCGGCGCGGATTCCACGCCAGCAAGATCGCCGAAGGCGTCGCCGAATGGCAGGCTGCCGGACTGCCGCTGCATTCGCTCGACGCCTGATCCACGACAACCGGCATGCAGGAGACCGCGATGCAAACGATCTTGTTCATCCTCAACGACCCGCCCTATGGCACCGAGCGCAGCTACAACGCCTTGCGCCTGGCGGTGACCCTGGCGGTGACCCTGGCGGTGCAGCCGGAGCGGCAGGTGCGCCTGTTCCTGATGGCCGACGCGGTGCTCTGCGCCAAGAGCGGGCAGAAGGTGCCCGCGGGTTACTACAACATCGAAACCATGCTGGCCAAGGTGGCGCAGCGCGGCGAAGTGGCTTTGTGCGGCACCTGCATGGATGCGCGCGGCCTGCAAGACACGGAGTTGATGCCCGGCTGCCGGCGCTCCACGATGGTGGAGCTGGCGCAATGGACGGGGCAAGCCGACAAGGTCCTGGTGTTCTGACAACTGAAAAGGTGTTTCTCATGTTTTTCAAACAACTGGCGACGCGCGACGCGAGCCTGTCTTATTTTTTCGGCTGCGGCGGGCTGGGCAAGGCGGTCGCGGTGGATGTGGTCGAAGGCGATGAGCCGTGGTTCATCGACGAGGCGGCGAAGGCGCAAGTCAGCATCACCCATGTGATCGACACCCATGTGCATGCCGACCACGTTTCGGGCGGACGCGCGCTGGCGCAACGCCTCGGCGTGCCGTACTGCCTGCACGAGAACGCGCGCGACCTGGTGCAGTTCGACTTCGAGGCCTTGCATGACGAGCAGGTCATCGCCGTCGGCAATGTGCTGGTGCGCGTGCTGCACACGCCCGGCCATACCCTGGACAGCGCCTGCCTGCTGGTGAGCGACAGGCGCCGCAGCGAAGCGCCCTGGTTCGCCCTCACGGGCGATACCTTGTTCGTCGGCGCGGTGGGCCGGCCCGACCTGGCCGGACGCGGGCGCGAGATGGCGGCGATGCTGCACGACAGCCTGCACGCCAAGCTGCTGGCGCTGCCCGCCGAGCTGGAGATTTTCCCCGGGCATCAGGCGGGAAGCGCCTGTGGCGCGGGGCTGTCGGGCAAACCCTCGTCGACCATCGGTTTCGAGAAGCGCTGGAACCCGGCGCTCGGCCTGCCGCGCGCGGAGTTCGTCGAGCTGCTGCTCGGACAGATTCCGCCGCGCCCGGCGGAGATGGAGCGCATCGTCGCCGTCAACACCGGCCAGCTTGCGACCGCATAGCGGCCCGCCCCCTCACCCACCCGCCAGCCCAGCCATGCTCGCCCATCTCGGCACCACCCATCCCGCCGCTGCGGCGGCGCCCGAGGAACATGTCCAGGGCATCCGCATCAACCTGCATCAGTTCATCTGGCAGGCCGTGCAGGTGGCCTTCGTCGGCATGGTCATCGGCATGGAGCGCAATGTGCTGCCGGTGGTGGCGGGACAGGATTTCGGCGTGCCCAAGTCGTCCTTCCTCTACCTGATGAGCTTCGTCATCTCCTTCGGGCTGGTGAAGGGCATGCTCAATTTCGTTGCCGGTCGCTTGTCCGAGCGCATCGGGCGCAAGCCGGTGCTGGTGATGGGTTGGCTGGCGGCCATCCCCATTCCGCTGCTCATTTATTTCGCACCCAACTGGTGGTGGGTGGTGGTGGCCAATCTGTTCCTCGGCGTGAACCAGGGGTTCGCCTGGAGCATGACCGTGACCAGCAAGGTGGACATCACCCGCGCCGAGCAGCGCGGACTTGCCACCGGCATCAACGAGTTCGCGGGCTATGCCTCGGTGGGCTTGGCGGGCATCGTCACCGGCTATCTCGCCTCGCTCTACGGCCCGCGCCCCGCGCTGCTGGGCTTCGCCCTGCTGGTGATTGCTGCGGGCCTGGGCACCGCGCTGCTGTTCGTGCGCGAGACCCTGTCTTGGGCGCGCGCCGAGAGCAAGCGTCACGCCGACGGCAAGCACACCGGTCTCAAGCCGCACTTCGCCGAAGGCCTGCCCGCGCATCCGACCTCGCTGCAGGTGTTCACCTTCGTCTCGTTCCGCCACGTCACCTTCTCGGCGCTGTGTCAGGCCGGGGTGGCCAACAAGGTCGCGGACACACTGCTGTGGGTGCTGTTTCCGCTGTATCTGCATGGGCATGGCCTGAGCGTGGTGGACATCGGCTGGGTCACCGGGGTGTACGGCCTGGTGTGGGGTGCATCGCAGTTATGGACCGGGCCGCTGTCGGACCGCATCGGCCGCAAGCCCACCATCGTCGCCGGGCTGTGGCTGCTGGCGCTGGGCGTGGCTTCCGTCACTCTGGTGATGGGTGTGGCCGCGTGGCTGACCGCCGCCGTGGTGATGGGCGTGGGCATGGCGCTGCTGTACCCCAACCTGATTGCCGCCGTGGCCGACATCTCGCATCCGAACTGGCGCAGTTCGTCGCTGGGCACCTACCGCTACTGGCGCGACACCGGCTACGCCCTGGGTGCATTGATGCTGGGTTCCATCGCCCAGGCCGCCGGGCTGATCGCTCCCGCGTTCTGGTTCACCGCTGCGCTGCTGCTGGCCTCAGGCCTGTGGGTGTTGTTGCGCGCCGAGGAAACCCATCCACGCCTGCATACTGTCTGAGTTCGATCCAACCTCAGCGGGGCCGCGGGTTGCACGCACAAAATTTTGAGGAGACCATGCCATGACGGCGATGACGGAATTGCTCATTGGCGCCTTTGCCGCCGCAGCGGTGCTGGGCGCTTCGGCCCAGGCCACCCGGTTTTGCCCGCAGGGCGGCTTGCGTGAAACCCTGCTGGAGCGCAAGCCGACGCGGCTGGCGGCCTACGGCGTCGCGGTCGGCGCGGCGCTGGTGGCGGTGGCGCTGCTGCAGCTCGCGCTCGGCCAGACGCTCATCCCCAGCCGCCCGGCTTACACCGGGCCTGAACTGCCGTGGGGCCGCTATGTGCTGGGTGGCCTGCTGTTCGGCGCCGGCATGGTGCTGGCACGCGGCTGCCCGCTGCGCACCCTGGTGCGCGTGGGCCAGGGCAGCCTGCAGGCCGTGCTGGTGCTGGCGGTGATGGGGTTGGCCGCGTACGCCATGAGCCGCACCTCGCTCTACGGCCTGTGGTTCGCGCCGTGGATCGACGGCTGGTCGCTCGATCTGCGTCGTTTCGGCCTGGCGCACCAGGATCTCGCCACCGTCCTCGGCTTGGGCAGCACCGGCGCGCATGTGGTGCTGGGCCTAGTCCTCGGGGCCATGGCGCTCGTGCTGTGCTGGCGGGCGCTGCCCTTGCGCAAAAGCTGGGGCTTGTGGCTGGGCGCGGTGCTGATCGGCGTGGTGGTGGCTGCGGGCTACGCCCTCACCGCCGGGCCCATCGGTCAGCGCGCGATCGAAGACGCCTCGTTCATGGGCCAGCCGCCGGACGGACTGGGCGTGCAGTCCTACACCTTCGCCGGGCCGCTGTCGGATGCGGTGTATTTCCTGCTGCACCCATCGAGCCAGACCACCACCTTCGGCGTCATGGCGGTGGCCGGCGCGCTGCTCGGCGCCTTGCTGGCGGCGCTGCTGCGGCGTGACTTCCGCCCGCAAGGCGTGGCCGGTTGGCGCGAGGGCGCACGTCAGTTGTTCGGCGCGGTGCTCACCGGCGGCGGCGCGGTGCTCGGCCTGGGCTGCACCGTGGGACATGGCTTGAGCGGGGTGTCGGTGCTGTCCATCGGCTCGATGCTGGGGCTGGCGTCGATCTTCACCGGCGCCTGGCTGGCCATCCGTCTGGAGGCCGGTCGTCGCGTTGCGCCGCTGGCGGGGGCTCCGGGCTATACGGCGGCATCGGGAGGCTGACAGCATGCGACGCAACGTATCCATCGGCACAAGCTTTCTGCTTGCGGCGCTGTGCGGCCTGCCCGCCGCCCGCGCCGCCACACCCGCTTCAGCGTCTGCCCCAACTCAAGCCTCCACCCCTGCGGCCGCAGCCAGCGCCGCGCAGCCGAACTGGGCCAACCATCGCCATGCCTTCACCGTGCGGCTGATCCAGCTCAGCCCGGAGGGCGTGCGCGGGTTCTACGAGAACATGGGCTATCCGCAGCCGGCAGTGGCGGCCATCGCCCGGGTCTGCGTGTTCGGCACCTTCATCCACAATCGCGGCAAAGTGCCCATCAGCTACGACGTGGCCGATTGGCGTGCCGTCACATCAGGCGGCCGGCAACACGCGTTGATCACCAAGACCGACTGGCTGGCCCGCTGGAAGCCCGACGGCATCAGCGCGGACTGGTCCATCCTGCCGGCGCAGCAAACCCTGCAGCCCGGCGATTGGGCGCAAGGCTTCACCACACTCGACGTGCCGCGCGGCACGCGCCTCACCCTGCACTACTCCTGGAGAGAACATGGAACCCTGCACCACGCCCGTCTTGCTGGACCGCAATGCGCCAGCGATGCCCAACCCTGAACGCAGGCGTCTGCTGACGAGCCTGGCGGCCTGCGGCCTGGGTGCCTTGACCAGCCGTAGCGCGCTGGCGGCCGGCACGACGCCCGATCAGGCGCTGAGCATCGTGCAGCCGCCGCGCCCGGCCCCCGACTTCACGCTTCCCGACCTCGACGGCAAGCCGCACCGCCTGTCGGACTATCGCGGCAAGGTGGTGCTGGTGAATTTCTGGGCGACCTGGTGCCCGCCCTGCCGCGCGGAAATGCCGTCGATCGAGCGGCTGTATCTCTCGCTCAAGAACAAGCCATTCGCGGCGCTGGCGCTGGACCAGGGCGAGAGCCTGAACCAGGTGTTCGCCTACATGGGCCAGCTCAGTCCCTCGCCCACCTTCCCGGTGTTGCTGGACAGCAAGAGCGCCGCCGCCCATGCTTTCGGCGTAATGGGCATCCCCACCAGCTACCTGATCGACCCACGCGGCAACATCGTGCGCCAGGCCGTGGGCGGGCGCGATTTTGACACGGCGGCGATGCGGCGGGTGATCGAGCTGCTCATGGCGTAATCTCTGCGCTTGCCGCGAAACAGTGCGGGCAGGCCAGTTCCTTCTTCACCCTGCAGCCGCCAGCCAGGCGTCGGGGACATGACGCGTATGCAAGACACGCGTATGCAAGCTGAAACCTCGAATCCTGCAGCTGGCGAGCCCTTCCAGGCTGCCGTCGTCGCCTTGCGCCAGCAGTTGGCGCAAGGCGACGACGGCCAGGCTGCGCTGCTCGACCGCCTGGTCATCGCCCTGCTCACCGGCGGCCACCTGCTGGTGGAGGGCCTGCCCGGGCTGGCCAAGACCACCGCGGTGAAGGCGCTGGCGGACGCGGTGCCTGCCGGTTTCCAGCGCATTCCATTCAGTTCACCCCCAACCTGCTGCCCGGCGACTTGAGCGTCTCAAATGGGCTCGCTTGGCTCAAAACCAGGATGTCGAGGGCCTCAATCAGCTATGGGAGCAACTGCGCGGGCGCTATCCAAGCCATGCCTGGCAGGCGCACACACACACATTAAGAGCCTGGCTTGAACAGCAAGCTGAGACCCGTGCCCAGCGTCGCCAAGGAACTGAACGCTCTGCTTGTGCGCGCCGGGACTCAGCGTTACGGTCCTAGCCAATCACGCCAGTGAGCAAGTGCGACAGCTTTGGACCCCGATGTACAGAGGATGAGGTCGGAGTGTCGTGGGAAAACTCCCGCAAGGAAGGCGGGCGGAGGAGAGTCGAATGACACGCGTGCATGGCCCCCGCTCACCTGCTTGCCAGAGAGCAAGGCACTTCTGTTGCGAAAAGGTGTTGACACGGCCTAGGCCGTGGTGCACAATTTCGCTCTTGCTGCTTTTCGCTGGTTCTCAAAAAACCAACAAAGCTGCGAGCGGGTTTCAAGGCAGCAAGGTTTGAAGTTCTCTGTTTCTGACAAAACCTTATGCTTGACTCGGGAATAAAAGTTGTGCAAGAATATCGATTCTCCGCTGCAAATGCAGCAGCCGCAAAAGCGGGTTCATTAACAAAAAGCAGCCGATAAGTGTGGGCGTTTGACCGGATTGCAAAATACGAGTTAAACGCTCATAAAAGAAGTACGGAGAAATCCGTAGTTCCTGAATGAGTTGGCCTTAATTGGCACCAAGATTGAACTGTAGAGTTTGATCCTGGCTCAGATTGAACGCTAGCGGCATGCCTTACACATGCAAGTCGAACGGCAGCACGGGGGCAACCCTGGTGGCGAGTGGCGAACGGGTGAGTAATGCATCGGAACGTGCCCATTGATGGGGGATAACTGCGCGAAAGCGTTGCTAATACCGCATACGACCTACGGGTGAAAGCAGGGGACCGCAAGGCCTTGCGTCGATGGAGCGGCCGATGTCGGATTAGCTTGTTGGTGAGGTAAAGGCTCACCAAGGCGACGATCCGTAGCTGGTCTGAGAGGACGACCAGCCACACTGGGACTGAGACACGGCCCAGACTCCTACGGGAGGCAGCAGTGGGGAATCTTGGACAATGGGCGAAAGCCTGATCCAGCAATGCCGCGTGTGGGAAGAAGGCCTTCGGGTTGTAAACCACTTTTGGCAGGAAAGAAATCGTTTGCGATAATACCGCGAATGGATGACGGTACCTGCAGAATAAGCACCGGCTAACTACGTGCCAGCAGCCGCGGTAATACGTAGGGTGCGAGCGTTAATCGGAATTACTGGGCGTAAAGCGTGCGCAGGCGGTTGGAAAAGATAGATGTGAAATCCCTGGGCTCAACCTAGGAATTGCATTTATGACTATCCGACTAGAGTACGGTAGAGGGGAGTGGAATTCCGCGTGTAGCAGTGAAATGCGTAGATATGCGGAGGAACACCGATGGCGAAGGCAGCTCCCTGGACCTGTACTGACGCTCATGCACGAAAGCGTGGGGAGCAAACAGGATTAGATACCCTGGTAGTCCACGCCCTAAACGATGTCGACTAGTTGTTGGACGGGAAACTGTTCAGTAACGAAGCTAACGCGTGAAGTCGACCGCCTGGGGAGTACGGCCGCAAGGTTAAAACTCAAAGGAATTGACGGGGACCCGCACAAGCGGTGGATGATGTGGTTTAATTCGATGCAACGCGAAAAACCTTACCTACCCTTGACATGTCTGGAATCCTGAAGAGATTTAGGAGTGCTCGAAAGAGAGCCAGAACACAGGTGCTGCATGGCTGTCGTCAGCTCGTGTCGTGAGATGTTGGGTTAAGTCCCGCAACGAGCGCAACCCTTGTCATTAGTTGCTACGAAAGGGCACTCTAATGAGACTGCCGGTGACAAACCGGAGGAAGGTGGGGATGACGTCAAGTCATCATGGCCCTTATGGGTAGGGCTACACACGTCATACAATGGACGGTACAGAGGGTTGCCAACCCGCGAGGGGGAGCTAATCCCATAAAACCGTTCGTAGTCCGGATTGCAGTCTGCAACTCGACTGCATGAAGTCGGAATCGCTAGTAATCGCGGATCAGCTTGCCGCGGTGAATACGTTCCCGGGTCTTGTACACACCGCCCGTCACACCATGGGAGTGGGGTTTACCAGAAGTAGTTAGCCTAACCGCAAGGAGGGCGATTACCACGGTAGGCTTCATGACTGGGGTGAAGTCGTAACAAGGTAGCCGTATCGGAAGGTGCGGCTGGATCACCTCCTTTCTGGAATAGCTTGAAGGTCAAGCGCTCACTCTTATCGGCTCGGCAGCCTGCAACAATATTTGCGGTGATTGGTGGCGTTTCATTGCGGCCCTCCTGGGTCTGTAGCTCAGCTGGTTAGAGCACCGTCTTGATAAGGCGGGGGTCGTTGGTTCGAGCCCAACCAGACCCACCACCCTACCATTGGTGTGATTCATCTGGGGGTGTAGCTCAGCTGGGAGAGCACCTGCTTTGCAAGCAGGGGGTCATCGGTTCGATCCCGTTCACCTCCACCATCAAACGCAAGTGCGTTTAATTTTTGTTGCGCATTTACGTTTGATATTAATCAATAGGCTGCGTTCTTTAACAATTCGAAAAGCTGATAATTGCATTTGTATATGCATTTGCGATTGCATCAAAACTTTATCAACTTACCATTGCTTTGACTTAAGTCAAAGTTATAGGATCAAGCGACTAAGTGCATACGGTGGATGCCTTGGCGACTACAGGCGATGAAGGACGTGGAAGCCTGCGTTAAGCTGCGGGGAGCTGGCAATCAAGCTTTGATCCGTAGATGTCCGAATGGGGAAACCCACCCGCAAGGGTATCTTCTGCTGAATACATAGGCAGATGAGGCTAACCGAGTGAACTGAAACATCTAAGTAACTCGAGGAAAAGAAATCAACCGAGATTCCGATAGTAGTGGCGAGCGAAATCGGACCAGCCTGTACGTTTTAGCATGAATATCAGGGGAACACCTTGGAAAGGGTGGCCATAGTGGGTGATAGCCCCGTACCTGAAAATATCTGTGTGGAACTAGGCGTACGACAAGTAGGGCGGGACACGTGACATCCTGTCTGAACATGGGGGGACCATCCTCCAAGGCTAAATACTCGTAGTCGACCGATAGTGAACAAGTACCGTGAGGGAAAGGTGAAAAGAACCCCGGGAGGGGAGTGAAATAGATCCTGAAACCGTATGCATACAAAAAGTCGGAGCCCGTAAGGGTGACGGCGTACCTTTTGTATAATGGGTCAGCGACTTACATTCAGTGGCGAGCTTAACCGAATAGGGAAGGCGTAGGGAAACCGAGTCCGAACAGGGCGTTCAGTCGCTGGGTGTAGACCCGAAACCGGATGATCTATCCATGGCCAGGATGAAGGCTGGGTAACACCAGCTGGAGGTCCGAACCGACTAGTGTTGCAAAATTAGCGGATGAGCTGTGGATAGGGGTGAAAGGCTAAACAAATCCGGAAATAGCTGGTTCTCCTCGAAAACTATTTAGGTAGTGCCTCGTGTATCACCTTCGGGGGTAGAGCACTGTTTTGGCTAGGGGGTCATGGCGACTTACCAAACCAAGGCAAACTCCGAATACCGAAGAGTGTCAGCACGGGAGACAGAGCACCGGGTGCTAACGTCCGGACTCAAGAGGGAAACAACCCAGACCGCCAGCTAAGGTCCCTAAATATAGCTAAGTGGGAAACGAAGTGGGAAGGCTTTGACAGTCAGGAAGTTGGCTTAGAAGCAGCCATCCTTTAAAGAAAGCGTAATAGCTCACTGATCGAGTCGTCCTGCGCGGAAGATGTAACGGGGCTAAGCTATATACCGAAGCTGCGGATGTGCGTAAGCACATGGTAGAGGAGCGTTCCGTAAGCCTGTGAAGGTGTTCTGTAAGGAATGCTGGAGGTATCGGAAGTGCGAATGCTGACATGAGTAGCGTTAAAGGGGGTGAAAAGCCCCCTCGCCGAAAGCGCAAGGTTTCCTACGCAACGTTCATCGGCGTAGGGTGAGTCGGCCCCTAAGGCGAGGCAGAAATGCGTAGTCGATGGGAAACAGGTTAATATTCCTGTACCACTGTCCAGTGCGATGTGGGGACGGAGAAAGTTAGGTTATCCGGGTGTTGGATGTCCCGGTTCAAGCAGGTAGGCGTGCTCCTTAGGCAAATCCGGGGGGCTTAGCTGAGATGTGATGACGAGGCGGCTTGCCGCTGAAGTAGCTGATACTCTGCTTCCAAGAAAAGCCACTAAGCTTCAGCTGGACATGACCGTACCGCAAACCGACACTGGTGCGCGAGATGAGTATTCTAAGGCGCTTGAGAGAACTCGGGAGAAGGAACTCGGCAAATTTGTACCGTAACTTCGGGATAAGGTACGCCCCTGGTATGTGACGCCGTACAGGCTGAGCAGAACGGGGCCGCAGTGAAAAGGTGGCTGCGACTGTTTATTAAAAACACAGCACTCTGCAAACACGAAAGTGGACGTATAGGGTGTGACGCCTGCCCGGTGCCGGAAGGTTAAGTGATGGGGTGCAAGCTCTTGATCGAAGCCCCGGTAAACGGCGGCCGTAACTATAACGGTCCTAAGGTAGCGAAATTCCTTGTCGGGTAAGTTCCGACCTGCACGAATGGCGTAACGATGGCCACACTGTCTCCTCCCGAGACTCAGCGAAGTTGAAATGTTTGTGATGATGCAATCTCCCCGCGGAAAGACGGAAAGACCCCATGAACCTTTACTGTAGCTTTGCATTGGATTTTGAACAGACCTGTGTAGGATAGGTGGGAGGCTTTGAAGCCGGGATGCTAGTTCCGGTGGAGCCAACCTTGAAATACCACCCTGGTGTGTTTGAGGTTCTAACCTTGGTCCTTGAATCAGGATTGGGAACAGTGCATGGTGGGCAGTTTGACTGGGGCGGTCTCCTCCTAAAGCGTAACGGAGGAGTTCGAAGGTACGCTAGGTACGGTCGGAAATCGTGCTGATAGTGCAATGGCATAAGCGTGCTTAACTGCGAGACTGACAAGTCGAGCAGATGCGAAAGCAGGACATAGTGATCCGGTGGTTCTGTATGGAAGGGCCATCGCTCAACGGATAAAAGGTACTCTGGGGATAACAGGCTGATACCGCCCAAGAGTTCATATCGACGGCGGTGTTTGGCACCTCGATGTCGGCTCATCTCATCCTGGGGCTGTAGCCGGTCCCAAGGGTATGGCTGTTCGCCATTTAAAGAGGTACGTGAGCTGGGTTTAAAACGTCGTGAGACAGTTTTGTCCCTATCTTCCGTGGGCGCTGGAAGCTTGAGAGGGGCTGCTCCTAGTACGAGAGGACCGGAGTGGACGCACCCCTGGTGTACCGGTTGTCACGCCAGTGGCATCGCCGGGTAGCTATGTGCGGAAGAGATAACCGCTGAAAGCATCTAAGCGGGAAACTCGCCTCAAGATTAGGCTTCCCTGGAGACTCGATCTCCCTAAAGGGTCGTTGAAGACTACAACGTTGATAGGCTGGGTGTGGAAGCGCAGTAATGCGTTGAGCTAACCAGTACTAATTGCCCGTGAGGCTTGATCCTATAACTTTGATTTAAGTGTGATGTAATCGCAAACAGCTTTTCGAATTGGGTTGCACGTCTCCATGACTGTGCGCCGACAAGTTACGCCTGATGACCATAGCGAGGTGGTCCCACTCCTTCCCATCCCGAACAGGACAGTGAAACACCTCAGCGCCGATGATAGTGCGCATTCGCGTGTGAAAGTAGGACATCGTCAGGCACACCATCTATCCCGGCCATTTATTGAATGGCCGGGCTTTTGTCATGTTTTGAATAATTCATAAGTTCTTCCTAAAAGGGATCACTATGCCAACCATCAATCAGTTGGTTCGCCAGGGCCGTGCAGCTGAGACGCTCAAGTCTAAAAGTCCTGCCATGGAAAATTCCCCGCAGCGCCGGGGCGTGTGCACACGTGTGTATACCACGACCCCCAAGAAACCGAATTCCGCACTGCGTAAGGTTGCAAAAGTGCGTTTGACAAATGGTTTCGAGGTGATCTCCTATATCGGCGGCGAAGGGCACAATCTTCAGGAGCACTCAGTTGTTCTGGTGCGTGGTGGTCGTGTCAAGGATCTTCCTGGCGTCCGCTATCACATTGTCCGTGGCTCTCTCGATTTGCAAGGCGTGAAAGATCGCAAACAGTCGCGGTCAAAATATGGCGCCAAGCGCCCGAAAAAATAAGTATTGATCGTCCCTCCTGTTCAGCCCTGATATTGGGTTGAGTAAGTGCTTCACAACTGTGAAGTCTGGGCTTGGCCCAACTGAAAAAGGAACTTAAATGTCACGTCGCCGTGTAATCGCTAAGCGCGAAATTCTCCCCGATCCAAAATTCGGCAATCTCGATGTCGCCAAATTTATGAATGTGGTCATGCTTTCTGGCAAAAAAGCCATCGCCGAAAGTATTGTCTATGGTGCTTTCGAGACGATTCAGGCGAAAAGCGGCAAAGACCCCGTTGAGGTTTTCGCGTTGGCGCTGAGCAATGTGAAGCCTGTTGTTGAGGTTAAATCCCGGCGTGTCGGTGGTGCTAATTACCAAGTTCCTGTTGAAGTGCGCCCCCAGCGTCGCGCGGCCTTGGCTATGCGCTGGATCCGCGAGGCGGCTAAAAAACGTGGTGAGAAATCCATGGCCCAGCGCCTGGCTAATGAGCTGATGGAGGCCTCCGAGGGCCGTGGCTCTGCCATGAAGCGTCGTGACGAGGTTCACCGCATGGCTGAGGCAAACAAGGCTTTCTCCCATTTCAGGTTCTAATTTTCGGGGCATATGATGGCTAGAAAGACTCCTATTGAGCGATATCGGAATATCGGTATTTCCGCGCATATTGATGCCGGCAAAACCACGACGACCGAGCGCATTCTGTTCTATACCGGCGTTAATCACAAGATTGGCGAGGTGCATGATGGCGCCGCCACGATGGATTGGATGGAGCAGGAGCAGGAGCGCGGCATCACCATCACATCAGCCGCCACGACTTGTTTCTGGAAGGGGATGGATCTGTCCCTCCCTGAGCATCGAATCAACATTATCGATACTCCAGGCCACGTCGATTTCACAATCGAAGTTGAGCGCTCCATGCGCGTACTTGACGGCGCATGCATGGTGTATTGTGCCGTGGGCGGTGTTCAGCCCCAATCTGAAACAGTCTGGCGTCAAGCTAACAAGTACAAAGTTCCGCGCCTCGCTTTCGTTAATAAGATGGACCGCACGGGAGCCAATTTTTTCAAAGTCTATGACCAGATGAGAAGTCGGCTTAAGGCTAATCCTGTGCCTGTCGTTTATCCCATCGGGGCTGAAGAGAATTTCATAGGCGTCGTTGACCTTCTCAAAATGAAGGCAATTATCTGGGATGAGGCGTCTCAGGGCATGAAATTTGAATATCAAGCGATCCCTACGGAGTTGCTTGGGGAAGTCGGGAAGTGGCGCTCAAATATGATTGAGGCTGCGGCCGAGGCTAACGAAGATCTGATGAATCGTTATCTCGAGTCGGGTGAATTGACTGAGGAAGAAATTAAGCAGGGCTTGCGCGCGAGAACAATCGCGGGTGAAATCCAGCCCATGCTTTGCGGAACAGCATTCAAGAACAAGGGCGTGCAGCGCATGCTGGATGCTGTGATTGATTTTCTCCCGTCGCCTGTTGATATTCCGCCTGTTCATGGTACAGATGATGATGAGGCAGACACGCAGCGACGCGCAAGTGATGATGAAAAATTTTCTGCACTTGCATTTAAGTTGATGACCGACCCCTATGTGGGGCAATTGACTTTTATTCGAGTTTATTCCGGCATACTTGCTTCGGGCGACACCATTTACAACCCTATCAAGGGTAAAAAGGAACGTATCGGCCGCCTGTTGCAAATGCATGCCAATCAGCGTGACGAAATCAAGGAAGTGCGCGCTGGCGATATTGCAGCGTGCGTAGGCTTGCGCGAAGTGACGACTGGTGAAACCCTGTGCGATCCGAATTCCATCATCACTTTGGAAAAGATGATCTTTCCGGAGCCGGTCATTTCTCAAGCCGTGGAGCCAAAGACCAAGGCAGACCAGGAGAAGATGGGCATTGCCTTGCAGCGCTTGGCTCAGGAAGACCCCTCCTTCCGCGTCAAGACCGATGAAGAGTCAGGGCAGACCATTATTTCCGGCATGGGTGAACTCCACCTTGAGATCATCGTCGACCGTATGCGGCGCGAGTTCGGCGTCGAGGCGAATGTCGGCAAGCCGCAGGTGGCATATCGTGAGACCATTCGCAAGACCGTGGACAACGCCGAGGGCAAGTTCGTTCGCCAGTCCGGTGGCAAGGGACAGTACGGGCATGTCGTCCTCAAGATCGAACCGAATGAGATTGGCAAGGGTTTTCAGTTCATTGATGCGATCAAGGGTGGCGTCGTGCCACGCGAGTACATCCCCGCTGTGCAAAAAGGCATCGAGGAAACACTGAACTCGGGTGTTTTGGCTGGGTACCCAGTGGTTGACGTGAAAGTGACCTTGCATTTCGGTTCCTACCACGAGGTCGATTCCTCCGAGCAGGCTTTCAAGATGGCTGCGTCGATGGGCTTCAAGGACGGATGCCGCAAGGCCAGTCCTGTGATTCTTGAGCCCATGATGGCCGTTGAAGTTGAGACGCCGGAAGACTACGCCGGCAATGTGATGGGCGATTTGTCGTCGCGCCGCGGCATGGTTCAGGGCATGGACGAAATCGTCACGGGTGGCAAAGTCATACGCGCCGAAGTGCCTTTGTCCGAGATGTTCGGCTATTCCACAACGCTGCGTTCGATGTCTCAGGGTCGTGCCACCTATTCCATGGAATTCAAGCACTACTCCGAAGCGCCCAGGAATGTGGCAGAGGCCATCATCAGCGCGCGTACCAGCAAGTAATTTCAAGTTTATTTGACCAAGTTCTAAAGGCATTCATCATGGCGAAGAGCAAATTTGAGCGGACCAAGCCACACGTGAACGTGGGGACGATAGGCCACGTGGACCACGGCAAGACCACGCTGACGGCGGCCATCACCACGGTGCTGTCGAGCAAGTTCGGCGGCGAAGCCAAGGCGTACGACCAGATCGACGCGGCGCCGGAGGAGAAGGCGCGCGGCATCACCATCAACACCGCGCACGTCGAGTACGAGACCAAGAACCGGCACTACGCCCACGTCGACTGCCCCGGGCACGCCGACTACGTCAAGAACATGATCACCGGCGCGGCGCAGATGGACGGCGCCATCCTGGTGGTGTCGGCCGCCGACGGCCCCATGCCCCAGACCCGCGAGCACATCCTGCTGGCGCGCCAGGTCGGCGTGCCCTACATCATCGTCTTTCTCAACAAGTGCGACATGGTCGACGACGCCGAGCTGCTCGAGCTCGTCGAGATGGAAGTGCGCGAGCTGCTCACCAAGTACAACTTCCCCGGCGACGACACCCCCATCATCCACGGCTCCGCCAAGCTGGCCCTGGAAGGCGACAAGGGCGAGCTCGGCGAACAAGCCATCTTGCGCCTGGCCGACGCCCTGGACACCTACATCCCCACGCCCGAGCGCGCGGTCGACGGCGCCTTCCTCATGCCCGTGGAAGACGTGTTCTCCATCTCCGGGCGCGGCACCGTGGTGACCGGGCGCATCGAGCGCGGCATCATCAAGGTAGGCGAAGAAATCGAGATCGTCGGCATCGCCGCCACCCAAAAGACCACCTGCACCGGCGTGGAAATGTTCCGCAAGCTGCTCGACCAGGGCCAGGCGGGCGACAACGTGGGCATCCTGCTGCGCGGCACCAAGCGCGAAGACGTGCAGCGCGGCCAGGTGCTGTGCAAGCCCGGCAGCGTCAAGCCCCACACCCACTTCACCGCCGAGATCTACGTGCTCTCCAAGGACGAGGGCGGGCGTCACACCCCGTTCTTCAACAACTACCGCCCGCAGTTCTACTTCCGCACCACCGACGTCACCGGCGCCATCGAACTGCCCAAGGACAAGGAAATGGTCATGCCGGGCGATAATGTGAGCATCACCGTCAAGCTCATCCACCCGATCGCCATGGAAGAAGGTCTGCGCTTTGCCATTCGCGAGGGCGGCCGTACCGTCGGCGCCGGCGTCGTGGCGAAAATTATCGAGTAATAGAGAGGCTCGCCTCGTTTTCCCGCTCTTTGGAACTGCAATGCAAAGTCAGAAAATTCGTATTCGTCTCAAGGCCTTCGACTACCGCCTCATCGATCAGTCGGCCCTGGAAATTGTTGACACGGCCAAGCGCACTGGGGCCATTGTCAAGGGCCCCGTGCCGCTGCCGACACGTCTGCAGCGTTTCGATATCTTGCGTTCGCCCCATGTGAACAAAAGCTCACGCGACCAGTTTGAAATTCGCACGCACCAGCGCCTGATGGACATTGTTGATCCGACGGACAAGACGGTTGACGCTTTGATGAAGCTTGACCTGCCCGCTGGCGTCGATGTCGAAATCAAGTTGCAGTAAAAATCAGGAAGCCCACTAGCCAGAAGACAGGCGCCCGGCTATACTGAAAAGCTTTTCAGCGTTCAAGCTTGGGCCTTCCGTAAGGCAGGCTCTGATTCATGTAAATCGTTTGGCGCAAAACGGCATCTCCAGGCAACAGCTTGGAATCGTCAGTTTTGCAAATCAGCATATGACGCCAGCCAATCGCAGCTGGCATGGAGAAAAGAATGAGTACGCAAGCACTCGGCCTTGTTGCGCGCAAGGTCGGCATGATGCGAGTGTTCACGGACGACGGGGTATCCATTCCCGTCACCGTCCTGGACGTTTCTCGCAACGCCGTGGCGCAAATTCGCCAGGCTGACAAGGATGGCTACAGCGCCATCCAGGTTGCTTTTGGTGCAACCAAACCCTCCTCGCTGACCAAGGCAGAAGCTGGTCACTTGGCCAAGGCATCCGTCGAGCCCGCAAAGCTTCTTTGTGAGTTCCGGGTTCCTGCGGACGTTGCTGCGTCTTACCAGTGCGGCAGCAAGCTCCCCGCCACGCTTTTCGCGGTTGGGCAAATGCTGGATGTCCGTGGTGTCACCATTGGCAAGGGCTATGCGGGCGCGATCAAGCGTCACCACTTTTCCTCCAACCGCGCTTCGCACGGCAACTCGGTAACAACACGCGCGCCGGGTTCAATCGGCATGGCGCAGGATCCAGGGCGTGTATTCCCTGGTAAGCGCATGTCTGGACGACTGGGCGGTACCAATGTCACGATTCAGAATCTCGAGGTCGTGCGCATTGATGAGGCGCGAGACTTGATCATGGTAAAGGGCTCGATCCCCGGGGCCGACTCCGGCTGCGTCACGCTGCGGCCCGCAGTGAAGAAGGCGGGAGTTCAATCATGACTCAACTGAATTTTGTTGCCGCCGATGGCGCGCAAGGCGCCGCATTTGACGCTCCGGACACGATTTTTGGCCGTGAATACAACGAAGCGCTGATTCACCAGATTGTGATTGCCTATCAGGCCAATGCACGTATGGGCACCCGCGCGCAAAAAGACCGCGCTGAGGTCAAGCATTCCACCCGCAAGCCGTGGCGTCAAAAGGGTACTGGTCGCGCTCGCGCAGGCATGACAAGTTCCCCGTTGTGGCGCGGAGGCGGTCGAATTTTTCCGAACTCTGGTGATGAGAATTTCACCCAGAAAATCAACAAAAAGATGTACCGCGCCGGCATGCGTTCCATCCTTTCGCAGTTGGCGCGCGAAGGTCGTGTCATGGTGACCGAGGAGTTGGTTCTCGATGCGCCCAAGACCAAACTGCTCGCCACCAAGTTGCGTGCCATGGGTCTGGATTCGGTTCTGTACATCGCAGATTCGATCGATGAAAAACTGATGCTTGCAGCGCGTAATCTGCCCAATGTGTTGTTGGTCGAGCCTCGCTACATGGACCCACTGTCCTTGATTTATTACAAGAAGGTCCTGATTGCCAAGGGCGCTGTGGCCAAGCTGCAGGAGATGTTGTCATGAGTCAGCAACAAGCACAAGAACAACGTCTGATGCAAGTTCTGCTTGCGCCGATTATTTCCGAGAAGGCCACGATGCTGGCGGATAAGCGCAACCAGGTTGCGTTCCGCGTGCGCCAGGACGCGAGCAAGGATGAAATCAAGGCGGCAGTCGAGGCCTTTTTCAAGGTTCAGGTCATTGGCGTCCAGGTTTTGAACCAGAAGGGTAAGGTCAAGCGTACGTCACGTGGTGTTGGCCACCGCAGCAATGTTCGCAAAGCCTATGTCAGCCTGGCTGCGGGTCAGGAACTGAACTTTGCCCAGGAGGGTGTCTAACATGGCAGTCGTCAAGGTGAAACCAACTTCCGCCGGCCGTCGCGCCGTCGTGAAGGTTGTCCACAAGCATCTGCACAAAGGCGCGCCCGAAAAGAGCTTGCTCGAGCCGCAGAAGCAAAATGCTGGTCGTAACAACAATGGCCATATCACGGTGCGCCATCGTGGGGGTGGCAGCAAGCAGCATTACCGCGTCGTTGATTTCCGCCGCGACAAAGATGGCATCCCGGCAAAGGTCGAACGCATTGAATACGACCCCAATCGCACGGCGCACATTGCTTTGCTGTGCTACGCCGATGGCGAGCGCCGCTACATCATCGCTCCGCGTGGCATTGAGGTTGGCAGCATGGTTCTCAGTGGTGTCGAGGCGCCGATCAAGGCTGGCAATTGCCTCCCCATTCGCAGTATCCCCGTGGGCTCCACCATTCATTGCGTTGAGCTGACAGCGGGTAAGGGCGCGCAAATGATCCGTTCGGCTGGATCGTCGGCTGTGCTGATGGCGCGTGAAGGTGTCTACGCTCAAGTGCGACTGCGTTCCGGTGAAGTGCGCAAGATCCACGTCGAATGCCGCGCCACCATCGGCGAGGTCAGCAACGAAGAAAATAGTCTGCGCCAGTACGGTAAGGCTGGCGCTAAGCGCTGGAAGGGCATACGCCCGACCGTGCGTGGCGTCGCCATGAATCCTGTCGATCACCCGCACGGTGGTGGCGAGGGTAAGACTGGTGAAGGCCGCACCCCCGTCAGCCCATGGGGTACTCCGACCAAGGGCTATCGCACACGCCAGAACAAGCGCACGCAGGGCATGATCGTCTCGCGTCGCAAAAAGTAAGTCAGAGGCTCAGTTATGACACGTTCTCTTAAAAAAGGCCCGTTTTGCGATCTTCATCTGATTCGGAAGATTGAAAACGCAGTTGCCACGAAAGACAAGAAGCCGATCAAGACTTGGTCGCGGCGCTCCACTGTGCTTCCCGAGTTCATTGGCGTGACCGTCGCTGTGCACAACGGCCGTCAGCACATGCCCGTCTACATCACCGACCAAATGGTGGGCCATAAGCTCGGTGAGTTTGCGCTGACCCGCACATTCAAGGGTCATCCTGCAGACAAGAAAGCCGCGAAGAGGTAAGGACTATGGAAACACAAGCAATTCTGCGGGGCGTGCGGTTGTCAGAGCAAAAAGGCCGCCTGGTCGCTGACCTCATTCGTGGCAAGAAAGTCGACCACGCCTTGAACACGCTGGCCTTCACGCCCAAGAAGGCAGCCCAGATCATCAAGAAGGTGCTCGAGTCGGCAATCGCCAACGCGGAGCACAACGATGGCGCCGATATCGACGAGTTGAAAGTCAAGTCCATCATGGTCGAGCGGGGCGCTTCGCTGAAGCGTTTTTCTGCTCGCGCCAAGGGGCGAGGCAATCGGATCGTCAAGCCGACCTGCCACATCTACATCACGGTTGGAAATTAAGGACTCGAGATGGGACAGAAAATCAACCCAACCGGCTTTAGGCTGGCGGTCACGCATGACTGGACTTCCCGCTGGTATGCCAGCGGCAGGCAGTTTGCGAAAATGCTGAATGAAGATATTGCGGTGCGCGAGTTCCTGGCCAAGAAACTCAAGGCCGCCTCCGTCTCGCGTATCGTCATTGAGCGCCCTGCGAAAAACGCACGCATCACAATTTTCAGCGCCCGCCCCGGGGTCGTGATCGGCAAGAAGGGTGAAGATATCGAAGCATTGAAATCGGAATTGACCAAGCGCCTTGGCGTGCCCGTCGCCGTTGATATCGAGGAGGTGCGCAAGCCCGAGATCGATGCCAAGCTTATTGCTGATTCCATCACGCAGCAGTTGGAAAAACGCATCATGTTCCGCCGCGCAATGAAGCGTGCCATGCAGAACGCGATGCGCCTTGGCGCCCAGGGCATCAAGATCATGTCATCGGGTCGTTTGAACGGGATCGAGATTGCGCGTACCGAGTGGTACCGTGAGGGCCGTGTGCCGCTTCAGACTTTGCGCGCCGACATTGACTACGGTTTTTCCGAAGCCAAAACGACCTATGGCGTCATTGGTGTCAAGGTCTGGGTTTACAAGGGTGACACGCTGGGTCGAGGTGCGCTGGCGCAAAAAGCCGCCGAACCTGCCGAAACCGATCGTCGTCCGCGTCGCGATGACAAGAATGGCCCGCGTCGCAACCGCCGTCCTGACTCCACTCGCGGCGATGCGCATGCTGCGCCCGCAGGCGCGCCGGCGGTGACACCTGAGAAGCGCGTGCGCAAAGTCAGCAAACCCGAGGCATCGGTCGCAGAGCCGAGCAAGCAAGGAGAATCGTCATGATGCAACCTGCGCGGCGTAAATACCGCAAGGAACAAAAGGGTCGCAACAAGGGCGTGGCGACTCGTGGAGCCTCTGTGGCTTTCGGCGAATATGGTCTCAAGGCCACGACGCGTGGTCGCTTGACTGCACGCCAGATCGAGTCGGCGCGACGTGCCATTTCCCGTCATGTCAAGCGCGGCGGTCGCATCTGGATCCGTGTATTCCCCGACAAACCCATTTCGATCAAGCCTGCTGAAGTGCGCATGGGCAACGGCAAGGGCAATCCTGAGTACTACGTTTCTGAAATCACGCCTGGCAAAGTGCTTTATGAAATCGATGGGGTGACGGAGCAACAAGCCCGTGAAGCCTTCGAACTCGCAGCAGCTAAGTTGCCGTTTCGTACGGTGTTCGTCGGTCGGCGCTTTGGTCTTTGAGGTGAGATGATGAATTTGGAAGAAATGCGCAAACTGGACGCTTCGGGTCTGCAGAATGAACTCAACGCACTGCTGAAGGCCCATATGGGTCTTCGTATGCAAAAGGCAACACAGCAGCTGCAGAACACCAGTCAATTGATGAAAGTGCGTCGCGACATTGCCCGCGTGCGTACCCTCATTCGCCAACAAACAACGCAGGAGTCATGATGTCTGCTACTGAAGGATTGACCCGCGTTCTGACAGGGCGCGTGGTGAGTGATAAACGCTCGAAGACCGTCACGGTTTTGGTTGAGCGTCGTGTCCAGCACGAGTTGTATGGCAAGTATATGGTGCGCTCCAAAAAGTACAGCGCTCACGATGAGCAAGGCCAGTTTCACTTGGGCGATTTGGTCGAAATTTCGGAAACGCGTCCGATTTCCAAGACCAAGTCCTGGGTTGTGACGCGTCTGGTCGAAAAATCAAGGTTGGTGTGATTGTGCCGGCGTCTTGTGGCCAGGCAAAAACGTTCCATCCTGGCCACAGCCGTTTCTGGGTCAAGCCAACCGCTCGAACCGGAAGGCCTCGGCTTGCCACTTCAGCAAAAATAATTGCCTTGCGCCTTGACAAGCACAGCGAGTCAGGCAAAAATATATAGTTCTGCGCTTTCGATTTCTCGAGCGCTTCATTGACCCACAAGCTGGGCCCAAGACTGTTGGCGGCGTTCGCTTGCAAGTTGGGAAAAGGATTCCACATGATTCAGATGCAGTCAAGGCTGGATGTTGCTGACAACACCGGCGCTAAAACCGTTATGTGCATCAAGGTGCTCGGCGGGTCCAAGCGTCGCTATGCCGGCATCGGCGATGTCATCAAGGTCAGCATCAAAGAAGCTGCGCCGCGCGGCCGCGTGAAAAAGGGCGAGGTGTTCAACGCTGTGGTCGTGCGTACGGCCAAGGGGGTTCGTCGTGCTGATGGCTCGCTGATCAAGTTTGACGCCAACGCCGCCGTTCTCCTCAATGCCAAGCTTGAGCCTATCGGAACTCGAATTTTCGGGCCGGTTACGCGTGAGTTGCGCACGGAGCGCTTCATGAAAATTGTTTCCCTCGCACCTGAAGTGCTTTAAGAGGCTCATCATGAACAAGATACACAAGGGCGATGAAGTCGTCGTCATTGCGGGTTCAGCCAAGGGGCGCCGCGCCAAGGTGATTGCTCGCCAGGGTGAGGATCATCTTTTGGTTGAGGGGGTGGGCCTGGTCAAACGTCACACCCGCCCCAATCCGATGCAAAACCAGCCAGGCGGTGTCATCTCGAAAGAAATGCCCATTCATCAAAGCAATGTGGCAATTTTCAATCCCGCGTCCGGCAAGGCTGATCGTGTCGGCATTCGTTTGCTCTCTGACGGAAAGAAGGTTCGCGTATTCCGTTCGAGCGGCGAGGAAATCAAGGTTTAACTGGGGGCGTTATGACGCGTTTACAAGAGTTTTATACGGGTCAAGTGGTTCCAAGTTTGTTGGAGCGGTACGGCTATAAATCCGTGATGGAGGTTCCTCGCATCACGAAGATCACGCTGAATATGGGCGTATCCGAGGCTGTTGCTGACAAGAAGGTCATTGAGCACGCTGTGAGCGACATGACCAAGATCGCCGGACAGCGACCCGTGGTGACCAAGGCTCGTAAGGCTATTGCTGCGTTCAAGGTGCGCGAAGGCATGCCAATCGGGTGCTCCGTGACGCTGCGTGGTCGTCGCATGTATGAATTTCTGGATCGTTTGGTGACGGTTGCGCTCCCGCGTGTGCGCGATTTCCGTGGGGTTTCATCGCGTGCCTTCGACGGGCGCGGCAATTACAACATCGGCGTCAAAGAGCAAATCATTTTCCCAGAGGTGGAGTATGACAAGGTCGATGCGCTGCGTGGCCTGAATATCAGCATCACAACCTCGGCAAAATCGGATGACGAGTGCAAGGCACTGCTTTCCGCTTTCCGCTTTCCTTTCAAAAACTGAGATTGCCATGGCTAAGCTTTCATTGATCAACCGCCAGGAAAAGCGCGAAAAACTCGTTGAGAAATTTGCTGGCAAGCGTGCCGCCCTACAGGCTGTCATCGCTGATATGAGCAAGTCGCACGAAGATCATTTGCAAGCGCGTCTTGGCTTGCAGCAGCTACCGCGCAATGCAAACCCGACCCGCTTGCGCAATCGCTGTGCATTGACAGGGCGCCCGCGCGGCACGTTCCGCAAGTTCGGATTGGGCCGTAACAAGATTCGTGAACTGGCGTTTCGCGGGGAGATCCCCGGCATCACCAAGTCCAGCTGGTAAGACGGCTAACGGAACTCTCCGGAGAATATTCAATGAGCATGAGTGATCCTATTGCCGACATGCTGACGCGCATCCGTAATGCGCAGATGGTCGAGAAAGCCACCGTCAAGATGCCGGCATCGAAATTGAAGGCTGCCATTGCGCAGGTGCTGCAGGACGAGGGCTATATCGATGGCTTCGAATTACTGCGCGATGGCGTCAAGGCTGACTTGCAAATTGCGCTCAAGTACTACGCAGGGCGTCCTGTCATCGAGCGCATCGAGCGTGTTAGCCGTCCTGGGCTACGCATCTATCGTGGACAGCACGCCATTCCCCAGGTTCTGAATGGGCTGGGTGTCGCTATTGTCTCCACGCCTCAGGGTGTGATGACCGATCGCAAGGCGCGTCAGGTTGGCGTCGGCGGTGAGGTCCTTTGTTATGTTGCTTAATTGAGGGCCGACCATGTCGCGAGTCGCCAAAAATCCTATCGTTGTGCCCAAAGGCGTTGAAGTGTCCCTCACTGCTGAGCAAATCGCAGTCAAGGGTGGTTTGGGTCGTCTGCAACGTGCATTGAACCCCTTGGTCAAGGTTGAATTGCAAGATGGTTCTTTGACGTTTGCGCCAGCCGACGCAAGTCGCGAGTCGCATGCCCTGTCGGGTACGTTCCGCGCCCTGGTTGCCGGCATGGTTGCCGGCGTGGACAAGGGCTTTGAGAAAAAGCTGACTCTTGTCGGTGTGGGTTACAAGGTTCAAGTCCAGGGTGCCAAACTGAATCTTTCCCTCGGTTTCTCGCACCCTGTGGTGCGTGATATGCCCGATGGCATCAAAGTGGAGGCGCCGACGCCGACTGAAATCGTGCTCAAGGGCGTTGACAAACAACTCGTCGGCCAAATGGCTGCCGATATTCGTGCAATCCGTCCGCCCGAGCCATACAAGGGCAAGGGTGTTCGCTACGCCAATGAGGTCGTGGTGATCAAGGAAACCAAGAAGAAATAAGGGGCTGTGACATGTTGAATAAAAAACTAGCCCGTATGCGTCGCGCCAAGTCCACACGCGCCCAGATTGCGCGCCTCCGTGTGACGCGCCTTGCGGTGCATCGCTCGAATGCACACATCTACGCCAGCATCATTTCCGATGACGGCGAGCGCGTGCTGATGACTGCTTCGACCATTGAGCCTGAAGTGCGTCAGCAGTTGCAGGGTTCCGGTGGGAATGTGGGCGCAGCGCAAATTGTCGGCCGCCGTATTGCGGAAAAGGCACGTGCCGCAGGTATTGAGCAGGTTGCCTTTGATCGCTCTGGTTTCCAGTACCACGGCCGCGTCAAGGCCTTGGCTGAAGCAGCACGTGAAGCTGGTTTGAAATTCTGAGGTTGAGATGGCCAAAGTCCAAGCAAAGATGAACACCGAAGCCCGTGATGACGGTCTGCGGGAAAAAATGATTGCAGTCAACCGCGTGACCAAAGTGGTCAAGGGTGGTCGTATCCTGGGTTTTGCTGCGCTTGCCGTCGTGGGTGATGGCGATGGCCGCATCGGGATGGGCAAGGGCAAGGCGCGCGAAGTGCCAGTTGCCGTGCAGAAAGCCATGGACCAGGCGCGCCGCAACATGATCAAGGTGAAGCTGAAAAACGGCACGCTGCATCATCAGGTCTTCGGCAGTCACGCTGCTTCCGACGTCATGATGGCGCCGGCTCCTCAGGGAACGGGCATCATTGCAGGCGGCCCGATGCGCGCCATCTTCGAGGTCGTCGGCATCACCGACGTCGTTGCCAAGAGCCATGGCTCGACCAATCCCTACAACATGGTTCGTGCCACGCTGGACGGTCTCATCAAGGCCAATACGCCTTCCGAGATCGCCATGAAGCGTGGCAAGAGCCTCGAAGAAATTCTCGGTTGAGGCCATCCATGCAAGACAAGAAAGAAGTGAAAGTCAAGTTGGTGCGCAGCGTCATCGGTACGCGAGCCGATCACCGTGACACCGTTCGTGGCCTAGGCCTTCGGCATATCAATGATGAGCGCACACTGGAAGACACTCCATCGGTGCGCGGCATGATTCGCAAGGTTGACTACCTGGTCAAGGTCATTGCCTGATTGCCATGCCTCGGAGGCACTGAACTTTGACCGCTCAGCCTTCTAATGCCCACAAATGAGACTCACCATGCAACTCAACTCAATTCAACCAGCCGAAGGCGCAAAACACAGTCATAAACGTGTGGGCCGTGGCATTGGTTCCGGCCTTGGCAAGACCGCCGGGCGTGGTCACAAAGGCCAAAAGTCACGTTCCGGTGGCTACCACAAGGTTGGCTTCGAAGGCGGTCAAATGCCTTTGCAGCGTCGCCTGCCGAAGCGTGGCTTCAAATCGCCGACCGCTAAATTCAAGGCCGAAGTTCGCCTTTCTGAACTTGCTTTCGTGCAAGGCGATCAAATTGATTTGCTGAGCTTAAAGGCCGCAGGCCTTATTTCCGATCAAGCGGTTACTGCAAAAATTTTTGCATCGGGTCAGGTTGCTCGCAATTTCACGGTTGCTGGCGTCCTGGTTACCCGTGGCGCAAAAATTGCGATTGAAGCCGCCGGTGGCACGGTCGCCGCCCGGCAAGACTGAATTTCAAATCAATCATGGCAACGCAATCCAGTGCTCTCGGCGGCGGAAAATATGGCGACTTGACCAAGCGCCTCATTTTTTTGCTGGGGGCTCTGATCGTGTTCCGCATTGGTGCCCACATTCCAGTGCCGGGGATCAATCCGCAGCAATTGCAACAGTTGTTCAATAACAATTCGGGCGGGATTCTCGGCTTATTCAATATGTTTTCCGGCGGCGCTCTTTCGCGCTTCACGGTCTTTGCGCTCGGGATCATGCCGTATATTTCGGCATCGATCATTATGCAGTTGCTCACCTATGTGATTCCATCCATGGAAGCACTGAAAAAAGAAGGCGAGGCGGGACGGCGGAAGATTACGCAGTACACGCGCTATTTCACACTGCTTTTGGCCATTTTCCAGTCGCTTGGAATTTCGGTGGCGCTCAGTGCAACGCAAGGGCTGGTTTTGGATCCGGGCCTCGGATTCAAGCTGACGGCAGTCGTTAGTTTGACAGCGGGAACAATGTTTCTGATGTGGTTGGGTGAGCAGATCACGGAGCGTGGTCTCGGTAATGGCATATCCATCATCATCTTTGCTGGCATTGCGTCTGGCCTGCCGACAGCCTTGGGCGGTCTGTTGGAGTTGGTGCGTACAGGCGCCATGAGCATTCTGGTTTCCATTTTTGTATTGGCGATTGTGATCGCCGTGACTTATTTCGTGGTGTTTGTCGAGCGGGGCCAGCGCAAAATTCTTGTCAATTATGCGCGTCGTCAGGTGGGGAATAAGGTCTATGGGGGCCAATCTTCTCACCTGCCTCTAAAGCTGAACATGTCTGGCGTGATTCCCCCAATTTTCGCCTCTTCGATTATCTTGCTGCCGGCCACGATCGTGAGTTGGTTTGGCTCGGGGCATGGCATGAGCTGGCTCAAGGATGCAGCCGCTTTGCTTTCTCCTGGCCAGCCTATTTATGTTGCGTTGTACGCGGGCGCAATCATTTTCTTCTGCTTCTTTTACACTGCTTTGGTATTCAATAGCCGTGAAACTGCAGACAATCTAAAAAAGAGTGGCGCTTTCATTCCTGGTATTCGCCCGGGAGAGCAAACGGCCCGTCATATTGACAAGATTCTGATGCGCCTGACATTGGCTGGCGCGCTTTACATCACGCTGGTTTGTTTGCTACCTGAGTTCCTGGTTTTGAAATACAATGTGCCTTTCAATTTTGGCGGCACGTCCCTGCTGATTATCGTGGTTGTGACCATGGATTTCATGGCCCAAGTGCAGGCTTATGCGATGTCGCATCAATACGATGCCTTGCTCAAGCGTGCGAATTTCAAAAGTGGCATGACCCTGCGCTGAGCCAACACCAATTTATGTCCAAGGACGATGCAATTCAGATGCAGGGCGAGATTCTCGAAAATCTCCCCAATGCCACCTTTAGAGTCAAGCTAGAGAATGGGCATGTAGTATTAGGCCATATTTCCGGAAAAATGCGCATGCATTACATCCGTATTTTACCGGGTGATAAAGTAACTGTTGAGCTAACACCCTACGATTTGACGCGAGCACGGATCGTATTCCGAGCAAAATAAACGAGGTTACATCATGAAAGTTAGTGCGTCCATTAAAAAAATGTGCAGAAACTGCAAGATCATCCGCCGCAAGGGTGTGGTGCGTGTGATCTGTACTGACCCGCGCCACAAGCAGCGTCAGGGTTGATCGGCCTAATCTGAATCGAGGAATCAAATGGCCCGTATTGCTGGTATCAACATTCCGCCGCATCAGCACGCCGAAATCGGCCTGACTGCGATCTATGGCATCGGCCGGACCACCGCTCGCAAAATCTGCGAAGCGGCTGGCCTTGCCTATTCGACCAAGGTGAAAGACATCACCGACGCTGAGCTTGAGAAGGTTCGCGAGCAGGTTGGTCAATACGTCATCGAGGGCGATCTGCGCCGCGAGATGTCGATCAACATCAAGCGTCTGATGGACTTGGGTTGCTACCGTGGCATGCGTCACCGTCGCGGCTTGCCGGTCCGTGGTCAGCGCACCCGCACCAATGCACGTACCCGCAAGGGCCCGCGCAAGGGTGGCGTTGCACTGAAAAAATAAGGACACAAGGACTAAGTCATGGCTAAAGCCCCCAATCAAGCTTCCGCACAGCGTGCGCGCAAGAAGGTTCGCAAGAATGTTGCGGACGGCATTGCGCATGTGCATGCCTCGTTCAACAACACCATCATCACCATCACCGACCGCCAGGGCAATGCCTTGTCGTGGGCATCCTCGGGTGGGCAGGGTTTCAAGGGCTCGCGCAAATCCACACCATTTGCCGCCCAGGTGGCTGCGGAGAATGCCGGCCGTCAGGCCATCGAGTGCGGCATCAAGCAACTCGAAGTTCGCATCAAGGGACCAGGCCCTGGCCGCGAATCGGCTGTGCGTGCGCTCAATGGCCTTGGCATCAAGGTCATTCAGATTGCCGACGTGACCCCGGTTCCGCATAACGGCTGCCGTCCGCCGAAGCGCCGCCGCATCTGATCGCCACCGCCACCTCATCTGACCCAGATCGCAGCCCACTGCGCCAAGTACGACCGTTTTTTGATGATCTTCGTCGTATCGCAACCGATCCATGTTTCATCTCCACGCGGTGTCCCACCGCAAAGCCCACTGCTTGAGCCCTCAGGGCTCAAGCTCCCGCAGCTGAGCGCTGCGGCAGTTGATCGAAAGGAATAGCAAGTGGCACGTTACCTCGGCCCCAAGGCCAAACTCTCCCGCCGTGAAGGCTCCGACCTCTTTCTGAAGAGCGCGCGCCGCGGCATTGAATCCAAGGCCAAGTTCGACACCAAGCCTGGCCAACATGGCCGCACCTCCGGCGCACGTCAGTCTGACTACGCCACCCAACTGCGTGAAAAGCAGAAGGTCAAGCGCATGTACGGTATGTTGGAAAAGCAATTTCACCGCACCTACGAAAAAGCGCTGGGTATGCGTGGCAACACGGGTGTCAACCTGCTGACGCTGCTGGAATCGCGCCTGGACACGGTGGTCTATCGCATGGGTTTCGCGTCCACTCGTGCCGAGGCGCGCCAACTGGTGGGTCACCGCAGCATCACGGTCGACGGTCAATTGCTGGACATTCCTTCGGCCCGCGTCATGCCCGGCCAGACGGTGGCGGTGCGCGAGAAGGCCAAGAAGCAGTTGCGCGTCGTGGACGCGTTGAAGCTGGCCGAAGGCAACGGTTTTCCCGCCTGGGTTTCGGTCGACACCAGCAAGATGGAAGCGGTGTTCAAGAAAACGCCGGACCGTGACGAGTTCGCCAGCGACATCAACGAGTCGCTGATCGTCGAGTTGTATTCACGTTAAGTCGTAATCCTCTGGGGCGGACCAAGCTGCTCGGCAGCCTGGTTTGCCCCGAAGTGCATCGGGAGCGATCGGCGCCCCTTCGTTTTTTGCTTTATCCCACAGCCATCAGCCTTATCCGCGTAACGAGCGGAGGGTCTTGAAAGGACATTCATGCAAACCGCTTTGCTTCGCCCCAAATCCATCCAAGTCGAGGCCCTGGGTCCTCTGCGCGCCAAGGTCACGCTCGAGCCTTTCGAGCGCGGTTATGGCCATACCCTTGGCAACGCCCTGCGGCGTGTGCTGTTGTCTTCTCTGGTTGGTTATGCACCGACCGAGGTGAGCATCAACGGCGTGCTGCACGAGTACTCCGTGGTCGATGGCTTGCAGGAAGATGTGATCGCCGTGCTGCTCAACCTCAAGGGCGTGGTGTTCAAGCTGCATAACCGCGACGAGGTCACGCTGTCATTGCGCAAGGAAGGGGAGGGCGTGGTGACCGCCGCCGACATCCAGACGCCGCATGACGTGGAAATCGTCAACCCCGAGCATGTGATTGCACGCTTGTCCCAACAGGGCAAGCTGGACATGCAGATCAAGGTCGAGAAGGGCCGCGGTTATGTGCCGGGCAACCTGCGTCGCTATGCCGACGAAGGTGGCAAGACCATCGGCCGCATCGTGCTCGACGCCTCGTTCTCGCCGGTCCGCCGCGTGAGCTATGCCGTGGAAAACGCACGCGTCGAACAGCGTACCGATCTGGACAAGCTGGTGATGGAAATCGAGACCAACGGTTCGACCAGCGCAGAAGAAGCCATTCGCACTTCGGCTCGTATTTTGGTCGAGCAACTGTCGGTGTTCGCCAGCCTGGAAGGCGCGGAGAAATCGCTGGAGTCCGGCGGTTCCGCCAGCGCCCAGCAGTTCGACCCCATCCTGCTGCGCCCGGTGGACGACCTGGAACTCACGGTGCGTTCGGCCAACTGCCTCAAGGCCGAGAACATCTATTACATCGGCGACCTGATTCAGCGCAGCGAAACCGAGCTGCTCAAGACTCCCAATCTGGGACGCAAGTCGCTCAACGAAATCAAGGAAGTGCTGGCTGCGCGCGGCCTCACCCTGGGCATGAAGCTGGAGAGCTGGCCACCCGCAGAACTGGAAAATCGCGCCAACTGATTCGGCGCGATGGCCACCGGGACGGATTTTGCGGTCCGGTCCCTTTTTATTTTTACCGCAGTTCCGCCCGACCATCGGGTGTGAGGCTGCAACGTGCAAAGCCAGTACCTGATCCGGCTGGCTCATCAACATAACGAAAGGAAAGCACCATGCGTCACGGACACGGTCTGCGCAAACTCAACCGCACCTCCAGCCATCGGCTGGCAATGCTGCGCAATATGGCGAACTCGCTCATCGCCCACGAAGCCATCAAAACGACGCTGCCCAAGGCCAAGGAATTGCGCCGCGTCGTCGAGCCCCTCATCACCCTGGGCAAAAAGCCGACGCTTGCGAATCGCCGCCTGGCGTTCGACCGTCTGCGCGACCGCGATTCCGTGGTCAAGCTGTTCGGCGAACTCGGCGAGCGCTACAAGACCCGTCCGGGCGGCTACACCCGCATCCTGAAGTTCGGCAATCGCGTGGGCGACAACGCCCCCATGGCTTATGTCGAACTGGTGGACCGTCCCGACGCTGACGTGGCTGCCGACGCCAAGGCCGCCGAGTAATCCCGGCCAGCCCCGTCAGCGCGACGCCTGTTCCGGCGTCATCTGGCTCACAAACCCGGCCTCGGTCTTGCTGCAAGACCCAGCCGGGTTTGTCGTTCGTGGGGCAGCCTCTCGTCAGACCCGCAAAGTTTTCGCCATGCCAGCGAACGCCACGATGCCCTCAGCAAATCTGCTTGATGCCCAAGCGCCCCTGCTCGCGGTGCAAGACCTGCACAAGCGCTACGCCGGACAGGACGTGGTTCGCCAGCTGAGCTTCAGCATTCGCCCCGGAGAGTGTTACGGCATCATCGGCCCGAACGGCGCGGGTAAGACCACCACCATCCGCCTCTGCCTGGGTTTGGCCGCGCCCGACGGTGGCAGCGTGCGGCTGATGGGCCATGCCGTCCCGCGCGACTCCCGCCTGGCACGCATGCGGGTGGGCGTGGTGACGCAGTACGACAGCCTCGACCCCGATTTCACGGTGGAGGAAAACCTGGTCATCTACGGCCGCTACTTCGGCCTGAGCGATGCCGCCATGCGCGCGCGCATCGATAGCCTGCTGGAGTTCGCTGCGCTGCAGGGCAAGGCAGGCGCCCGCATCGCCGAGTTGTCCGGTGGCATGAAGCGGCGCCTGAGCCTGGCGCGCGCGCTGATTCACGATCCCGACATCGTCTTCCTCGACGAGCCCACCACCGGCCTCGATCCACAGGCGCGCCATCTCATCTGGGACCGGCTCAAGCGCCTGGTGGCGCAGGGCAAGTCCATTCTGCTGACCACCCACTTCATGGACGAAGCCGAGCGTCTGTGCCAGCGCCTGCTGGTGCTGGATCATGGCCGCAAATTGGACGAGGACGCACCGCTGGCACTCATCGCACGGCATGTGGAGCCCGAGGTGATCGAGATGTACGGCTTGCGCGTCGACGAAGCCGAGGCGCTGGTGGCGCCGCATGCCCAGCGCCTGGAGCGCAGCGGTGATACCTTGTTCGCCTACGCCCGCGACGCCGCCCCCGTGCTGGCTGCCGTGCAGGGTCTTGCCGACGGCTTGCGCGTGCTGCACCGCTCGGCCAATCTGGAAGACGTCTTCCTCAAGCTCACCGGGAGGCAATTGCGCGATTGAAGCGCGGCTGAACACCCCAAATTCGCCCATGTACGATCCATCCATGTCCGTCGCCACCACGCCGCCGCCGCAAGCCGCTGCTGCGCTGCCCGCCATGCCGCGCTGGCGCTTTTGGCCCGTGTGGCGGCGCAATGCGCTGGTGTGGCGCAAGCTGGCGCTGCCCAGCTTGCTCGGCAATATCGCCGAGCCGCTGCTGACGCTGGCTGCGTTCGGCTGGGGCGTGGGTTCGCTGGTCGGCAGCGTCGACGGCGTGCCCTACATCCTGTTCCTCGCCTCCGGCACCGTGAGCATGAGCGTGATGAATTCCGCCAGCTTCGAAGCGCTGTATTCCGCCTTCTCGCGCATGCATGTGCAAAAAACCTGGGACGCCATCCTGCTCACCCCCACCACACTCGACGACGTGCTGCTGGGCGAGTTGCTGTGGGCCGCGACCAAGGCGCTGATGAGCGGTGTGGCCTTGGTCGTGGTGGTGGCGCTGCTTGGTATCAGCCGCCAGCCCACCTTGCTGCTCGTGCTGCCGCTACTGGCCCTGGTGGGCATGATGTTTTCGGCGCTCGGACTCATCGTCAACGCGCTGGCGAAGTCGTACGACTTTTTCACCTACTACTTCACCCTCGTGCTGACACCGATGACCTTTCTCTCCGGCATCTTCTTCCCCTTGAGCGCCATGCCGTTGTGGTTGCAGCGGGTGGCCGAGGTCTTGCCGCTGCAAGCGGCGGTGCAACTGGTGCGGCCGCTGTTTTTCGGCCACTTCGATACGCGGGCCGGGTTGCATCTGGCCATTCTGCTGGCCTACCTGCTGGGGGGTTGGTTGCTGGCGCGCTGGCTGACCCAGCGCCGCTTCGCGGCTTGAGCGCGATCAACAACCCGCCAGCGCCCCTCTCCCAGGGGTGATGAGACAACATCGGGTGGCCGGGCGTTTCGTCATCACCCCTGGGGGCCCTGCGGAATCTGTTGTCAGGATTGGCGGTTTAGTCCGACCTGTACGCATCGACCGCCGAATCCGACATGGACCTATGGCCAGACCCGATGTGACCATATCACTTTAGGCTTATATTTAAAGATTGACCCGCATCGCCACCGCCACGGCACCGTGCGCATCCGGATGCGGCCCCGACGCCAGGAGACTTCTTGATGACCCCCGTTTCACCCACTGCTGCAACCGGCCAGCCTTGCGTGCCCCATCACGTCTTGCACAAGCTGTTCGCCGCCATGCTGGCGCTGGCTGCAGCCTTGTTGTTCGGTGCGCTGCCGGTCGCCCAGGCGCAGCAAGGAAAATTCCTGCCACCGGACCAGGCTTTTCATGTTTCCGCCGTGGTGCAAGGTCCGAAAACGCTGCTGCTGACCTTCGACATCGCCAAGGGTTATTACCTCTACCAGGAACGCTTCCACTTCGAGCCGCAGACCCCCGGCGTCACCCTGGGCAAGCCCGACTACCCGCCGGCGCACAAAAAGTTCGACGTCAATCTCGGCCATGTGGTGTTCCATTACCGCAACCAGGTGATCGTGCCGCTGCCGGTGCTGGCGGCTCCGGCCAGCTTCAAGCTGCAGGTCACCTACCAGGGCTGCTCGGACGAAGGCCTGTGCTATCCGCCCATCGACAAGATCGCCACCGTCAGCCTGCAGGGCTTTGGCGGCCAGGGCACGGTCAGCCTCGCCGAGGCGGACGGAGAGGGCGGCGGCACCAGCGCGGGCAGCTCGTCGGTCAGCGGTTTGATCGGCAGCCTGCTGGGCAACAAGACGAGCACGGCATCGGGCGCCGCCGCAGCCAGTGCTGCTGCGGCGCCTGCATCACCCCTGGCGCCAGCCACAACACCTGCCTCCTCGGCCGCCGCGGTGCCCGCAACGTCTGCGACTCAGGCGGCCAGCGCGCCAGCGGCAGGCTCGGCCAACCAAGCCACCTCATCTTCGGGCGCAGCTTCCATCGGCGGTGAATCCTCCCGCATTGGCGCCGCGCTGGTTTCGGGCAGCCTGCTGGCCATCGTGCCCATGTTCCTGCTGTTCGGCCTGCTGCTCGCGTTCACGCCCTGCGTGCTGCCGATGATTCCCATCCTCTCCAGCATCATTGTCGGGCATGGCGAGAAAGTGTCGCACCTGCACGGGCTGGCGCTGGCGGCGGTGTACTCGCTGGGCATGGCGCTGGTCTACACCGCCTTCGGCGTGGCTGCCGGGCTGCTTGGGCAGGGCCTGGCGGCCACGCTGCAGAACCCGTGGGTGCTGTCGGTCTTCGCGCTGCTGCTGGTGGTGCTGTCGCTGTCCATGTTCGGTTTCTACGAACTGCAAATCCCAGCCAGCTGGCAAAGCAGGCTATCGGCCACATCAGGCAAGCTGCATGGCGGCCATTTCGCCGGGGTCTTCGTCATGGGCTGCATTTCCGCGCTGATCGTCGGGCCTTGCGTGGCCGCCCCGCTGGCCGGCGCGCTGCTCTACATCAGCCAAACCGGCAATGCCGTGATCGGCGGCATCGCCCTGTTTTCGCTGGCGGCCGGAATGAGCGTGCCCCTGCTGCTGGCAGGCTGGAGCGCAGGCGCGCTGCTGCCCAAGGCCGGGGGCTGGATGGAGGGCGTGAAATATTTCTTCGGCGTGCTGCTCATCGCGACCGCCTTGTACATGATCACCCCGGTGCTGCCCGGCTGGCTGCTGATGCTGGCCTGGGCCGCGCTGCTGCTGGTGAGCGCCACGTTCCTGCGCGTGTTCGACCGCCTGCCCGACGCCGCCTCGGGCTGGACGCGTCTCTTCAAAGGCTTGGGCGTGGTGCTGGCCCTGGCCGGGGCGGTGCTCGTCGTCGGTTTAGCCGCCGGGAGCCGCAACATCCTGCAACCGCTGGCCGGGCTGGGCGGGGGCGTCTCCAACGCCGTCGCCACGGCTCCGGCCGCGCAGTTCCAGCGCGTCAAGAACGTGGCTGAACTCGACCAGATCGTCGCCAGCAGCACCAAGCCCGTGATGCTCGACTTCTACGCCGACTGGTGCGTCTCCTGCAAGGAGATGGAACACTTCACGTTCACCGACCCCGCAGTCGCGCAGCAGATGGCCGGCATGACCCTGATTCAGGCGGATGTGACCGCCAACAACGCCGACGACAAAGCCCTGCTCAAACGCTTCCAACTCTTCGGCCCGCCGGGCATCATTTTCTTCAAGGCTGGCAAGGAAGTGGGACGTGTGGTGGGCTTCGAGGATGCCAAGACGTTTCTGGCGTCGATGCGGAGGGCGGGGGTTTGAAGAACACTTCGCGGTCGGAAAGGCTTGCGCCGGTCTGCCGTGCCGATGGCAACGAAGCACACCGCCTGCTCGTTGCCGTGCAGCGCAAACAGCTGGCGCAGCCCTGGAGTCTGCAGCGCTTGGCCGCTGACCAGGCCTGAACCAAAGCCGTCGAGCATGAGTGCTGAGCAGCATATTCTGCATGGCGCATCCCAAGGAAATCAGGCGTTCCCGCGTAGGAAGCTGAGGGTGTTCGTCCCGACGCATCGCGCACGATGGCGAGGGCGATGAAGGGCGCGCGGCAGGCCTTGTCGCGCGCCTCGCCGAGTTCCCATGCGCTGGCGGTCGGGTCGCGTGCATGCAGGGCATTGGCGAACTCTTCGCCCAGCGCAGCACGACTGGCTGCTGACACGACAACGAAACGTCATGGCAGGATTTGGCCATGATCGGGGGCAGCTGCGGCAGCCTGAAAATAGGGCCGGATCTGGGTCGCATCCGGACCTGGTGCGTGCAAGCGTTTCGGGGCGAGTTGCTGGCGGGTCTGGATCAGGGTCGCCGCGAGTTCGACAAAGACCGATCGCGGAACCGGAGCAGGCTGCCGTCCTGCAATCCCTTGACCACATCGTCTTTGGGCGCGAGGCCTGAAGCGGCGGCATCGCGCGCCAGGTGCAGCGGGCTGGTCTGCAGTTGCGGCGCCGAGGGCAGCCAGCCCATGCGCTCGGCGCGCACGTTGTAGTCGATCATGCTGCCGCCGAATGCCTTGGGATCGGCCAGTGGCGAAAGAATCTCATCGACTCCCAGCTTTTCGTCGCGCCACTGGTCGGTGTGGGCGTAGAAGAAGCTGGTGGAGTTCATCTGCCGCGGCGGCCGGCCCCAGTCGAGGGCGAAGGCCAGCGCGGCCCAGCCGGTTTGGGGGCGCAGCTTTTCCTGGCCGACGTAGTGCGAAATCGCTGGCGCGTACATACCGGTCAGCAGCGAGCACGCGACGACCACCGGCGATCTCGCGTTCATCCAGCCGCACCAGCAGCGGCATGTCTTGCGCGCCTGCCGCCGCAGCTTCATCAGCCGTCCGCGCACCGTCGGGTACTTCACGCGATTGGCCGAATACAGATACCAGCTTGCCGAGGCACCACGTCGGCAGCCGCGCGGCTCGTGGTCGGGCATGTCCGGGCGGGTGCGCGGGTAGTCGGTCTGCTGCGTGCCCAGGTGACGATGCCGCCCTTCGCATAGATCTTCCACGAGCAGGAACCCGTGCAGTTGACGCCGTGGGTCGAGCGCACGATCTTGTCGTGCTGCCAGCGGCCGCGGTAGGCGTCTTCCCAGGTACGGTCCTCGGTGGTGGTTTCGCCGTGGCCATCGGCGAATGCCCCGCGGGGCTGGGCGAAATGGGTCAGGCGGTCGAGAAAATGGCTCATGGCGGTCTCCGGCTTGTTTCAGTGCGCGACGCCCTTGCGCGTCAGATAGAGCAGCGCGGTAAAGGCCAGGCTAATCAGGGCCAGCGCCACGAAGATCACGTAGCCACGGGCGTAGCCGATCTGCCCCATCGATTGCGCGATGCCGCCGAGCAGGGGTGGCACGACGAAGCCGCCCAGCGCGCCCAGCCCCCCGACCCAGCCTGCCGTTCCGCCCACGGCGTTGGGGACGTAGAGCGGCACGAGCTTGAAGACCGCCGCGTTGTTCACGCCCATTCCGGCGCCGACGAGCAGTTCACCCAGGACCGTGATCGCGAAGCGATCCGACATGGTCATGATGATCGCACCCACCAGCAGCACGAACAATGAGGCGGCCGCGACGATCTCGCCCCCGAAACGGTCCGACCAGCTGCCTCCGGGCACCCGGATCAGGGATGCGAACAACGAGAACCCCGCGGTCAGGCCGATCGCCACGACATGCGGGGTTTGATAAAAGGTCAGCCAGAAATTCGGCAGCCACGCAGTCAGTGCCAGGAAGCCGCCGAAGGTGGTGAAGTAGAGAACCACCAGGGGCCAGGTGCGCCAGCTCACGGCGGAGTCCTTCAAGGTGCGGAGCACATTCTCGGCCGGGAAGAGTTCCTGGCCATGTTGTGTCGCGATCCTCTTCGCTTCTGCGGGGGCCACGCCATGATGACGCAGCTGGAAATATGGCGCATTGAATCCGATGACGAAGTACAGGATGATGCCGCCTACGACAATGACGAGGGAGACGAGGTAGCCCATCCACAGTCCTCCCGTCGCAATGATCAGGGGAAGGATGATGGCGACCAGCCCGGGCGAGGTATTGCCCAAGCCCGCATACACGGCAAGGGCACGCCCCTGTCGGGCCTTTGGATACCAATACGAAACTTGCCCGATCCCCACGGAAAATGTCGCGATGCCACAACCGCCCAGCGCGCCGAAGAACAGCAGCCAGGGATAGGCCGCCTGGGTCAAATGCTTCGGATAGAGGGTCAGGAGCATCCAGTACAGCCCTGTGATTCCGACGACGGAGACGATCAACAGGATCAGAAGGGGAAGCTTGCCTCCATTCCGGTCGACCCAGGCCCCGAAGGGAATGCGCAGGAGCGAACCCGTGAGCATGGGGATCGCGACCAGGAAACCCACTTCTCTCGGCGTGAGTTGCATCACCTTGATGAAACCTTGCGCCGTCGGGCCGAAAAGAGAAACGGCACCGAAACCGATGAAAAAACCGATCGTTGCACCGATCAGGGCCTTTCCCGGGCTGCCCTTGAGGGAAACCGAGGCGGGGGTGTTTGTAGCCATTTTTTTCTCCTTGCTTTTCATTTCGGATGAACTCTTGATGCGAGGTGCGCGTTGGAAGACCCGGTCTTTTCCTCAAAGCCAGTTCAGCAAGGCATCGGGGCATTCCTGCGGCTGTACTGCCGCCAAGTCACCAGCACGCACGCCACGTAGAAGACGATGAATGCATACAGCGCCATCTGCGGGCCGCCAGCCAGCGAAATCGAGGAGCCGTAGCTCTTGGGAATGAAAAAGGCGCCATACGCGGCGATGGCCGAGGAAAAGCCGATCACCGCGGCGGTCTCCATGTCGGCCTCGCTCGCAGCCTGCTCCTGCGCCGCTGGCCCCTGGCGGGCTGCAGCGCGCTTGCGGTCGACCAGAACGATGACGGGAATCATGCGGAAGGTCGATCCGTTGCCGATGCCGCTGCTGGCAAACAGCACCATGAAGGCGGTGAGAAAGCCGTAGAAGTCCCCACCCTGCCTACCGTGGGGCAGGCAAGCCAGCACCGCCAACACGTCCAGTGTCATCAGGAGGAAAATCCAGAAGGTCACGCGGGCGCCGCCCAGTTTGTCGGCCAGCCAGCCGCCGACCGGGCGGGTCAGCACGCCGATGAGCGGCCCCAGCCAGGCGTAGTCCAGCGCGTCGACCGCGGGAAATTGTGACGTGATCAGCAGCGGCAGCCCGGCGGAGTAGCCGATGAAGGAGCCGAAGGTGCCGGTGTAGAGCAGGCTCATCAACCAGGTGTGCTTGCGCCTGAAAATCACCGCCCGGTCGGCGAACGAGGCCTTGGCTTGCGCCAGATCATGCATGCCGAACCAGGCCGCCAGCGTCGAGACGATGATGAGCGGCACCCAGATGAATCCGGCGTTCTGCAGCCAGAGCTGGATGGTCTGGCCGTTGTTTTGCACAGCCGTCTGCGGATTTCCGCCCAGCGCGCCGAATACGCCTGCCGTGATCGCCAGCGGCACAACGCATTGCACGAGGGACACGCCGAGGGCGCCAAAACCTGCGTTCAACCCCAGCGCCAACCGCTTTCGCGCTTTCGGGAAAAAGTAGTGGATGTTGGCCATCGACGAAGCGAAATTGGCGCCGCCGAGGCCGCTGAGCAGCGCCAGGATGACGAAAATCGCATAGGACGTCTCAGGATTTTGTGCCGCCCAGTGGATGCCGAGCGTGGGCAGCAGCGACGCGGTGGAAAGGGTCGTCCAGTGCCGCCCGCCGAAAATCGGCACCATGAAAGCGTAGACAATGCGCAGCGTCGCGCCGAACAGTCCGGGCAGCGCGGCCAGCCAGAACAGTTGGTTGGTGGAGAACTGGAACCCGATCGCCGGCAGTTTCACGACGATCACCGACCACACCATCCATACCGCAAAAGCCAGGGCAAGCGCCAGGATCGAGATCCACAGGTTGCGCTGGGCGATGCCGCGTCCCTGGCGCTGCCAGAATGCGGCGTCCTCCGGGTTCCAATGCTGGATGGTGTGACTGGACATGGCGACACCCCTGCGGGATCAGTGGCGAAGATCGGCCGCAGTCGCGCTGTGCGTCGACCCGGGGCTCACCGCGAACGTCCGGCTGCCGGCGATCAGTGCCGCCCGGGCCCGGTGTTCACGGTGTTGTGCGTCGGCGTGCATCCCACGCCCCCGTGGTGTTTGATACTCTAGGCACGGGAAGCGCGGCGCGGCATTCACCAAAAGGCGGTGCGCGCCGATGCAATCGGAGGAGCCTGACCTCGGGCGGACTACGCTGAAAGAACGAGCCTGCGTGTCGGGCCGCTCGAACGCGGTGATGGCGCCGATGCCGGGTGTTTCAGATCGCCGGATCGTGCGCGCTGGCGTACACCGCGATCTGCACCCGCGAACTCAGCTCGAGCTTGCGCAGAATGCTCTGCACATGCACTTTCACCGTGGTTTCGGCGATGTCGAGTTCGCGCGCGATCTGCTTGTTGCTGGCGCCCCGCACGATCGCCGCGGCGATCTGCCGCTCGCGCGGACTGAGCGGGCTGGCGGCGGCGTGCGCTGCGGGCGCGGGTGCGGCGGCCCCCGCGGCGTCAGGCGGAGGGGCGAAAGCCTGCGCCAGCTTGGGCGTCATGTCCGCGCTGATCACCGCCTCGCCGCGCCAGGCGCGGTGGATCGCGCCGACCAACTCCTCGGCCTCGCAGGTCTTGAGCAGATAGCCGCTGGCCCCGGCGCGCAGCGCCGCGCCGAGATCGGCGGCGTCTTCGCTGACCGTGAGCATCAGCACGCGGGCGCCGGGCGCGGCCTGGCGCAGGCTTTGCACCGCATCGACCCCGCGCACCCCGGGCAGGTGGTTGTCCAGCAGCACGATGTCGGGCTGTCGCTGCGCGGCCAGACGCAGCGCCTCGCCGGCGTCGCCAGCTTCGCCGATGATGCGCAGTTCGGGCTCTTCGCCGAGCAGCGCGACCAGTCCGCGGCGGAACAGGGTGTGGTCATCGACCAGCAGGATGCGGATTTCAGGCGGCATGGGCGCTCCGGGCCTGCCCGCGGTCTGTGGCGATGGACACGGCCTCGGGCAGTTCAAGCAGCACGCGGGTGCCGGTGCCCGGCGCGGTGTCGATGCGCAAATCGGCCCCGATATTCGCCGCGCGCTCGCGCATGATCTGCAGGCCGACATGGGCCTGGGCGTCGGCGGTCCCTTTTCCCGGATCGAAGCCCTGGCCGTCGTCGCGGATCTCGAAGCGCCAGCGCCGCAGGCTACTCACCTCCACCGTCACGGCATGTGCCCGGGCGTGCTTGCGCACATTGGACAGCGCCTCCTGCAGCACATGCAGCACCTGCACCTGCACGTCGGGGTCCAGCGGCTGGCCGTGGCCGTTGAATTGCAGCGTTACCGGCACACCGCTTTGCAGCTCGAACTTCTGCAGGGTGCTGCGCAGCGCGGGCTCGATGTCCTGCTCTTGGGTGCGGGTACGGAAGTGCAGCAGCAGTTCGCGCACATCGGCCAGGCTTTCGCGCACCCCGGCGTCGAGTTCGTTCACTGCAGTGCCGATGCGCTTGGTGTTGTTTGACTTCAGCGCCGAGCGCAGGAGTTGCAACTGGATTTTCATGAACGCCAGCGCCTGGGCGATGGAGTCGTGCAGTTCGCGCGCCAGCAAGGCGCGCTCCTGCGCTACGGCGGCTTCGCGCTCCAGCGCGGCGCTGCGCAGGCTTTCCATCGCAGCGGCGAGATGCCCGGCCAGGGCGTCGAACAACGCGCTTTGCTGCGGGTCGATGTGGTGCGGCGAGCGATAGAACAGGTTGATTTCTCCCAGCAGCCGGTGCTGGGCGGCGACCGGAATGCTGACCAGCGTGGCGAAGCCTTCTCGCATGCAGGCGCCATCTGCTGCGCCGACCTGATCGATGCCCCCGGGTCTGCGGAACTGCACCATCTGCGCGCCCTGATTCGCCCGCGTTTGACCGCAGTGGCAAGTACCCGCAATGAGACAGCGCTCGGATTCGGTGATTTCCGCGGGCATGCTGTGTGCGGCCAGCAGCAAGTAGCGTTGCGCCGTTTCATCCGTCCAGCGCAACAGGGCGGCGTCAGATCCGGCGATGCGTTGCATGGCCGCGGTAAAGGCGTTGGCGAGTTCGTCCAGGCTTTGCGCTCGCGACACCAGGGCGCTGATTTCGTACAGCGCGGCGAGCCGCTGCTGCTCCGTTTGCAAGGCGGCGGTTTTTTGTTGCACCCGGCCTTCCAGCTCGGCATACACGGTTTGCAACTGCTCGGCCATGCGGTTGAAGCCAATGGCCAGATCGCCCAGTTCGTCGGTGGAGTTCACATGCACACGCACCGTGTAGTCGCCTTCTTTCAGCACCTGCACCCCGCGGCTGAGCCGTCCCACCGGATCCAGGACGAACAGGTAGGCGGCATAGAACATCAGCATGGAGCCAAGCACCACCAAGGCCGCCATCGCCATCTGAAAACCATGCAATACCGTGGTCCAGAATTCGAGCCGTTGTTCGATGGCGTTGACGAAGGCGTCGATCTGGCCGACGAAGTGGTCGATTTCTGCGCGTGGAATCTGCGGGCCGAGACGCGCATCGAGCCAGCGCGGGCGCAGCTTTTGCCATTCCGTCTGCACGATGGCGAAACGCTCGCGAATGGTGCCGTCCCACGGCACGAACAGCGGGCGTGCCTGGTTGCCGCGGCGCAGCAGATCCAGGCTGCGCTGCATCTGCTCCACTTCCACCGGGAGCGCCGCCTGGCCAGGCGCGTCGGAGGTGAGTGCGAGCCGATACGTCATCATGCGCAGCCGACCTGCCACGTTCATGGCGGCGGCTCCGCCTTCGAGATTCCACGAAATCCACAGTGTCGCCCCCACCGAAAGCAAAGACAGCAGCAGAAAAGCGCCAGCGAACATGGCGATTTTGTTCGTCAATGACCAATGGCGTTGCATGGCGCGATCACTTGGCGGGTTGAGGTTGCTGCGGCCACTTCGACCAGGCAATCATAAAAACACGGCCCATTTCCCAGGTCAGTCAGCCGCTGGTGGGTGAGCTGGTTGACATTGGTGCCGGAGGGGCTGAGTTTGCGCCACCAGATGCCCAAGGCCACGATCTGTCCGGCTCGGGTGCGCTTGCTGACCCGGGCGCGGCAGGTGATGGCGCCGCGGTCGTTGAAGGCGCGCACCATCTGACCATCGCTGATGCCGCGCGCGGCGGCGTCTTCGGGGTGGATCAGCAGGGAGGGTTCGGTTTCGAGGGCGCGCAGGCTGTCGACGTTGACGAAGCTGGAGTTGAGGAAGTTGCGCGCGGGGGGCGAGATCATCGCCAGCGGGTAGCGGGCAGCGAGTTCGGGCGCTGTGGCGGCGCACTCGTACGGCAGGATGACTTCGGGCAGCGCGCCTCGCCCGGCATCCAGCTCGCGCTGTGACCAGAACTCGCATTTGCCCGATGGCGTGGGAAAGCCGCCTTGGGCGAAGGGCGCGGCGGGGCCGGGCAGCTTGGCCCAGCCGCTTGTGCGCAGGGTGCTCCAGGTGATGCCGCCGTTGCGTGCATCCGGGGCGATGGCCAGCGCGGCAATCTGTTCGTCGGTCTCGGTGAAGCAGGCGTCGGTGAACCCCATGCGCGCGGCGAGCAGGCGGAAAATCTCGGTGTTGGGTTTGGCCTCGCCCAGCGGGGCGATGGCGGCGTTGTTCGCCAGCCAGTAGCGGTGGCCGTAGGCCTTGTGCACGTCCACATGTTCGAGCTGGGTGGTGGCCGGCAGCAGGTAGTCGGCGTAATCGGCGGTGTCGGTCTGGAAGTGGTCGAGCACCACGGTGAGCAGGTCGTCGCGGGCGAAGCCCTGGCGCACCTTGTCGCCCTCGGGGGCGACGGCCAGGGGATTGCTGTTGTAGACGATGACGGCCTCGACTTTCGGGCCGAAATCGCTGCCCCCTTCGCGCAGCAGATCGTCGCCGATGGTCACCATATTGATGGTGCGCGGCTTGCGCCCTGCCAGCAAATCCGGGCGCTCCAGCGCCGCGCCGTTGGCGGCGAAATGGTTGGAGCTGGACAGCAGCAGTCCGCCGGCGTCGTGCCGCCATGCCCCCACCAGCGCGGGCAGGCAGGCGATGGCGCGCACGGCGTTGGCGCCGCCGCGCACCCGCTGCAGACCGTAGTTCATGCGGATGGCGGCGGGCCTGGTGGTGCCGTAGTCGCGTGCCAACTGGCGGATTTGCGCCGCCGGCACGCCGCACACCTCGGCCGCGCGCTTGGGCGGCCATTGCAGCGCGCGTTCGCGCAAGGCGTCGAAGCCCACGGTGTGCAGCGCGATGTAGTCGTGGTCCAGCCGGTCATGCACGATCAGCTCGTGCATCAGCGCGTAGGCCAGCGCGGCGTCGGTGCCGGGGCGCAGCTGGATGTGCTCGTGGCATTTCTCGGCAGTGTCGTTGCGCCAGGGGTCGATGCTCACCAGCCTGGCCCCGGCCCGTTTGGCGCGCTGCGCATAGGTCCAGAAATGCAGATTGCTGGTGATGCTGTTGCTCCCCCAAATCAGGATGAGCTTGCTGTGCTCGAACTGCTCCACGTCCAGCCCCAGCTTGCCGCCGATCACCGTCTTCAGCCCGGCTTCGCCCGCGGTGGAGCAGATGGTGCGGTCGAGCAGGCTGGCCCCCAGCTTGTGGAAAAAGCGCGCCGCCATGCTCTCGCCCTGCACGAAGCCGAGGGTGCCGCCGTAGGAGTAGGGCAGGATGGCTTGGGGCTCGCGTGCGGCGATTGCCTTGAGGCGCGCGGCGATGTCGTCCAGCGCCACATCCCAGCTCACCGGCTCGAACTGCCCGCTGCCCTTGGGGCCGATGCGCCGCATGGGTCGCAGCAATCTGCCCGGGTGGTAGGTGCGTTCGGTGTAGCGCGAGACCTTGGTGCACAGCGCGCCGTGGGTGGTGGGGTGGTCGGGGTCGCCGCGCACGCTCACGGCCACGCCGTCCCGCACGGTGACGAGCAGGGCGCAGGTGTCGGGGCAGTCGTGCGGGCAGGCCGCGCGGACGATGGTGTCCGAATAGGTGTCAGAGGCGGAGGCGGTGGTCATGGCGATGCGGGCAGGCGAGGGTGCGGCGGCAAGCCGGCGGGGCGGGGAACAAGTGTAGGACGTGCCTGCCCCTGCGCACGACGCTGGCAATCGGCAGCGTTTGCCTGATTGCGCGAAAATGAGCTCGCCATCCCCGAACACACGAGCAGGAGCTTTCCATGCAGATCATCGATTCCATCGTGGCCGAAGCCGCGCGCTTTCGCGCCATCCGCCGCGACATTCACGCCCACCCCGAGCTGTGCTTCCACGAAGACCGCACCAGCGACACCATCGCCGCCCTGCTCACCGAATGGGGCTTGCCGGTGCACCGCGGCCTGGGCAGGACCGGCGTGGTGGCGGTGATCGAGGGCAGCAAGGGGCCGGGGCGCAGCATCGGCCTGCGCGCCGACATCGACGCCCTGCCGGTGACGGAGAAAAACACCTTCGCTCACGTCAGCACCCACCCCGGCAAGATGCACGCCTGCGGCCACGACGGCCACACCGCGATGCTGCTGGCGGCGGCGCATCACCTCAGCCGCAACCGCGATTTCGCCGGTCGCGTGGTGTGCATCTTCCAGCCGGCCGAAGAAGGCGGCGGCGGCGCGCGCGAGATGATCAAGGACGGCCTGTTCGACAAGTTTCCGGTGGACGCCGTGTTCGGCATGCACAACTGGCCGGGGCTGCCGGCCGGGCACTTCGCGGTGAAGGCCGGGCCGGTGATGGCGTCGAGCAACGAGTTTCGCATCGTCGTGCGCGGCAAGGGCTCGCACGCCGCCATGCCCCATCTCGGGCTCGACCCGCTGCCGGCCGCCTGCCAGATGGCGCTGGGCTTCCAGACCATCATCAGCCGCAACAAGAATCCGCAGGAAGCCGGGGTCATTTCCGTCACCATGATTCACGCCGGCGAGGCCACCAACGTGGTGCCAGACTCGGTTGAAATTCAGGGCACGGCGCGCACCTTCACCACCGAGCTGCTGGACCTGATCGAGTCGCGCATGCGCGAGATGGCGCAGCACACCGCGCAGGCGTTCGGCATGCAGTGCGATTTCGAGTTCCATCGCAACTACCCGCCCACCATCAACCACGCCGCCGAGACCGAGTTCGCCCGCCGCGTGATGAGCGTGCTGGTGGGCGAGGAAGCCATCCACAACTTCGAACCGTCGATGGGAGCGGAGGACTTCGCCTACATGCTGCAGGCGCGGCCCGGCGCCTACCTCATCATCGGCAATGGCGGCGGCGACCACCGCAGCCCCGGCCACGGCGCCGGCCCCTGCACGCTGCACAACGCCAGCTACGACTTCAACGACGACATCATCCCGCTGGGTGCGAGCTTCTGGGTGCAGCTCTCGCGCAACTGGCTGGCCCAGGCCTGAGCGACCACGAGACTGGCGCCGCGTCGGGCGCAAGGCATGGTCTTGCCGCGGCACAGCCGGATTCGAGCAGCCACGGGGCTCAACCGGCGCAGGCCTCCGGCTTCTTGTCTTTCAGCGCCGCGGCGCTGAGTTTGCGCAGGGTGGCGGCCTGGGCTGGTGTCAAGCCGTCCAGCACCCAGAAGGTGGACTTCATGCCCGCATTGCGCTGCACCACCTGGGCGCTGTTCACGCCTTTTGCCTGCATCTGCGCCAGTTCCTGCTGCGCGGCTGCTTCGGTGCCCAGCACGCCCAGCGAGATGCCGAGCATGTAGTTCGGCCGGTCGGTCACGGGTGCATAGGTGCCATCCTTCAGCCCCAGGCGCCGCAGCTCGCCCAGCTTGCGGTTGAGCGTGGCGGTATCCGGGAAGGGGCCCATCAGCACCATCCACTGCGGGTTGAGCGCCTGCTTTTTTTCCACCGGCGTCAGCCCGGCGGCGCGCAACGCGGCGCCCACGGCCGGGCCGACGGTGATGTAGGGGCCGAGTTGCAGGCAGAGTCTGGACGCGGCACCTGCAGGGGCTGAGGCCGCAGCGGTGACAGCGGCTTGCGCGGCGGACGCCATCGAAGCCGCCGGCGCGGGCCGGCCCGAGGGCGCGGATGCAGCGGACGCTGCGGCCGAGGCGGAAGCAGCTGCTTGCGCAACCGACACGGTCAGGCGCTCGGGGTGGATCTGCTGCTTCAGCCGCTGCGGCTCGGCCACGTCGGTCGGCCCCAGGCCGGCGGCGCGCAGATAGCCATGCGACCAGGCGTAAAAGCCGAGATTGCCGAGGACGAGAAGCAGAACGAAGGCGCGCAGCATGGTGGGTGAGTGCGAGGAGAGCGGGTTTTCAGAGGGGCCGGGGCGGCGCTGGATGGCTCAGGGCATGGGTCGATGGCCGGCCTGCACAGCAGCGCGCCGCAGCGAGACATCCCCACTGGACACGCGGCGCACGCCATCGGCGGTCTGCAGCAGCAGGTGGCCGCTGTCGTCCACCCCCAGCGCCTGGCCCGTCTGGCGCAGTGTGCCATGGTCGAGCACCACCACCGGCTCACCCGTCCAGGCGTGCAGCTGGTTCCAGGCATCGGTCCAGGGGGCGAAACCAGCCTGCGCATAGATGGGCAGGCCGGCGAGCATGGCCGGCATGAGCCGCCGCAAAACGTCCCAGCGGCTCTCAAGAAAACGCCGGGCCGCTCCCAAGTTTTCTTGACCCCCTTGGGGGGAATCCGCTGGCGGAGCGTTGGGGGCGATCTGGTGCAGATGGCAGGCATCCAGGCCAATGGCATCGGGCAGGTCGGGTGGGCTGCGCAGGTTCAGGCCGATGCCGATCACGGCCCAGCGGGCGAGCTGCGTGTCGGCCAGCTCCACCAGCACGCCGGCCAGCTTGCGCTCTTGCAGCAGCACATCGTTGGGCCACTTCAAGCGCACTTCGGCGGCCCCTAGGCCGTGCAGGCATTGCGCCAGCCAAACGCCCACCGCCACACTCAGGCCGGCGATGGGCGTGCCCGGTGCGAACGGCCAGGCCAGCGAGGCCAGCAAGCTGGTGTGGGCGCCATCCACCCACGGCCGGCCCTGGCGGCCACGGCCTGCGGTCTGGTGGCCGGCAACCAGAAGCTGCGGGTTGGCGCCCCCAAACCTGTCGCTTCGCGTCAGGCCCCTCGAGGGGGGAAGAAAACTTGGGAGCGGCCCGGCGTGTTTCTTGAGAGGCTCGGCGTCGGCGCCGCGCACGCGCGCCAGCAGTTCGGCATTGGTCGAACCAATCTGTTCGCACCAGTGCACCGCGCAAGCCTGCTGCTGCACCCCGAGCAGGGTTTGCAGCGCCAGCGCTTCGCCTGCGTCGGCGCTGGCGGGTGTGGCCTGAGGCGCAGGCCTTGTCGCTCGGCTTGACGCGGCTGGATCAGGCTTGGACATGGACATGAGAGGGCCTTAGCGCTTGGGCGCAAGCAGGGTGCCGCGGCAACCGGGCGTGCCGCAGTGGCAGGCATACTCGCGCTTGAGTTTGGCGGTGTAGCGCGCGTCGAGCACGAGGCGGTAGTCGTAGAACAGCTCCTCGCCCACGGCAAGGTCGCGCAGGGCGTGGATGAACACCCGCAGCCCCTCCTGCCGCGCTTCGCAGTTGGGCGCGCACGCGTGGTTGATCCAGCGCGCGCTGTTGCCGCCGACATGGGCGTCGATGACGCGGCCGTCGTCGAGCGAGAAGTAGAAGGTGTGATTGGGCTGCGCCGGGTCGTGCGGGTGGCGGCGCAGGGCTTCGTCCCAGGATATGCACTCGCCGATGTACTCGATCACGCGCTCGCCGGCCGCAATCGGCCTGCGGGCGAACACGCCTTTGCCATGCACCGGGGAGGAGCGCACTTCGGTGCGCGGGCCGTGGTTGGGCTTCGCGGTGAACGGGGCTGGCTGGGCTTTGGGCATGGGTATGGACTCGGACCCGCGGTATCACCGTTCGCGGGAAACTGGTTAAAGTAGAAAAAGGAGCGGGCACCCCCAACTGCATCGGCAAGCTTGCCGATGGATGGACGCGCAGTGGGTGCAAGCGGCATTGTCGAGCCCCGCAGCGGCGACTGCGAAGCCACCGCGCTCACCCGTATTCTCCGGCGCAAGTTGCGACGGAATTGTAAGGAGGCCAAGCATGAGCCAGCAGCGTCGTTTGCATCTCAAGTTACTCGCCGGCGGCGTTGCCGCAGCGGCGCTCGCGCCCGTGGCGCTGGCGCAGTCCGTGGCGCAGCAGGCGACGGTGCTGGAGAATAAGGACAAGAAGGCGGTGCCGCTGCCGGCCGTGGGCAGTCCTTTCGCCCTGCCGACCAGCATCGAACTGATCGACGGCCGCAAGCTCCGAACGCAAGACCTCAAGGGCCGGCTGGTGGTGCTGGAATATTGGGCCACTTGGTGCCCGTTCTGCGCCAGACAAATGCCGCATATGGAACAGCTCTACAAGGACCACGGCAACAAGGGCCTGATCGTGCTCGGCCTGTCGATCGACAAGAAGGCGGCCGACGTGCCGCCTTATGTCCAGCAGCGCGGCGTGAGCTTTCCGGTGGCCTGGATGTCGCCCGAACTGGCCAAGGTTCTGCCCAAACCGGCCGGACTTCCGGTCACCATCGTCGTCGGGCGTGATGGCCGGGTCAAACTGGCCGAGTCTGGCGAACTGTTCCCCGAAGACATTGCCGGCATCGCCAAATATCTCTGAATTCAACGCAAGCACCCATGAGCAAAACCCTGGTCATCGCCGAAAAACCCAGCGTCGCACAAGACATCGTGCGCGCCCTCACCCCCACCGCGGGCAAGTTCGAGAAGCACGACGAGTTCTTCGAAAGCGACTCCTATCTGGTCACCTCCGCGGTGGGCCATCTGGTGGAAATCGGCGCGCCCGAGGCCTTCGAGGTCAAGCGCGGCAAGTGGAGCTTCGCCAACCTGCCGGTGGTGCCCACGCACTTCGACCTCAAGCCGATCGAGAAGACCAAGTCGCGGCTCTCGGCCATCGCCAAACTGCTCAAGCGCAAGGACGTCACGGCCGTGGTCAACGCCTGCGACGCGGGGCGCGAGGGCGAACTGATTTTCCGCCTGATCCAACAATACGCTGCTGCCCGGCAGCCGGTGCAGCGCTTGTGGCTGCAGTCCATGACGCCGCAAGCCATCCGTGACGGCTTCGCCCATTTGCGCAGCGACGCCGAGATGCAGCCCTTGGCTGCGGCCGCGCGCTGCCGCAGCGAGGCCGACTGGCTCGTGGGCATCAACGGCACGCGGGCGATGACCGCGTTCAACTCGCGCGACGGCGGCTTTTTCCTCACCCCGGTGGGCCGGGTGCAGACGCCGACGCTGTCGGTGGTGGTGGCGCGCGAGGAGCAGATCCGGCGCCATGTGGCGCGGCCTTACTACGAGGTGCAGGCCGGTTTCGCCGCCGCCGCCGGCAGCTACAACGGCAAGTGGTTCGACCCGGCGTTCAAGAAAGACACTGACGACGGCGATCGTCGCGCCGACCGCTTGTGGGACCGCGCCCAGGCCGAGGCCATCGTCGCCGCCTGTGCCGGCAAGACGGCCGAGGTCACCGACGAATCCAAACCGGCAACGCAGATCTCGCCCGCGCTGTTCGACCTCACCACCCTGCAGCGCGAGGCCAATTCGCGCTTCGGATTTTCCGCCAAGATGACGCTGTCGCTGGCGCAGTCGCTGTACGAGAGGCACAAGGCGCTGACCTATCCGCGGACCGACTCGCGCCACCTGCCCGAAGACTATGTGGCCGTGGCGCGCGACACCCTCAAGGTGCTGGGGGAAGGCGAGGGCGCCGCGGCGCCGCTGGCGGGTTTTGCCAGCACCGCGCTGGAACGCGGCTACGTGAAACCGAACAAACGCGTGTTCGACAACGCCAAGGTGTCGGACCACTTCGCCATCATTCCCACGCCGCAAGTGCCCAAGGCGCTGAGCGAGGCCGAGGCCAAGCTGTACGACATGGTGGCGAGGCGCTTCCTCGCGGTGTTTTTCCCGGCGGCCGAGTTCCACGTCACCACCCGCATCAGCCGCATCGACGTGCACCAGTTCCGCACCGAGGGCCGCGTGCTGGTGGTGCCCGGCTGGCTGGAAATTTACGGCCGCGCGCAACAGGGCGACGACGCCAATCTCGTCGCGGTCGAGCCCGGCGAGAAGGCCGCCGCTGAAACCGTGGAGCTGCTGGAGCACAAGACCAAGCCGCCGGCGCGCTACACCGAGGCCACGCTGCTGTCGGCGATGGAAAACGCCGGCAAGATGGTGGACGACGAGGACTACGCCGAAGCCATGGCCGGCAAGGGGCTGGGCACGCCGGCCACGCGATCGAGCATCATCGAGGGCCTGCTGGCCGAGCAATACATGCTGCGCGAAGGCCGCGAGCTGGTGCCCACGGCCAAGTCCTTCCAGCTCATGACCCTGCTCCGCGGCCTGGGCGTGGAAGAACTCACCAAGCCCGAACTCACCGGCGAGTGGGAGCACAAGCTGGCGCAGATGGAGCGCGGCCAGATGCAGCGCGACGCCTTCATGCAGGAAATCGCGGCGATGACCGAGGCCATCGTCAAGCGCGCCAAGGAATTCAACCGCGACAGCGTGCCCGGCGACTACGCCACGCTCAAGACGCCCTGCCCGAACTGCGGCGCCGTGGTGAAGGAAAACTACCACCGCTTCGCCTGCACCCAATGCGACTTTTCCATCGGCAAACATCCGGCCGGACGCAGCTTCGAGCTGGCCGAAGTGGAGCAGTTGCTGGCGACCAAACACCTCGGCCCGCTCACGGGTTTTCGCAGCAAGATGGGCAGGCCATTTGCCGCTGAACTCAAACTCGTGCGAGACGGCGGGGAGGCGAAGCTCAAGGAAGCGCAAGGCGACGCCCCTGGGGGATCACATTCAGGGCAGTGGAAACTCGAATTCGACTTCGGCCAGCCCTTGACCGGCGAGGGCGCCGAAGCCCCGGACTTCACCGGCCAGGAAGCGCTGGGCAACTGCCCGAAGTGCAGCGGCGCGGTGTACGAAGCCGGCAACGCCTATGTCTGCGAGCACAGCGCGGGGCCTGCGCCGACCTGCGATTTCCGCAGCGGCAAGATCATCCTGCAACAGCCCATCGACTCGGCGCAGATGCGCAAGCTGCTGAGCGAAGGCCGCACCGACCTGCTCGACGGCTTCGTCTCCGCCCGCACCAAGCGCAGGTTCAAGGCCTTCCTGGTGCGCCAGCCGGATGGCAAGGTCGGCTTCGAGTTCGCTCCGCGTCCCGGGGCCGCCGCCAAGGCGGGTGCCCCAGCCAGGACGGCAGCGCGGAAGGCCCCGGTACGCAAGACGGCGGGTTGAGGGCCAGCCTGAAATTGGAATGAGGTTGGCTAGGGCTGGTCTCGCAAAGCCCTTGGCACCTCAGCCCGGAGGTTCGGCTGCAGCCAGGTGCAGGCGCACCACCAGTCCGGGCGTGTCGCGTCCGGTGCAGGCGGGGTTGTCGGCCAGCTCGACGATGGCGCTGTGCTGGCGCGCGATTTCCTGCACGATGGACAGCCCCAGCCCGCTGCCGTCGTGGCCGGTGCCGAGCACGCGGTAGAAGGGGCGAAACACCAGCTCACGTTCGGCCAGAGCGATGCCCAGGCCGCTGTCTTCCACGCTCAACAGCACGCGCCAGTTGGTGGCATCGGCTTTCAGACGCACGGACACGCTGCCGCCACGCGGGGTGTAGGCGATGGCGTTGTCCACCAGGTTTTTCGTCAGTTCGTGCAGCAGCAGGGCGTGGCCGCGCACCCACAGCGGCGTGTCGGGGGCGTCGAACTCCAGCTCCAGCCCCTTGCCGAGCGCCATCGGCGCGAGTTCCTGCACGGCGTCGCGCACCGGCTTGCGCAGGTCGACGCTGCTGAGCGCGCCATGCGCGGCCACGCCCTGGTTCTCGGCGCGCGCCAGCAGCAGCAATTGGTTCACCAGGCGCGTGGTGCGCACGACGGAAAGGCTGATCTGCCGCAGGCTGGCACGCAGCTCCTGCGGGTCGGTCTGGCGCGCCGCCAGCTCGGCCTGCATGCGCAAGCCGGCCAGCGGCGTTTTCAACTGGTGCGCGGCGTCGGCAATGAAGCGCTTTTGCGTCAGGATGGATTGCTCCAGCCGGCCGAGCAAGCCGTTGATCGAGTCCACCAGCGGGGTGATTTCCTCGGGCGCCTCGCGCTGGTCGATCGGGCTCAGGTCGTCGGGCTGGCGGCGGCGAATGCGCGCCTGCAATTCGTTCAGCGGAATGATGCCCTGGCCCAGCCCGAACCACACCAGCAGGATGGAGATGGGCACGATGACGAACTGCGGCAGGATGACCCCGCGGACGATGTCGCGCGCAAGCAGCGTGCGGCTTGTCAAGCCCTCGGCCACCTGGACCAGCAGCAGCGCTGGCTTGTCCGCAGCGCGAGTGGGCGAAGCGGCGGGAGCGGATGCGCCGCCCTTCGCCTCGTTCGTGTTGCTTGAGGCGGTGGCGGCGGGTGCGGCCAGCCAGCGCCAGGCGATGCGCAGCTCCTGGCCGCCCACTTCGGCGTCGCGCAGGTGCACGCCGTCAGGCCAGGGTGCGGCGGCGTCGGGCGGCGGTGGCAGAGCGGCGTCGCCACCCAGCAGCTGGCCGTGGGTGCCACGCACTTGCATCAGCACCGCATCGCCACCGGCCAGGGTGTCGGTCCCCGGCTGGCGCAGCAGGGGGAGGGCGGCGACGGCGCTGCGCTGCGCCAGGTCGGCCAGCACCGCCACGCGCCGCTCCAGGCCCTGGTCGAAGGGATGGGAGGCGATGGCTTGCGCCACCAGATAGGTGATGCCGATGGACAGCGGCCACACCAGCAGCAGCGGCACCAGCATCCAGTCCAGAATTTCGCCGAACAGCGAGCGCTGGCGCAACCGGCGCCCGGGTGGCGTGGGCTCGGTCTTGGCGGCTTCGTCGAGTTGGGGCAGACTGGCCATGAAGGATGATGGGGAGCGGACTCCTGGCCTCGATCAGGCGACCTGTTGGGGCGCGCCGGGGATTTTTTCCAGACAGTAGCCCAGGCCTCTGACGGTTGCGATGTGCACCGGACCGACCTCGATCTTCTTGCGCAGGCGATGGATGTAGACCTCGATGGCGTTGGTGCTCACCTCCTCGCCCCAGACGCACAAGTGATCCACCAGCTGGTCCTTGCTCACCAGCCGGCCGGTGCGTTTGAGCAGCACTTCGAGCAGGGCGAGTTCGCGCGCGGAGAGGTCCACCACCTTGTCGTCCAGCATCACCACGCGTCCGGGCAGGTCGACGCTCAGCGGGCCGTGGCGAATGGTGGGGCTGGCGCCGCCCATGCCGCGCCGCGTCAGTGCCCGCACGCGTGCCTCCAGCTCGGCCAGCTCGAAGGGCTTGGCCATGTAGTCGTCGGCCCCCAGGTCCAGTCCGCGCACCTTGTCCTCCACGTTGTCGGCGGCGGTGAGGATGAGCACGGGCAGGGTGTTGCCGCGGCTGCGCAGCCGTCGCAGCACCTCGAAACCCGACAGGCGCGGCAGGCCGAGGTCGAGGATGAGCAGATCGAACTCGCTGGTCTGCAGCGCCGAGTCGGCGGCGGCGCCGTCGCCGACCTGATCCACGGCGTAGTGACTGGCGCGCAGCGAGCGCGTGAGGCCATCGGCCAGGACTTGATCGTCCTCGGCAATCAGAATGCGCATCAGGGGTCTCCTCATCGTATAGGCCCGCAGCGTCGGCGGGGTTGCAACGATTCTAGGCAGCCGCCGCACCAGCGTCCCGCTGCATTGCGGCAAGCGCTTTTTGCGTTGTCGAGCGCTCCGGAGCTGTTTGGAGGTATCTGCAGCTCGTCCCCAGGGTGCAGCGATCACTGGAAGTTGCAGACCAGATCGATGACCGTGTCGGTGTCGGCTTCCCTGCGGCCCAGCCGCACCTGGGTGTTGTGGAAAACCGTGCAGGATGGCGTCAGAGCCAGTGCGCCGGCGATGGCGGTGGTGAGTGCTGTGACCGAGTCGAACTCGGTATTGCTGTTGCTGGCGATGGCGCGGCAATCAGGAGGCGTTGCGTACGGCGCGCGGCGACGTGACACGGCGGTCCTGCACGGCCACGGCCAGCGGGCTCGCTCAGTTGCCGTTGCACGGTGCGGGTGGGGAAGGCGAATTCCACGCCGAGTTTGGCGCAGGAGCGCATCAGGCCCAGATTGATGGCTTGCTGCGTGTCCATATAGGCCGTGTAATCGGCTGACTTCATCCAGTACACCATTTCGAAGTTCAGGCTGGAGTCGCCGAAGTCCTTGAAGCGGGCGCGGTCGAAACGGGCTTGTTCGTGCTCATCGATGAGGGACTAAACAGATCAGGGGCCAGGCGTGCATCGTGAAGTCCTCAGTTGGAGGGGTGGGAGGGGCGTTCGGCATGTGTCGCGCCGTCCCGCTGCCATTGCAGGCGGCGGCGCGGCAGGTGGCCGGGCCAGGCGCGTTGCATGTAGGCGACCATGGCTTCGCGCACCCGGCATCTCAGTTCCCAGGCGCGAGCCGAGTTGGCGGCGCTGACGAGGAAGCGCACCTGCAGCGCGGCGGCGTCGGCATCGGTGACGTGGATGATGGCCAGGCGGCCATCCCAGTCGGGGTCTTCGGCGCACACCCGCTTGAGTTCGGCACGCAGGGCGTCGATCGGCATGGCGTAGTCCACCCACAGAAACACCGTGCCCAGCAGGCTGGCACTGGTACGCGTCCAGTTCTCGAACGGGTGCTCGATGAACCATTGCAGCGGCAGGATCATGCGGCGCTCGTCCCAGATGCGGAACACCACATAGGTGCCGGTGATTTCCTCCACCCGGCCCCATTCGCCCTGCACGATGAGCACGTCGTTGATGCGGATGGGCTCGGCCAGAGCGATCTGCAAGCCGGCCAGCAGATTCGACAGCACTGGGCGCGCAGCGAAACCCACGACCACGCCGGCGATGCCGGCCGAGGCCAGCAGGCTGGTGCCGAGTTGGCGCACGTCGGGAATGCTCATCAGCGCCAGCGACAGCCCCACCAGCACGATGAGCAGGCTGGCCACCCGCGCCAGCACCCGGGCGCGGGTGAGTACGCCGCGCACCTGCAGGTTGGTGTCGAGCAGCTTGGGGTCGTCGGGCAGGCTCAGGCCGCCACGGCGCAGCATCACGATCTCGCCCCCGGCCTGCGCCAGCCGCACCGCCAGCCAGGTGACCGCAGTGATGAACAGCAGGCGCAGCACCGTGGCCGACCAGGCCCAGTGCGGCAGATGTTGCTGCAGCAAAAACAGGTCCAGCCGCAGCACCAGCAGCAGCCAAACCGCGCGCAGCGCACGGCGCGTGCGCAGCAGCAACAGCTGCCACACGCCCCCTGCCGGCTTCAGCCGCAGCGCCAGCCGGGTCGCCAGCGCGAACAGCGGCAATGCCAGCGCGCCCAGCCCGATGGCCAGTGTTTCCGGGTGGTGGGCTTGTGACCACATCCAGGCATCGGTGACGAGTTGTTTGTGCATGGCGTATCTCTAGCGCAATGGCCTCGGCAGGCTGCGGCTGGGGCGGGGCGTTGCGGCATCGTTGGCATGATCAAGCGCGCAAGGCCTGGCGGTCGGGTGCGCGCGCTGCAGGGCGCTCGGCGCGCAACTGCGCGAACAGCGCCAGCACATGCCTGGTCCAGTGGCCGATGTCGTAGCGCCCCACCAGCGCGTCCATGCGTCGCATGCGGGCGTGTTGTTCTTCGCGTGGCATGTCCAGGGCGCGGTCGATGGCGCTGTCCATCTGGCTGATGCTGTAGGGGTTGACCAGCACCGCGTCCTGCAGCTCCACCGCGGCGCCGGCGAATTCCGACAGCACCAGCACGCCGCTCTCGTTCACATGCGCGGCGATGAACTCCTTGGCCACCAGGTTCAGGCCGTCGCGCAGCGGCGTGATCCAGGCGATGTCGGCAGCGCGGTAATAGCTCAGCGTCTCGGCGAATGGCATGGGCGTGGTGGACAGCAGGATGGGCAGCCAGTTCAGCGTGCCGAAGTGGCCGTTGATGCGCCCCACCAGCTGTTCGATGGCCTGCTGCGCGCGCTTGTAGACGCGCATGCCGTCGGCCGCGGCCACGGCCGTGATCAACAGTTTGATCTGGCCGTGCAGCGCCGGGCGTCGCCGCAGCAGGCGCTCGTAGGCCAGCAGCAATTCGCGCGTGCCCTTGGCGTAGTCCACACGGCCGATGGAGACGATGAGGGTGTGCTCGGGAATTTCGCGCCGGATATGGGCCACGCGCGCCAGGTTCTCGGTCTTTTGCACCGTCTCGCGGATCAGTTGCGCATGGGTGCCGATGGGGAAGGCGTCGATGCGCACGCTGCGCCCGCCCACCGTCAGCGACACCGGCGTCACCGGCTCGGACAAGGCGGTGCCGGTGGCCTGCAGTCTGGGATCGACGCGGCGCTCCACCAGCGCGTCCACCTTGCGCAGCGCCTGCACCAGCGCGGCGAAATTGCGTGCGTAGCGCGGCACATGGAAGCCGACCAGATCGCAACTCAACAGGCTGTCGAGAATTTCGTCACGCCATGGCAGGATGTTGAACACGTCCGGCGCGGGGAATGGGGTGTGATGGAAAAACGCGATGCGCAGGTCCGGCCGCATGCGCCGCACGAAGCCCGGGACCAGCCACAGGTTGTAGTCGTGCACCCAGACCACGGCGCCGGGCGCGGCCTCGGCGCAGGCGGCCTCGGCAAACAGGCGGTTGACTTCGCGGAAGACGCTCCAGTCGCAGTTCTCGCTGGAGTAGAGCGCAGGAAAGCTGTTGAGAATGGGCCACAGCGCCTCTTTCGAGGTGACGGCATAAAACTGGTTGATCTGCTCCCCGCTCAGGGGCAGGCGAACCACCTCGTAACTGCCGTAGCTGTCGTTCACGCTGATGCGGCGCTCGAACTTGAGCGGCTTGCCGGCGGGGGTTTTTTTCCAGGCAACCCAGCTGGCACGATCGACTTGGCCGATGAAGCCTTTGAGCGCGGGGACGATGCCGTTGGGGCTGGTGTTCTCGCGCAGCACGGTCTTGCCGTCCTCGATCTGCTCCTCATAAGGCTGCCTGTGATAGACGATGACCAGTGATGAAACCATGGATGTTCCCCAGTTGATGAAAGCGCCTTAAGGCGTCGAGTACGCTGGCCGCGCCCGGATGCGGGCTGCGGTAGACGTTGCGGTGGTGTGCGATGGCGGCATCGAGCGCCGCCTCGCGGTTGCCGACGGCGACGCCGGCCAGGCCCGTCTCGAACATGGACAGGTCGTTGAGGGTGTCGCCGGCCACCAGCGTGCGCTGCGCCGGCAGGCCCAGCGCCATCAGCGTGCGCAGCAGGGTCGGGCCTTTTTGCACGCCGCGCGGCAGCACGTCGAAATACTGGTTGTCCGACAGCAGGGTGTCGAAACCGAGGCCGTGCATGTCATGTCGCGCGCCGTGGGTCTGCGCCGGATCGTCGAACAGATAGGAGCGGCGCCGGCCGCTGACCACGGCTTGCGGGCGCAACTGCGGGTGCGCCCGCATCTGCCGTTCGATGCGCGCCGCCGCGTCCGCCGGCCAGGCGGCGTCGAGCCAGCGCTCCAGCGGCGGCAGCGGGGCGTACTGCGGACCGCAAGCCACGCTGGTGCCGACATCGCCGATGAGGTGGTCGGGCCGCACCGGCAACTCCGTCGCCAGTTGCTGCATGAAGGCCTGGCCGCGGCCGCTGACGAAGATCAGCACCAGTTCGCTGCGATGCGCCGCGATCCACTGCAGCAGCGCCTCGCGCTGCGCCGCGCTGCCGCCGAGAAAGGTGCCGTCGAGGTCGGTCGCCAGGATGGTGCGCGGCATGACCGTGGCCCTCACTGCGCTGGCCGCTGCGACCAGCCCGCGGTGGCCAGGCGCACCACGGCGCACCACCTTGGCCAGGCGGCCGCCGCGCTGGGCCGGCGTGGCCATGGATACCACGGGTTCGGGCAGGACTGGCGCCGGGCTGTCGTGCAGCAAACGCGTCAACGCCTGCGGCGCGCTAGCGTGCTGGAGCAGGACCTCGCGCACGCAGGCGGCCACACGCAGGCGCAGGCCGAGGCGACGCTCCAGCGCTTGCACCGAGAGCGCGGCGATGGCGCCCTCGGCCAACTCGCCCGATGCAGCGGATGCGTCCAGGCCATCGCCACGCCCCAGCCGCAGCCCGAGCCGGGTGTTACGCGAGTGGGCCGAAGCCGCGGTCAGAAACAAGTCGCCCACGCCGCAGCTGCCCAGCAGGGTTTGGCTGCGGCCGCCCAGCGCCAGGGTGAGCCGGCGCATATCGTCCAGGCCCAGGGTGACGATGGCGGCGCGCGCGTTCTCGCCCAAGCCCTGCGCCATGGCCATGCCGCTGGCAATGGCGACGAGGTTCTTCAGCGCCCCGCCGACTTGCGCCGCAACCGCGTCGTCGGTCAGCTCCAGCATGATGGCGGCTCGCGCCAGCTGCTGCCGCAGGCCGAGCGCGAAGGCGTGGGCGCGCTGCGCTTGCGCATGACTCGGCAGCAGCGCGGGCAGCGCCAAGGTGAGCCGGGTGGGCAGGCCGCGCGCCACTTCGTCGGCAAAGCTCGGGCCGCTGAGCACCCCCAGCAACGCGTGATCGTCACAGCAGTCGCGCAAGACTTCGGTGGGCAGCGCACCGCATTGGCGCTCGAAGCCCTTGCAGGCGGCCAGCACCACGGCGTCGGGCGCGAGCAGGGGCGCGGCGCGCTGCGCGGTTTCGCGCAGCGCCGCCGAAGGCAGTGCCAGCACCACCAGCCGCGCGCCGGCAAGGGCTTCAGCGAGCTCCGTGGTGGCGCGCAGGCCCGGTGGCAGCGTGATGCCGGGCAAATGCCCGGGGTTGCTGCGCTGGGTCCGCAGCGCGTGGACCAAGTCCGGCCGCCTGGCCCAGAGCGTGACCTGGCTGCCGCTGCGTTGCAGCGCAGCGGCCAGGGCCGTTCCCCAGGCCCCGGCGCCGAGCACGGCGATGGGTTGTGATGGGCCCGAGCGGGCCTCGTTCATGCCTTGCGGCATGGGGGGAGTGGCGCAAACAGCGTCCATCGCGGCTCCAAAGTCGTGGATGGCCGGCTGGCGCATCCGAGGAAAGGATGGCCGGTGCAGCACCGGCCATGGCGACTTGGCGATCCCCCGCACGCGCTGGCGGCGGGATCAAGGCAGGAATCGGTCGCGCATGGAGCCATGCATGAGGAGCCGATTCGCAGGGTGGCGAAACGCCCGTCGATCGCACCAGGCGAGGCCCGGCTGCCGCCCGAGGGCGGCGCGGATCAGGACATGAACGTGCGCAACGAGTGCGCACACGGATGGTCTCTAGAGACTCGTTCTGAGAAACTCTAGTTATTAGAATTCTAAAGCAATTTTCATGATGAATAAACCGATAAAACTCTAAATTAAAGCCTTTACCCTGGGAGTGTGATGGAATTTGAGGGGATACCGTGAGCATCTGCCCGTCGCGCGGCCTGAGGGGGCGTTGAGACTGCTGCGTCGCAACAAGCGGTGGTGGAGGCACGCAGCCTTCAGTCCCATCCGGGCTCATGCATGCGCGGCAGCTCATGGGCTGGCATCGCGGCGGGGCCGGTTCGGGGGGGGCGGCTTTGGGATCGGCTTGACTGCTCAGGCGTTGCGCAAGGCTTCGTTCAGCAGCGCCTCGAACTCGCCGTCCTCACCTGCGAGCGGCGCCCAGGCGAGGAACTCCGGCCTCATCGACGACTACTCGCGCGGGATGTGCCCGTAGCGTAGGCGCAGCAGCAGCACACAGGAGGCAAGACTCAAGGTGATGGCATTGGCTGCGATGAGTGGCCAGGAACCTTCGGCGATGCCGTAGATCAGCCAGAGGAACACACCAGTCGTGAACGCCGCATACATGCCGATTGAAATGCCGGAAACGTCGCGCGTGCGCAGGGTCAGCCAGACCTGCGGGACGAAGGAGGCTGTGGTCAAGGCTGCGGCAGTAAAGCCCGACCAGTCGGATATTTGCATGATGAGGCTGACGGAACCGGACTCAGGCGCTGCGCAGAGCTTCGTCCAGCAGCGCTTCGATCGTACCCCAGCCGCCGGCCGCGCGCGGGTCGTTGATCAGCGCCACCACGGTGGAGCGACGGCCGGTGGTCGGCGATTGCACGTAGCCGGCCAAGCTCAACACATTGCGCAGGCTGCCGGTCTTGGCGTGGATCAGGCCGGCTTCGGGGCGGCCGTCGTAGCGACGCTTGAGCGTGCCGTCCTCGCCCGCCAGCGGCAGCGAGGCGATGAACTCCGGCATCACCGCGGAAGCCCAGGCGGCGCGCAGCAGGCGGTTGATGTCGTCGGCGGAAATGCGGGCGATGCGCGACAGCCCGCAACCGTTGTCCAGGACCAGGCCGGGCATGGCGAGCTGATGCGCATCCAGCCACTGATTGGCGGCTTGCGCGGCCTTGGCGAAGTCGGCTGGCGGCCCATAGGTTTGCAGCGCCAGCGTGAGGAACACCTGCTGCGCCATGACGTTGTTGCTGTACTTGTTGATGTCGCGCACGATCACCGCCAGCGGCTCGGACTCCCAGGCCGTGAGCAGGGCGGCGGTCGGCGGCAGCCGGCCCGACACCACCTGCCCGTTCCAGGCAATGCCCACCTGCGCGAACAAGGCGGCGAGGATGCCCTGGACGAAAGCGTCGGCCGGCATGAGCGCGGCAATGTTCCAGGTCTGCTCCCCGCATTGCGGCGAATACTGCCCTGTGAAGGCGGGGGCCAGCGGCTGCTCGAAGTTGGCGCGCAGGCGGTCTTTCCACGCGCCGCAGGCCACGCCATCGAGCCGCGGGCGCTGCGCCACATGAAAGCCGGCCAGCGGCGGCTCCACCGCAATGCCCACCTGGCCGCGCTGCGGCTCGGGTTGGAAGCTCAGGCGCATGGCTCCGAAGTTCAGCAGGAAGGCGTTGGGGCCGACGTTGTAAGGCGCCAGGGTGTCGCCGTCGAAGGCGGCGCGGTCGTGCGGTGGCAGGTCGAAAGCGCTGCGGTCGATCAGCACATTGCCGTCGATGCGGCGCAGCCCCAGGTCGCGCAGGCGCTGTGCCAGGCTCCACAGGTTGTCGGCCATCAGATGCGGGTCGCCGCTGCCGACAAAGGCCAGGTCGCCCGAGAGCACGCCGCCTTGCAACGGCCCCATGGTGTACACCGGCGTCTTCCAGCGGTAGGCGGGCCCCAGCAGGTTGAGCGCGACATAGGTGGGCACCAGCTTCATCAGCGAAGCCGGGTTCATCGGCTGCGTCGTGTTGAAAGCGAGCCGGGGCTCGGCATGCCCCAGCGGCTGCACGATGAAGCTGCAGGCCGAGGCGGGAATGCGGGCCTGGGCCAGAGCCTGGGCAACTGCCGCGGGCAGCCGCTCCCGCGTGAGCACCCGTGCCTGGGCACGGGGCGCGAGCCCCACAGGAACGGCGGCCATGGCCAGGCTGGAGCACAAAAGACGGCGGGTTCGATTCATCGGCGGCAGCAGCAGGTCGGGGGAAATGCGTCGTTGGTGCGCGACAACCATGCCAGCAACGCGGCCAGCGGTTGGCGGGGTGGCGAACAGCCCCAGCGCGGCAATGACGGTGCGGAAATGAGGTTGTCGTGAGTTCGGGACAAAAATGAGTCAAAAAATCAGCGGTTTATCCGAATGATGGAAAACATGTCGTCTCAGCGGGACATTTTTGGCGTCGGATCCCCGGTTTTCGCCCGGACACCCCGGTTTTTGATCCATGGTCAGCGATTAAAGCTTTGATTCTGAAGAAAAAAACAGGTGCTGGCATCGCGATTGCTCAGTCGCTCCATGCGTCAGTTCAATCCTGCGCAACATCGTTCACTCATCAAGGACATTCCAATGCAATCAGCCACACTCATTCGAAGTCAATGGATTCAAACACTTGCCGCCGCCGCACTTCTGGCTTCCCTGGGAGCCGTGCCCGCGCATGCCCAGACCGCTGGAGCGCCGCCAGCGGGTTCGGCTGCGCAGGGCCAGGCTGGGGGGGCACCCTCAAAAGCCACATGTGAGCAGGAGGCCAAGGCCCAGGGCCTTGGCGGCAACCAAGCCAAGACCTTCGTCGAGCAGTGCATGCACGGCGGCTAACTGATCCCACTTTGAAACCATGACTTCGCCGCACAAGGCCACTGGTGGCCTTGTGCGGCGAAGTCATGCTCGATTTTGAATTCTGAAATGTTGCGAGGGCTTCGAAGCGGCCAGGTCGGCCCCCAGCAGGAGGCGGCCGGCGCCTTCCATGCTCCGCACCATTCGACTTGCGGCTTGCCACCGAATCAACGCCAGAATCAGCATCATCGTATCGGCAGGCAGCAGCAAGCCTTTGGGCAGGTGTTGGCCGGTGGTGGTGAACAGGTTCTGGCCGACGACTAAACTTGGCTGCAGGCGGGGGCTAGGCGCGTGGCAACACGCGAACGGGCGCCAAGCCTGCACCGCTTTCGTCCAACCGCCGCCCACATTCCTGCCCGATTCATCCCCCGCATGTCTTCAGCCCTGCATGTGCTCGCTTTCGACTCCAGCACCGAGTGGCTGTCGGTCGCGCTTCAACTGGGCGACGGCGCAGTGCTCGCCAGCACCGAGCCCGGCGGCGCGCGCGCCTCGCAGCGTCTCTTGCCGCTGGTGCAGGAATTGCTGGCCGAGGCCGGCATCCGGTTGCGCGACATCGGGCTGATTGGTTTTGGCGCCGGCCCCGGGGCCTTCACCGGCTTGCGCGCCGCCTGCGCCGCCGCGCAAGGCCTGGCGTTCGGGCTGGACATTCCGGTCGTACCCGTTCACACCCTGCTCGCCGTGGCGGCATCGGCCGAAGGCTCGGCCGCGCAGGCGCCCACCCTTTTGGTGGCGAACGATGCCCGCATGGGCGAACTGTATTGGGCGCTGGCGCAGCAGGGTGCAGACGGCGGCTTGCGCCTGGCCGCCCCGGCGCAAGTCGCATCGCCGCAAGCCGCTGCGCTGGCCTGGGTGCAAGCCTTGGGCGAAGTGCCGCCAGCGGGCTTGCAACTGCTGGGCCATGCCTGGGCCGAACATGGCGCGGCGCTGGCTGCGGCTCTGCCGGCGGCCTGGCAGAAACAGCTGGGTGCGGCCCAGACCGTGGCGCCCACAGCCGCCGCGGTCGCCCGGCTGGCGCGCGCCGCGCATGTGCGTGGGGAGAGCGTCGCCGCCGCGCAGGCCCTGCCCATTTATGTGCGCAACAAGGTGGCGCTGACCACGGAAGAACGCGAGCGCGCCCGCCGGGTCGAGGCGGCATGAAGCATTGCCGGCAAACGATCATGCGCGGCAATATTTGCGGGTCTGCCCGGGTTGTGGCGTTCGCCCGCGCTGCTTGGGCGGCCGTCAAAACGAGAGATTGCCATGAGCCCGCAGAGCCGTCTCAAGGGCGAATGCCCTCCCGGAGGGACGACGCGCAGCGTCGAGGGAGCCCATCCATGAGCCCGCAGAGCCGTCTCAAGGGCGAATGCCCTCCCGGAGGGACGACGCGCAGCGTCGAGGGAGCCCATCCATGAGCCCGCAGAGCCGTCTCAAGGGCGAATGCCCTCCCGGAGGGACGACGCGCAGCGTCGAGGGAGCCCATCCATGAGCCCGCAGAGCCGTCTCAAGGGCGAATGCCCTCCCGGAGGGACGACGCGCAGCGTCGAGGGAGCCCATCCATGAGCCCGCAGAGCCGTCTCAAGGGCGAATGCCCTCCCGGAGGGACGACGCGCAGCGTCGAGGGAGCCCATCCATGAGCCCGCAGAGCCGTCTCAAGGGCGAATGCCCTCCCGGAGGGACGACGCGCAGCGTCGAGGGAGCCCATCCATGAGCCCGCAGAGCCGTCTCAAGGGCGAATGCCCTCCCGGAGGGACGACGCGCAGCGTCGAGGGAGCCCATCCATGAGCCCGCAGAGCCGTCTCAAGGGCGAATGCCCTCCCGGAGGGACGACGCGCAGCGTCGAGGGAGCCCATCCATGAGCCCGCAGAGCCGTCTCAAGGGCGAATGCCCTCCCGGAGGGACGACGCGCAGCGTCGAGGGAGCCCATCCATGAGCCCGCAGAGCCGTCTCAAGGGTGAATGCCCTCCCGGAGGGACGACGCGCAGCGTCGAGGGGACTCAACCATGAGTGCCCAGTTCAACGCGCCGCAGCCTGAGGCTGAACTGCGCGCCATGACCGAAACGGACTTGCACGCGGTCATGTCCATCGAGCGGCGCGCTTACGAGTTCCCCTGGAGCCGCGGCAACTTTGCCGACTCGCTCAACCCGCGCTATGTGGTGCAGGTTCTGGCGCGGCCGGATGGCGTGGTGCTGGGCTATTTCGTCGCCATGCCGGGGGTGGAGGAAATGCACCTGCTCAATCTCACCGTGGATCCCGCGCTGCACGGCTTGGGGCTGGGCCGGCACCTGCTCGACGCGGTGTTGGTGGCCGCGGCCATGCAGGGTGCGCTCTTGCTATGGCTGGAGGTGCGCCCGAGCAATCACCGCGCCATTCGCCTGTATGAGCGCTACGGTTTCCATGCCGTGGCCAAGCGCCGCAACTATTACCCCGCGCTCGACGTCTACGGCCAGCCGTGCAAGGAAGACGCGCTGGTGATGTCGGCCCAGGTGGACGTGCTGCGCCGTCGCCGTGACCTGGCATGAGGGGCGCGCCGTGACCCATCCTCTGCTCGATCCGAATCGGCGCGCCGCGTTGCAAGCCCTGGGCTTGCCCGCAGCCTTCGTCCGCCGCAGCCTGCTGAGCGAGGCCGAGGTCGCGGCGCTGCTGCCCCGGCTGCCGGGTGAGCGCCCAGGAGGTTCGCAACAACTGCAAGCCAGGCCAGTCACCCCCGCCGCGCAGCGCACCGAGCAGGCAACGCCGCATCCGTCGGCGCAGGAGAAGACCGGCGGACGAGCGCATGGCGCGGAGCATGCGGAGCGCGCCGCGCCGCCATCCGGCGCGTCAGCCCCTACCGTCGCAATGCGGCCACCAGAGGCGCCGGTCCGTGCGCCTCTGGCGTCGCCGGCCCGCCTGCAGCAGATCGCCACGCTCGACCAGGCCGCGCTTGCCGCCTTCACCCGTGACTGCCGCGCCTGCAAGCTCGGCGGGCTGCGCCACCAGACCGTGTTCGGCGTGGGCCACGCCCGGGCTCAGGTGATGGTGGTGGGCGAGGCGCCCGGGGCCGAGGAGGACCGCCAGGGCGAGCCCTTCGTCGGCGCCGCCGGCAAGCTGCTCGACAACATGCTGCGCGCGGTGGGCCTGGCGCGCAGCGGCGACGACCCGGCGCGTACCGTGTTCATCGCCAACATCATCAAGTGTCGGCCGCCGGGAAACCGCAATCCGGAGGCGGATGAAATCGCGCAATGCGAGCCCATTCTGGAGCGCCAGATCACGCTCGTGCGCCCACGCCTGCTGCTGGCGCTGGGCCGCTTCGCCGCGCAGCAGCTCACCGGCAGCGCCGAGCCCATCGGCCGCCTGCGCCAGCGGCTGTTTCACCACCAGGGCATACCCGTGGTGGTGAGCTACCACCCCGCTTATTTGCTGCGCACCCCGCTGGACAAGGCCAAGGCCTGGGCCGACCTGTGTTTCGCGCAGGACCAGCTCGCGCTGGCTTTGCAAACGGGCGGCGCGGCGGCTTGACATGGCAGCTTCCTAGAATGCCGCGCATGACCTTCATCGACCAGTGGCAAACCGCCAGCCAGCGCAACACCAGCAGCCTGTGCGTGGGCCTGGACCCGGAGCCCGAGCGCCTGCCCGCGCCGTGGACCCACGACACCACGCGGCTGTTCGATTTCTGCGCCGCCATCGTCGACGCCACGGCCGACCTGGTCTGTGCCTACAAGCCGCAGATCGCGCATTTCGCGGCGGTCGGGGCCGAGACGCAGCTTGAAAAACTCATCAATCACATCCACCGCAACGCCCCTGGCGTGCCGGTGATCCTCGACGCCAAGCGCGGCGACATCGGCTCCACCGCACGGCATTACGCCCGCGAAGCTTTTGAGCGCTACGGCGCCGACGCGCTCACCGTCTCGCCCTTCATGGGCGCGGACTCGCTCGACCCCTATATCGACCACTACCCGGAGCGCGGCCTGTTCGTGCTCTGCCGCACCTCCAACCCCGGAGGCGAAGATTTGCAGGCACTGCAACTCGCGGCCGAGGGTCTGCATCCGCATCTGGCGACCCAAGGAAATGCCGGGGCGCCCCAAGTTTCCTTGGCCCCGTCGGGGGGCGGAAGCGGCGAAGCCGATTCCTGGGGGCATTTGGAGCGGGTTTTCGAGCGCGTTGCACGCCTGGCCACCGGGTCGTGGAACCGCAACGGTCAGATCGGCCTCGTCACCGGCGCCACCCGGCCCGACGACATCGCCCGCATCCGCGCCATCGCGCCTGACGCGCCGCTGCTCATTCCCGGCATTGGCGCGCAGGGTGGAGATCTGCTCGCCACGGTGCGCGCCGCGCGCCACCGCTTCCTGATCAACGCTTCGCGCAGTGTGCTCTACGCCAGCAGCGGCCCTGACTTCGCCACGGCAGCGCGTGCCGAAGCCGTCCAATTGCGCGCCGCCATCGCTGCAGCGATGGCGGCCTGAGCCGCCAAACGCCATGTCATCCAGCCCCGGCTCTTCGCCCCTCACCCATTTCGACGCCACCGGCCAGGCCCAAATGGTGGACGTCGGCGCCAAGCTTGAGACCGCGCGCGTCGCCGTGGCCCGCGGCACCATCCGCATGCAGCCGGCCACGCTGGCGCTGATTCAGTCCGGCAGCGCGAAAAAGGGCGACGTGCTCGGCGTCGCGCGCATCGCCGCCATCATGGCGTCCAAACGCACCGCCGACCTCATTCCGCTGTGCCATCCCATCGCCCTCACGCGCGTCACCGTGGAGTTCGAGGTGGACGCCGCTGCCAGCGCCGTGCACTGCACCGCCCGCGCCGAAACCCAGGGCCGCACCGGGGTGGAGATGGAAGCCCTGACCGCCGTGCAGATCGGCTTGCTCACCATTTACGACATGTGCAAGGCGGCCGACCGTGGCATGGTGATGACCGATGTGCGTCTGCTGGAAAAGCTTGGCGGCAAGAGCGGGCATTGGCAGGCTGACGCCGCGCGGGGTTGACGCCGGCGCCGTGCGCGGCTTGCACCTCGGCGGCCGCGCATGGCTGCATTCCGCGGCAGGTCAGGGTATGGCAGGGCGGTGTAGGGCGGCCGGTGCGCTCCCCGCTGCCCATATGCACCCCGGGGGCATGCGCCGCTTTCTACAATCGGGAGCATGAACACCTTGACCGACCCCACCTTGTTGCGCCTGGACGAAGCCCGCCGCCTGTTGCTGGCGCCATACGGCATCGACGAATCCACCCTGCAGCGCACGCTGGCGCGCGCTTTCGAGCACAAGCTCGACTACGCCGACATCTATCTGCAGTACACCCGCTCGGAGGGCTGGAGCCTGGAAGAGGGGCTGGTCAAGAGCGGCAGCTTCGGCATCGAACAGGGCTTCGGCATTCGCGCCGTGGAGGGCGACAAGACCGCCTTCGCCTATTCCGACGATATTTCCGAAGCGCGATTGATGGAAGCCGCAGGCACCGTGCGCGCCATCGCCCGCCAGGGTCGCGGCCGCGTCAAGCTCGGCGGCGCGGCGCGTCCGGCGACAGGTGGGCAGTCGCTGTACGGCGCCGTCGACCCGCTGGCGGCGCTCGATTCCGCCGCCAAGGTGGCGCTGCTGCAGCGCGCCGACGCCATGGCTCGCGCCAAGGACCCGCGCGTGGCGCAGGTCATGGCCAGTCTGGCCGGCGAGTACGATGTGGTCATGGTGCTGCGCTCCGACGGCATGCTGGCCGCCGACGTGCGCCCGCTGGTGCGTTTCAACCTCTCGGTCATCGCCGAGCAGAATGGCCGGCGCGAAACCGGCTCGGCTGGGGGCGGCGGACGTTTTCCGCTCAGCGAATTCACCGAAGCCAAGGTGCAGGAGCATGTCGACGAAGCCGTGCGCCAGGCCCTGCTCAACCTCGAATCGCGCCCGGCCCCGGCGGGCGAGATGAGCGTGGTGCTGGGCAGCGGCTGGCCCGGCATCTTGTTGCACGAGGCCATCGGCCACGGGCTGGAAGGCGACTTCAACCGCAAGGGTTCCAGCGCCTTCGCCGGCCAGCTCGGCAAGCAAGTGGCGGCCAGGGGCGTGACGGTGCTGGACGACGGCACCCTGGACAACCGCCGCGGCTCGCTGAACATGGACGACGAAGGCAACCCGACCCAGCGCACCGTGTTGATCGAAGACGGCGTGCTGGTGAACTACATGCAAGACAGCCTCAACGCCCGCCTGATGAAGCGCCAGCCCACCGGCAATGCGCGGCGCGAGAGCTACGCGCATGTGCCGATGCCGCGCATGACCAACACCTATATGCTGGCCGGCGACAAATCTCCCGAGGAGATTGTGGCCAGCCTCGACCGTGGCCTGTACGCGGTGAACTTTGGCGGCGGCCAGGTCGACATCACCAGCGGCAAGTTCGTGTTCTCCGCCAACGAAGCCTGGTGGGTGGAAAACGGCAAGCTGCAATACCCGGTGAAGGGGGCGACGCTGATCGGCAACGGCCCCGACGCGCTCAGCCGCGTCAGTCTCATCGGCTCCGACCTGCGCCTCGACCCCGGCGTCGGCACCTGCGGCAAGGAAGGCCAGAGCGTGCCCGTCGGCGTTGGCCAACCCACACTGCGTATCGACGGCATGACGGTGGGCGGCACGGGCTGAGACGCCGCTGCCAAGGCGCCGCGCCCGTGCGGGCATGGCAGGACCTGCGACTGGCTGTGGGCCCCCAGAAGTCCGCAAGCGGACTCCCCCCGAGGGGCAAGGAAACTTGGGGACAGTCTGGCGTTTGCTTGTGACCGCGTCCGTGGATGTGTGAACCAGGCCGGCGTGCGCCAGGGTTCACACCACCTTCAAGCCCTTGAGTTCCGGTTTCGGGTCGGGTTCGCGGATGTCCATGGCCTCGAGCGCTTGCACCACCAGCCGCGCCACCAGCAGGTTGCGGATGGGTTTGCGGTCTGCCGGGACGATGAACCAGGGGGCATGCCGGGCGTTGCTGCGTCGCAAAGCGGCCTCGTAGGCGTCCTGGTAACGGCGCCACAATTTGCGCTCGGAGAGGTCGGAAGGGTCGAACTTCCAGTGCTTGGCCGGGTTGTCGATGCGTTCCTGCAGGCGTTCGCGTTGTTCCTCGTGGCCGATGTGCAGGAAGCACTTGACGATGGTCGTGCCGTTCTCCGCCAGCATGCGCTCGAAGTCGGCAATCTGCGCCAGGCGCCGATCGAATTCGGTGGCGTCGATTTGCTCGTGCACCAGATTGATCACCGGGTCTTCGTAATGGCTGCGGTTGAACACGCCGATGCAGCCACGCGGCGGCACCTGCGCGTGCACCCGCCAGAGATAGTCGTGCCGCTGTTCGAGCGGCGTGGGAAAACTGAATGACGCCGCGCGCATGCCCAGCGGGTTGACGCCCGTGAACACGGCCTTGGTCGTGCTGTCCTTGCCGGCCGAGTCCATGCCTTGAAGCACCACCAGCAGCGCGCGGTCCTTGCGGGTGAACATGCGGTCTTGCAGTTCGCCAATGTGGTTGCGCAGCTGCGCGAGTTCTGCCTCGACGCCGTTCTTGCCGCTGTATTCCGGCAGGTCGATGGCGGTGTCGCGCTTGTCCAGTTTGGGCGCATCACCCGCGGCAAAGCCGAGATCTTTCATCTCTTTCATCTCTTTGAGTTGGCTCATCCTGGTTCTTTCCTGCCGTTGTGCATGAATGGTAGGTGCGCCACGGTGGCGCTGTGGGGCGCATTGCTTTGCATCTGCCAGAGGATGCCGCCGCGCCCGCGTTGCAATTCAGCCAAGCCCCGGCTTGCAGCCACGGCGCGAACGCGGCTACACTCAATGCACTGATTGCTCCGACCTGCCATGTTCAATTCCGGTTTTTACTTTTATTTCTGGTTCTCGCACCGTGCCGGCGGAGGGAGAGGGCAGCGTTCAGCCTGAATCGATCAAATCCCCCAAAAACCGCCGGCTCAACCCGGCGGTTTTTTTTCGCCGGGCCGGCAAGGAACCCAGCCATGTTCGACGACCGCTCCAATTCCCCCATCCTGCAGCAGACGCAGCAGCCCAAGCATTCCACTCAGCCAGGAGAAAGCTCCATGCCCCCGAAGTCGACAGCCCCGATGCCCGAGTGGCGCGCCGCTCCGTCCGAGAAGACCTCAGCCACCGACGATGAACGCATCAAGGATGTCATGCCGCTGCCACCGCCCGAACATCTCATCCGCTTTTTCCCGATTGCCGGCACGCCGGTCGAGCGGCTGATTCAGGACACGCGCAAGGCGGTGCATCGCATCGTGCAGGGCGACGATGACCGCTTGCTGCTCATCATCGGCCCCTGCTCCATCCACGACCCCAGGGCCGCGCGCGAATACGCCGAACGCCTGGCGCATGAGCGCCGCCGCCATGCGGGTGAGCTCGAAATCGTCATGCGGGTGTATTTCGAGAAGCCGCGCACCACGGTGGGCTGGAAGGGGCTGATCAACGACCCCTACCTGGACCAGAGTTTCCGCATCGACGAAGGCTTGCGCATGGCGCGAGAACTGCTCATCGACATCAACCGCATGGGCGTGCCGGCCGGCAGCGAATTTCTCGACGTGATCTCGCCGCAATACATCGGCGACCTCATCTCCTGGGGCGCCATTGGCGCACGCACCACCGAAAGCCAGGTGCACCGCGAACTGGCCTCGGGGCTGTCGGCGCCCATCGGTTTCAAGAACGGCACCGACGGCAATCTGCGCATCGCCATCGATGCCATTCAGGCTGCACGCCGGCCGCATTCGTTTCTCTCGGTGCACAAGAGCGGCCAGGTGGCCATCGTTCAAACCCGCGGCAACAAGGACACCCACGTCATCCTGCGGGGCGGCAAGACGCCGAACTACGACGCCGCCAGCGTGCGCGAAGCCTGCGAGCAACTGGAGGCGGCGAAGGTGGAATGCCGTTTGATGATCGATTGCTCGCACGCCAACAGCGACAAGAAACCCGAGCGCCAGCTTGATGTGGCGCAGAACATCGCCGCGCAACTTGCGGCTGGCGAGCGCTGCGTTTTCGGCGTCATGGCCGAAAGCCATCTGGTCGGCGGGGCCCAGAAATTCACTCCCGGCAAGGACGAGGCCAGCAGCCTGACCTACGGCCAGAGCATCACCGACGGTTGCCTGCCGTGGGACGAATCGGTGCAACTCATGAGCACCTTGGCCGCTGGCGTCAAGGCCCGGCGCAAGCACAAGTAAGCGCACTTCAGTGCGAATGCGTGTTCAAGTCGGCGCGATGGAACCCAAGGCCCCAAAGCCAGCGGCATCCTTCCGGCGCGGCACCTTGCGGGCGCTGGGCGCGGTGGCCACTGCGATGTTGGGTTTGCGACGGCGGCAGGACCGGGAGCGCGACTTCGCCGCGCTGAAGCTGCAGCATGTGGTGGTGGCCGGCGTCATCGTCGCGGTGGTCATCGTCACCCTGCTGATCGTGCTGGTGAATCGCATCGCTGCCTGAATCACCGCGAAATTGTCCCAGCGCAGCCCGTAAAAAACCCCGCACGAGGCGGGGTGAAGATCTTCACTCGGAAAGCTGAGGTCGACGGACCCGAGGCCCGTCTTGTGCAGATCTTCAGCCCGGCAGGCCGACCGTGGGGTTGCCCAGATTGGTCCACTCGTTCATCGAGCCCGCGTAGAGCTTCGAGTTCTTGTTGCCCATGATTTCGTGCACCACGAACCAGGCGCCCGAAGCCAGGTGCCCGGTGTTGCAGTAGGTGGTGGTGGGCGCGTTGTCGCTGATGTTGGTGTCGTGGAAAATTTTCTTGTAGTCGGCGGCGCTCAGGAACATGGTGGCGCCATGATCATCCTTCACGATGGCATCGATCGGGAAGGACTTGGCACCAGGGAGGTGGCCGGCGGTCTTGTTGATCGGCTTCTTGGCGATGCCGAGGAATTGCGCGGTCGGGCGGGCGTCGATGTACTGCTCGGCGCCGCTCCTCAGGCCTTCCTTGACTTCTGCCGTCGTGGCCAGTAGCGCTTTGTCTTCACCCATTGCTTTCCAGTCGCCCTTGGCGGTCGGGGCAGGCTTGGTGCTCACCGGGAGGCCGGCGTTCAGCCAGGCGTTGGTGCCGCCGTTGAGGATGGCGATCTGGCCGTGCGGCACGCCGAAATAGCGCATTTGGAAGTACAGGCGGGTGCCACGGTCCATCGCGAACACGGCATTGCCGGTGGGCACGATGACGAAGGGCTTGCCGCTGTTCACGCCGGCGTCGTCCATCACCTTGGTGAAGTACTCGGCGGTGGGCATCATGGCCTTGAGCTTGACGCCGTCCACCGTGCGGGTTTCACGGATGTCGTTGAAGTTCACCAGCACGGCGCCAGCAATGTGGCCGCCGGATTTCTTGACCATGTGGTTGGCCATCACGGGCTGTTCGTCGAACGACTTGAGACTGCCGCCACCACGAATGTCCACCACCGTCACATCGTTCAGATGCGCCTTGAGCCATTGCGGTGTCACCAGCGGACCGGGCACATCCATGGCCATGGCGCCTTGTGCGGCGGCCATGCCCAGACCCAGAACGGTGGCGCTCATCAGATATTTCATTTTCATGTCAACTCCTCCTCGGTTTAAATCGATCAGACTGCATCCAAATTTGCAGATTCATGCGTCGGCTCGTGTCTAGCATCCTTGCCGACCTCTTTTTCCCGCGGCGCTTCGCCTCGGCAGGCCACGTGAAGCGGTTCATGGCGCCTGGCTTGCCCCGCCGCTCATCGGGGTGTGAACTGCGGCCGGCCACCACTGGATTCGGGGCGGCACGACAAGAAGCTGCTGGGCAGTTGTCGCGCCTGACCATGTCAACGAGGAGAGCGATTCATGGCTGTCCTGCAATCTAGTAGATACTGTACCGAGTAAATGTAGCCACCTTGTATCGACTGTGTCCAAGCGTTTCACCTGGCCTCGGTGTTTATGCGGAGCGGCATAACCCTAGGGCCGCAAGGTACGCATCCCCCCTTTTACATTCCTCTGCATGAACGCGACGCTGAAGTTGAACTTCGCACATCAGGCCAGCGCTCTGACCGCGGCAATGCCGTGGACGCCTTCACCGGCTGCTGGCGTCTGGCGCAAGCCGCTGGAGCGCGAGCAGCGCGAAAGCGGCCGCGCGGTGCGCTATGTGCCGGGCGCATCGTTTGCCACGCACGCTCATCCCATGGGCGAAGAGTTCTTGGTCCTGAGCGGCATGTTCCCCGACGAGCATGGCCACTATCCCGCCGGCTCCTGGTTGCGCAGCCCGCACCTGAGCCAGCATCAGCCCTTCAGCCGCGAAGGCTGCACCATCCTGGTGAAGGTCGGGCATCTGCCCGCGACGGCCGTCACCGCGTGATGGGGTGCCGCATGACGTGCGCCGCAAGCCTCAAGCGGCCGCTGGCGACGCCTACAATTCCGGGCGTTCCCAAGCCTGCCCCCCAGCCGCATGACTCACGCCCTGCTCACGACCTCCATCACTTCTCTGCCCTTGCTCTCGCGTGGCAAGGTGCGCGACAACTACGCCGTGGGCGACGACCTCATGCTGATGGTGGCAAGCGACCGCATCTCGGCCTTCGACGTGGTGATGGACCAGGGCATTCCGGGCAAAGGGGAAATGCTCACGCGCATTTCCTGCTTCTGGTTCGAACTGCTGGAAGATGTGGTGCCCAACCATCTCACCGGCATCGACCCCGAAAGCGTGGTGGCCGAGCACGAGCGTGAGCAGGTGCGGGGGCGCGGCCTGGTCGTCAGGCGTCTCAAGCCACTGCCGGTCGAGGCCGTGGTACGTGGTTACCTGGCCGGCTCGGGTTGGAAGGACTACCAGGCCAGCGGCAAGGTTTGCGGGGTGGATTTGCCCGATGGCCTGCAGCAGGCAGCCCGCTTGCCGCACCCCATTTTCACGCCCGCCACCAAGGCCGCGCTCGGCGAACACGACGAGAACATCGCCTTCGGCCAGATGGTGCGACTCATCGGTGTGGAACTCGCCGGCCAGGTGCGCGACGTCAGCCTGGAGATTTACAGCCGCGCGGCGGCCCACGCCAAGGCGCGCGGCATCATTTTGGCCGACACCAAGTTCGAGTTCGGCCTGGACAAGCAGGGCCGCCTGGTGTGGATGGACGAAGCGCTCACGCCCGACTCCTCCCGCTTCTGGCCAGCCGACCAGTGGCGCGAGGGCATCTCGCCGCCGAGCTTCGACAAGCAATTCCTGCGCGACTGGCTGGAAACCGTGCCCGGCTGGACCAAGCAGCCGCCCCCGCCCACCCTGCCGTCCGAGGTGCTGGACGGCACCGCGGCCAAATACCGCGAGGCGCTGGAGCGCATCACCGGGCCGGCTTGAGCCGTCGGTTCAGGCACCATGTTCCGAAAGCCGAGGACCCGCACGCAGCGGGCCCTCGGCTTTCGGGTTTCTGGCTCGCGCCTCAGCTCAAGACCACCATGCTCAGGCGGCGGCGGTAGCTTTCCACCGTGGGGTCGGTGGCGGGCGCCTGGCCTTCCGCGGGCTTGACCACCGGCGGCGCGATCAGTTCGAGGATGGCGACATAAGCCTTGCGTGCGGCATCCTCGTTCCAGCTCTTGTCGCGCATCAGGATGTCGAGCAGTTCGTCCATCGCCTCGGTCCAGCGCTGCCCCGCCATGTGGTGTTGGGCCAGGGCGAAGCGGGCGGCGAAGTCGCGCTTGTTCGTGGCGATTGCCGCTTGCAGCGTGGCGATGTCGGCAGCCGCTGCCGCGGCGTCGATGGCGTCCAGCCAGTGCTTCAGCGCACTCGCCAGGCGGTCGAGGGCCACCTTGCCGGCCAGCGGCTCGAAGGCGCGGCGCGCGTCGTCCAGGCGGCCCTCCTGCAGCAGCAGCTTGACATACTCGCCGCGCGCCGCATCGTTCGCGGGGTTGGTGGCCAGCGCTTGTTGCAGTTGCTCCAACTCGGAGACGGGCGCGGCGTCTGCCATGGCATCCGGCGCCTCGTGAGCGTCATCCTGGTCCGTGGAGGCAGGCACATGCTTGTCGAGGAACTCACGAATCTGCCCTTCGGGCAGAGCGCCGACAAAGCCGTCCACCGGCTGGCCGTCCTTCATCAGCACCACCATCGGAATGCTGCGCACGCCGAAAGCCTTGGCGAGTTCCTGCTCTTCCTCGGTGTTGACCTTCACCAGTTTGAAGCGGCCGCCGTAACTGGTTTCCAGCTTTTCCAGCACCGGACCCAGGCTGCGGCAAGGGCCGCACCACGGCGCCCACAGGTCCACCAGAACGGGCATGGTCTTCGAGGTTTCGACCACCTCGGTTTCGAAATTGGCTAGGTTTGCGTCGATCATGATGAGTTCTCCAAAACGCATAGATGGGGGCGCCACGGCCGATTTCCAGGGCGCACCGCAGGGCAGGGCGTGGGGGCTTGCAGGGCGGGCCTGAGCGTCAGCCGCAAGCATACCGGCCCCCGTAAAATGGGCGGATTTCGGAGCAAGCCGGAACAGCTCCGCATCAACAAGCAACACGAAAGAAAACGGCATGGCCTTGATCGGTGTGGTGATGGGTTCGAGTTCCGACTGGGACGTGATGCGGCATGCGGCCGAGATGCTGGCACGCTTCGACGTGGCGCACGAGGCCCGCGTGGTCTCGGCCCACCGCATGCCCGACGCCTTGTTCGCCTACGCCGAGGCCGCACGCGGCCGCGGCCTGGCGGCCATCATCGCCGGCGCCGGCGGCGCGGCCCATTTGCCCGGCATGCTGGCGGCCAAGACCACCGTGCCGGTGCTGGGCGTGCCCGTGCCCAGCAAGTATTTGCGCGGTGAAGACTCGCTCCTGTCCATCGTGCAGATGCCCAAGGGCATTCCGGTGGCAACCTTCGCCATCGGCGAGGCCGGGGCGGCCAATGCCGCGCTGTTCGCGCTGGCCATGCTGGCGGCGCACGACGCGGCGCTGCAGGCCCGGCTCGACGCCTTTCGCGCCGGGCAAACCGCACAGGCCGAGGCCATGCGTGTCGGGCTTTGATGGCGCCAGCGCCTGCTGTGCCGGCGGTCTCGTTGGCTTGTTCGGCGTTGTTCCGCGCCAAGCCCCGCGTGCGCTTTGCCAGAGCGTACGCGCCAGCTTTTCTCACACCATTTTTGCGCTGATGCCCGCATGACAGCCCATCCCACAGACTTCATCGCCCCCGGCGCGACCCTGGGCGTGCTCGGCGGTGGCCAGCTCGGACGCATGTTCGCGCAGGCGGCGCAAGCCGCTGGTTACACCGTGGCGGTGCTGGAACCCGACGCGCACGCGCCGGCCGCCCAGGTCACGCCGAACCATGTCCGCGCGTCATACGACGATGCCGACGCCTTGCACCAACTCGCGCGCATCACGGCGGCCGTGACCATCGAGTTCGAGAACGTTCCGGCCGCGACGCTCGACTGGCTGGACGCGCATGTGCAACTCGCGCCGCACGCGCCTGCCGTGGCCGTGTGCCAGGACCGCAGCGCCGAGAAGGCTCTGTTCACGCGCCTGGGCGTGGCCTGCGCGCCGCATGCGGTCATCGCCAGCGAGGCCGATGCGCGCACCGCGCACATCGAATCGCTGCTGCCCGGCATTTTGAAAACCGCGCGCCTGGGCTATGACGGCAAGGGCCAGATGACGGTGGCCAGCGCTGCCGATTTGCCTGCCGCCTGGCGTGCCCTCGGCGGCGTGACTTGCGTGCTGGAGCGCAAGCTCGACCTGCGCCAGGAGCTGTCCGTCATCCTGGCCCGTGGGCGGGATGGCCAGATCGTCCACCTGCCGCCGCAGCAGAACCTGCACCGCGACGGCATTCTGTTCGCCAGCTTCGCGCCGCCTTCCGCCTTGGAACCCGCCCTGGCGCAGCGCGCGGTGCAGGCCGCCCAGGCCATCGCCCGGGGGCTGGACTACGTGGGCGTGTTGTGCGTGGAATTTTTCGTGCTCGACGACGGCAGCCTGGTGGCCAACGAAATGGCGCCGCGCCCGCACAACTCCGGCCATCACACGCTGGACTCTTGCGACGTCTCGCAATTCGACCTGCAAGTGCGCGCCCTCGTCGGCGCCCCATTGGTCGCGCCGCGCCAGCACAGCCCCGCCGTCATGCTCAACTTGCTGGGCGATGTTTGGTTCGACCCCTCCGGCCAGCAGCGCGAGCCCGACTGGGCCGGTGTGCTGGCCCTGCCCGGCGCGCACCTGCATCTCTATGGCAAACGCGAGCCGCGCCGCGCACGCAAGATGGGCCACCTCACCTTCACCGCAGCCACAACGGCACAAGCCGCCCAGGCCGCACTGCAGGCTTGCAGCGTGCTCGGGCTGGAGCCCTTCTGATGCAAGCCGAAGGCCGTGGGCCACGGCGGGTCACGGAGGCCACCGTTCATTCCCGCGAGATCGTCCAGGCCGCACGCTTGCTCGAAGCCGGAGAACTCGTCGGCCTGCCCACCGAGACGGTGTACGGCCTGGCCGCAGACGCCGCCAACCCGCAGGCCGTGGCGAAGATCTACGCCGCCAAGGGCCGACCGGCGAATCATCCGGTCATCGTCCACCTGCACCGCGACGCCGACCCCTTGCGCTGGGCGGCCGAACTGCCCGATGCGGCGCGCAATCTCATCGCCGCCTTCTGGCCCGGCCCGCTGACGCTGGTCCTGCCGCGCCGCGCAGGCGTCGCCGAGGCCTGCGCCGGCGGCCAAGACACCATTGCCCTGCGCTGCCCCGACCACCCCGTGGCTCAGGCCGTGCTGGCTTTGTTCCAGGGCGGGCAGGGTGGCTTGGCCGCGCCTTCGGCCAACCGTTTCGGCCGCATCAGCCCCACGACCGCGGCCCATGTGCGTGCCGAATTGGGCGCGGCCGTGGCCCTGGTGCTCGACGGCGGCCCCTGTGCCGTGGGCATCGAAAGCACCATCGTCGACTGCACGCGCCTGCAAGCCATGGACGGCTTGCCACGCATCCTGCGGCCTGGCGGCGTGGAGGCGCAGGCCATCGCGGCCGTGCTGGGCTGCACAGAGCAAAGCCTGTTGGCGTTGCCCGACCCGCACCTCGACGCCCGACTGCAACCCCAGCGCGCGGGGATGGCGCCGGGTATGGCTATGCACGCAACGGACGCAGCGCCGGAGGCCCCGCGCGTGCCCGGCGCCCTGGCTTCGCACTACGCCCCGGCCACCCCCTTGCGCTTGTTGCAAGCCGATGCGCTCGACACCGCCTGGCCGAGTGCGCAGCGCATTGGGGTGCTGGCGCCGCGGAGCGCACCGGGCGCCAATCCCCAATCACGCTGGCTGGCCATGCCGGCCGATGCCCAGGCTTACGCCCAGGCGCTTTACGCGGCACTGCGGGAACTGGACGCCGCCGGGCTCAAGGCCATCTGGGCGCAGACACTGCCTGCCGATGCCGGTTGGGACGCGGTGCGCGACCGCCTGCAACGGGCCGCAGCCGACAAGCGCTGAGGATTTCGCGCGACGCAACGGCGTTTTTCAGCATCGCGCACGCTCCATCCGGCCCAGCAGGCGAGCGACGCCTCAGTCGATGCGCAGCCGTCGCCATCGCCCCGCGGCTGGCCGTCTGTTTCCTTACCAGCCAACTTGCTCATCCATGGCCGTGAAGCATTGGGCCGGCCCAATATCTCGCCCAGGGGCGCAAGCCAGCAGATTTCCACGCTTGTGCCAATTTGTTACACAACTGGCGGATTTTCGCAACCCGGGGTTTTCTCACTTGCCACCCTTCGCCACTTCGCTTAATCTAAACGAACGGTCGTGCTTTTACCGTGACAGGGCTGCAGGCGGAACTTGAGCTGCAGCCGATTGACCACAACATTCTGGAGACATCGGCATGCGTTATCCCATTTGGACTGCGCTGGCATTGGCCAGCGCATTGGCTCTTGCAGGTTGCGGTGGAGGCGGCAGCTCCAGCGCCCCGACCTTATCGACCGTCAGCAGCGTCAACGCGTCGAGCAAGGCTCCGACAGCGGCGCCTGCGGGTGGGTTCAAGGCCGTCGTGGCGTTTGGCGACAGCTTGTCTGACGATGGGGCATATACCCTTGCGGCAGTCAGTACCTACGGGGCTCAAGTGTCGTTTACGGGGCTGCCGTATCCAGCAGGCGGTCAGTTCACGATCAATGGCGCTGCCACTGGAAACTGGACCAATGTCTTGGCCAAGAGCATGGGCCTTGGTTTGACCCCGAATCTCATCGGCTACGGTACGGCGCAAGGCCCGGTCTATCTCACTTTGCAGGGCCCGACATCGCCCGGCGCTACGCCGCCATTTTGCGCATTTTCGGTCCAAGGGTCGTGTACCAATTTCGCCCAGGGCGGCTCCATGGTCAGCAACCCGAATGGCATCGGCCATAGCACCGGCGCGCTCACCATTCCCGTGACCCAGCAGGTGCAGAACTATCTCACCCAGTTCAGTACGTTCACCAGTGGCCAACTCATTACCGTGCTTGCCGGCAACAACGACATTTTCACCGCGCTGGGCAATGTGAGCACGCAGGTGACCCAGGCTGTGACGCAAGCCGCGACCCAGGCGGCGCAGGCCGGTACTCCGCTGACACCGGCCCAGATCGCCACAGTGCAGCAGCAGGCGACTTCGCAAGCTGTGGCGGTGGCACAAGCCACCGTGGGTGCGGCAGCCGATCAACTGGCTGGCGTGGTGCAAAACATCATCGCCAAGGGCGGGCAGTACGTCTTGGTCTACACCTTGCCCGATTCCTCCGTCACACCATTCGGCCGCGGCCTGCCTTACACCGGCGCATCACCACCCGCCGCTCCCCCCGCCGGCTATGTGTGCAACAACCAGGACCCAACCCAGCCCTGCTATTTGTTGTCCAACCTCGTGCAGGTGTTCAACCAGCGCTTGACGAATGACTTGCAGGGCCAGCCGGTGAAGATGCTCGATGGCTTCGCCTTGCTGAATCAGGAAATGGCCGATCCTTCCCAGTTTGGCTTCACCAACACCACCACGCCCTGGTGCAATCCGGCGACCACCAGTTCCCTGTTGTGCAACGTGAACACACCCTTCACTGCCGCCGGCGCCACCAGCGCCAATCTGAGTACTTGGCTATTCGCCGATTCGGTTCACCCCACACCCGCCGGTTATCAGGTCATCGCCAACGCAACTTTGCAGGCGATGAAGGGTTTCGGCTGGGCGCAATGACCACACGACAAGGAGATCTCACATGACAACTTTTCTGCGTCAATCATCCTGGTCGCTGGCTCCGGTTGCGGCCGCTCTGACGCTGGCCGCGGTTTTTGCCGCACCCAGCGCCCATGCGGATTCGGCCACGCCCAATACCGTGTTCGTCGGCCTGGCCTATCTGCAAAATCATTCCAGCTCGGCGGACTTGAGCGGCTACAACACGCCGCCCGGCTTGAACCTGAACGTTGGCAATGCCACGACGCTCGGCTTGACCTTTGTCCGCGACCTGCCGGGGCCCTGGAGCTTCGAGTTGGTGCTGGGCTATCCGCCCCGGGTGCGAACCGACGCCATGGGCGCCAACTGGGCCAAGGTCGGCGTCAAACCCGGAGTGGGCATCACCGATGTCGACGTCATCTCGCCCACGGCCTTCATCAACTACCACATCCTCGGCAAGCAATCGAAGTGGGATCCCTTCGTCGGTCTGGGCATCAACTACACGCGCTTCACCAACACCAAGGCGCTCAGTTCGCTCACCGACCATCTCGGCCCCACCCAGATCAGTCTGTCGGACTCCTGGGGCGCAGCAGCGCATGTCGGGCTGATCTATCACATCGACCCGCGCTGGTCGGTGGTCGGAACAGTGGCCGTCGCCGATGTGCAGAGCGATCTGACGTCCACGTCCTATTCGCCGATCAATCCCAGTCTCATCACCTCGCAGGCCAAGACGCACATCAACTTCCATCCCATCGTCTACACCGTGGCAGTGGGCTACAGCTTCTGAGTCAGTTGTGCAGGTGCCTGTTCAAAAGGGGCGCAAGCCCCTTTTTTCTTGGGCTCGGTGCGTGTGTTCGGCTGTTTTTATATACAGGTGTGATAAATTCTGATCCATCGTGAAACAATCGGGGCAGGACAAATGGAACAGGGCAAAACCATGGTGAGCGCGGAAAAGGCCAAGGCACTGGCTGCCGCGCTGTCACAGATTGAAAAACAGTTCGGCAAGGGTTCCATCATGCGCCTGGGCGAGGGCGAGGTGGTGGAGGACATCCAGGTCGTGTCCACCGGCTCGCTGGGGCTCGACATCGCCCTCGGTGTGGGCGGCCTGCCGCGCGGCCGGGTGGTGGAAATCTACGGCCCCGAATCCTCAGGCAAGACCACGCTGACGCTGCAGGTCATTGCCCAGATGCAAAAGCTCGGCGGCGTTTGCGCCTTCATCGACGCGGAACATGCGCTGGACTCGCAATACGCCCAGAAGCTGGGCGTCAACCTGCAAGACCTGCTGATCTCCCAGCCCGACACCGGCGAGCAGGCGCTGGAAATCGTCGATGCGCTGGTGCGCTCCGGTTCGGTCGACCTGGTCGTGGTCGACTCGGTCGCCGCGCTCACGCCCAAGGCTGAAATCGAAGGGGAAATGGGCGATTCGCTGCCGGGGCTGCAAGCGCGGCTGATGAGCCAGGCGCTGCGCAAGCTCACCGGCAGCATCAAGCGCACCAACACCATGGTGATCTTCATCAACCAGATCCGCATGAAAATCGGCGTCATGTTCGGCAATCCCGAAACCACCACCGGTGGCAACGCGCTCAAGTTCTACGCCTCGGTGCGCCTGGACATCCGCCGCATCGGCGCCATCAAGAAAGGCGAGGAAGTCATCGGCTCCGAGACCAAGGTCAAGGTGGTGAAGAACAAGGTGGCGCCGCCGTTCAAGCAGGCCGAATTCGACATTCTGTATGGCGAGGGCATTTCGCGCGAAGGCGAAATCATCGACCTCGGCGTGAACGCCAAGATCGTCGATAAATCCGGTGCCTGGTATGCCTACAAAGGTGAAAAAATCGGTCAGGGCAAGGACAATGCCCGCGAGTTCCTGAAAGAGAACCCGGCCATCGCCACTGAAATCGAAAACGCCGTGCGCGAACAACTCGGCGTGCCCGGCCTGCAAGCTGCCGCAGTTTCAGTGGACGCGTGAGCGGCAGGCACGTCCCCAAGCAAACCGCCGGGTCGTCCCAAGGTTCGCGATCCCCGTCGGGGTGCGGGGTGGCGCAAGACGAACCCCCTGGGGGAACCAGCAGTCTCAAGGCGCGGGCCTTGAGACTGCTGACCATGCGCGAGCACAGCCGTGCCGAGCTTGAACGCAAACTCTCGCGCACCCGCAAGGCGGGCGACCTTCCGCCCGATCGGGCGGAGCTCGCTGCCATGCTGGATGAGCTACAGACGCTTGGCCTGCTCGACGAGCAGCGTTTCGCCGAATCCCTGGTGCGCAGGCGATCGGTCAAGTACGGCAGCCAGCGCATCGGCCAGGAACTGCGCATGCACGGGTTGGACGAGGGCACTGTGAGCGGCGCGCTTGACGCGCTCAACGCGCCCTTGCAGGACGATCTGGCGCGGGCGTTGCGCATTCTGCGCAAGCGCCATCCCGAGCCTGTGAGCAGCCCCCAGGAGCATGCGCGGCAGCAGCGTTTCCTGGCTGCGCGTGGCTTCCCGCACGATGTGATACGGCAGGCGATGAAGCTGCATGCCGCGACGCACCGAAAGGGCGCCATGGACGACGCCCCGGACTCTGACCCGCATGAAGACCCGCAGGAGCATCCTGACGACACTCCACCGCCCGACGCTGCCGATTGAATGGGCGGCATCCCCGCCGTATGCACTGCTAAACTTAAATTTTTGCGCTGCATCAATTCCCGTGTCACCGACCGAAAACCAGAACAAAGCGCCGCCTCTAGCCACGTCAGCTCCCGCTGAGGGCCTCGCGCATGTCGCACGCTCGACCTCCCGCCGCCTGGTGCAAACGCGGTCCATCAGCCTGCAGGTTTATGCCCGTGACGATGGTCTGTGGGACATCGAGGCCGAGTTGATCGACACCAAAACGCGCGATTTCGAGCTGACTGCCGGCCTGCGCCGCGCCGGGCAGCCCATTCACCACATGCGGCTGACCTTGACCATCGACATCGCGTTTCACATCGTCGACGCCGACGCGCATACCTTGGCCGCGCCCTATCCCGGCTACTGCGAAGACTATGGCGACGCCTACCGCAGTCTCATCGGCCTGAACCTGATGCATGGCTTCTCGCCTGCGGTCAGGCAACGCTTGCACGGGGCTCTGGGCTGCACCCACATCACCGAACTCACCCGCGTCCTGCCCACGGCCGCCATCCAGGCGTTTGCCGGCGAAGTGGTGCGCCCGGAAGCCAGCGAGGGCAAGCAGCCCTTCCAACTCGACCGCTGTCACGCGCTCCGCCTGGACGGCCCCGCCGTGCTGCGCTATTACCCCCGCTGGGCCAGGCCTGCGGCGCACAATTCCGACAGCAGCGTGAGCGCCGGCGGTGCTTCGCGATCCGGCTGACGACACGCATTCCAATCCACCTGAAGCGCCTGTTCAACTCCACCCTAACCTGCCAGAGGCCTCCGAACATGAAGATTCACGAATACCAGGGCAAACAGATCTTGCGCGAATGCGGGGTGTCCGTGCCACGCGGCGCGCCCGCGTACACGGTGGATGAGGCCGTGCATGCGGCGCAGCAACTCGGCGGGCCGGTGTGGGTGGTCAAGGCGCAGATCCACGCCGGCGGGCGCGGCAAGGGCGGGGGCGTGAAGCTGGCGCGCTCGGTGGAGGAGGTGCGCACCCTGGCCGGGCAGATGCTTGGCATGCAACTCATCACCCACCAGACCGGGCCTGCGGGCCAGACCGTGCGGCGGCTGCTGATCGAAGAAGGCGCCGACATCCGCCAGGAGTACTACGCCGGGCTGGTGATCGACCGCGCGGCGCAATGCGTGGTGGTGATGGCCTCCAGCGAGGGCGGCATGGACGTCGAAGACGTCGCCGCCCACAGCCCCGAGAAGATCCACAAGGTGTGGGTCGATCCGCTCACCGGCCTGCAAGACGCCGACGCGCTGGCCCTGTGCGCCAAGATCGGCCTGCCCGAAGCCAGCCGGGCCCAAGGCGCCGCCGCCCTGCAAGGGCTGTACCGCGCCTTCTGGGACAACGACGCCTCGCTGGCCGAGATCAACCCCCTCATCGTGCAAGGCGACGGCAGCGTCAAGGCCCTGGACGCCAAGTTCAACATCGACGACAACGCCCTGTTCCGCCACCCCGAGCTGCAAGCCCTGCGCGACCTCGACGAAGAAGACCCCGCAGAGATCGAAGCCTCCAAGCACGAGTTGTCCTACATCCAGCTCGACGGCAACATCGCCTGCCTGGTCAACGGCGCCGGCCTGGCCATGGCCACCATGGACACCATCAAGCTGTTCGGCGGCGAGCCGGCCAACTTCCTCGACGTCGGCGGCGGCGCCACGGCCGAGAAAGTCACCGCCGCGTTCAAGATCATGCTGCACAACCCGCATGTCAAAGCCATCCTGGTGAACATCTTCGGCGGCATCATGCGCTGCGACACCATCGCCGAAGGGCTGATTGCCGCCAGCCAGGCCGTGGCGCTCAAGGTGCCGCTGGTGGTGCGCATGAAGGGCACCAACGAGGACATCGGCAAGCAGATGCTGGCCGAGTCCGGCCTGCCCATCATCAGCGCCGAAACCCTGGCCGAAGCCGCCCAGAAGGTCGTCGCCGCGGCGGCCTGAGCCCACACCCCTTTCCGGAGCCTTTCTCCATCCTTTCTGCACGTCCAAAGCGCAGGGCCGCCCCAAGCTTTGGACGCCCATTCAATCCGGGGCCAAGTATCGCGGGAGCGCAGCGACCGAAACTTGGCCCCGCTCGGAGGCTTGTATGTCCATCCTCATCGACAAGAACACCAAAGTCATCACCCAAGGCATCACCGGCAAGACCGGCCAGTTCCACACCCGCATGTGCCGCGACTACGCCCACGGCCGCGCCGCCTTCGTCGCCGGGGTCAACCCGAAGAAGGCCGGGGAGGACTTCGAGGGCATTCCCATCCACGCCAGCGTGGCCGAGGCCCGCGCGGCCACCGGAGCCACCGTCTCCGTCATCTACGTGCCGCCCCCCGGCGCGGCCGCGGCGATCTGGGAAGCCGTCGAGGCCGACCTCGATCTGGTCATCTGCATCACCGAGGGCATTCCGGTGCGCGACATGATGGAAGTACGCGCCAGGATGCGCGCCAAGGAGGCCGGCGGCGGCAAGCGCACCCTGCTGCTGGGGCCGAACTGCCCGGGGCTGATCACGCCGGATGCAATCAAGATCGGCATCATGCCCGGGCACATCCACCGCAAGGGGCGCATCGGCGTGGTGTCGCGCTCGGGCACGCTGACCTACGAGGCGGTGGGGCAGGTCACCGAGCTGGGGCTGGGGCAGAGCAGCGCGGTGGGCATCGGCGGCGACCCCATCAACGGTCTGAAGCACATCGACGTGCTCAAGCTGTTCAACGACGACCCCGACACCGATGGCGTCATCATGATCGGCGAGATCGGCGGCCCCGACGAGGCCGAGGCCGCGCTCTGGGCCAAGCAGCACATGACCAAGCCCATCGTCGGTTTCATCGCCGGCGTCACCGCGCCTGCGGGCAAGCGCATGGGCCATGCCGGCGCGCTCATCGCCGGCGGCGCCGACACCGCCGAAGCCAAGCTGGACGTGATGCACGCCTGCGGCTTCACCGTCACCCGCAACCCGTCGGAAATGGGCCAACTCATCCAGAAACGGCTGGGCTGATTGGGGTTTGACGCGCGTCCCTGGCGAGGTGCGCGGTGTCGGTGCGACAGCCGCTTGGCTGGGCCGACGTCTGAATCGCGCCACAAGCCTGGCCAGCGCTGGCCGCGACGCAGCCCTGAGTCACTTGCCAGGGCACTCTCCCGCTATGCTGCAGCGTGATGCGCTTGAATGCGCATGGTGTCCCCAGCATTCGTTCGGAGCTTTGCCTTGACCCTGGAGTCCTTTCTCACCCCCGTGTTCTGGGCCGCTCTGGGCCAGATTGTCCTGATCGACATTCTGCTCGGCGGGGATAACGCCGTGGTCATCGCCCTGGCCAGCCGCAAGCTGCCGTTGCCGCAGCGGCGCAAAGCCATCGTGTGGGGCACCGCGGGCGCCATCGGCTTGCGTGTGGTGCTGATTTTTTTCGCCCTCACCTTGCTCAAGCTGCCGTTCCTCAAAATTGTCGGCGCCTTGCTGTTGCTCTGGATTGGCGTCAAGCTGATGCAGCCCGAGGATGACGAGGGCGCTCACGGCGACGTGCGGTCGCCCGACAGATTATGGGCCGCCGTCAAGACGGTCATCATCGCCGACTTTGTCATGAGCCTGGACAACGTCATCGCCATTTCCGGCGCGGCGCAGAACGCCGGTTCCGACCACAGCATGGTTCTGGTGGTGTTCGGCCTGGTGCTCAGCGTGCCCATCATCGTCTGGGGCAGCCAACTGGTCATCACGCTGATGACGCGGTTCCCTATCATCATCACGCTCGGTGCCATACTGTTAGGTTGGATCGCCGGTGGCCTGGTGGTGACCGATCCGGCGACCGAGTCCTGGGTGCAGCAACAGCCCTGGGCCAAGCAGGCAACGGCCCTGGCCGGTGCTGTCGGCGCTGCCATCGTCTGGGGTGCCGGACACTGGCAGCGTCGTCGGAACACCATGACTGCTCACGGTTCCTGACCATCGCCCAAACAACTCATCCAGACCCCGATCCCTATGCCAAGCCTTGCCGACAAGCCGCGCGCCCTGCAATTGGAGATGGCCAGTTGCACCGATATGGGCCGGGTGCGCGAGCACAACGAAGACGCCATCGCCTGCGACGCGGTCGCTGGCATTGCGGTGCTGGCCGACGGCATGGGGGGCTATGCGGCCGGCGAAGTTGCCAGCGGCGTGGCTGCGGCGCAGATCAATGCCGACCTGTCGCGCCTCAAGGCCGAGTACCCGCGCATCAGCGCCGTTGACTTGTCGAATGCCATGCGCGAATCCATCCGGCGCGTGAATACCCAGATCTACCGCTCCGCCAAGCAAGATCTGCGTTACTCCGGCATGGGCACGACACTGGTTGCCGTGGCCTTTACCGGCAATGTGGCGGTGCTTGGCCACGCGGGCGATTCGCGTGCCTACTTGCTGCGCCAGCAGCGCCTGACGCAGATCACCAAGGATCATTCGCTGCTGCAGGAGCAGATCGACATGGGCCTCGTTCGGGTGGGTGACGCCGGAGCGAAAGCCGTGAAGAATCTGGTGACGCGGGCTTTGGGTGTGGATTTGTCCCTGGAGCCGGAGCTCGGCATGACCCCAGTGTTGCCGGGGGATCGGATCCTGCTGTGCTCCGACGGCCTGAGCGACATGTTGTCCGACAACAGCATCCAGACCATCCTGAACGATTATGAAGATGCCGCTGAAGCTGCTGCCCTTCGCCTCGTGCAGGAGGCCAATTTGGCCGGCGGGCGCGATAATATTTCCGTCATCATCGTGACGCTGCACCAAGGTGCATGCGTTTGATCGTACAAAGACGCAAGCTTCCTCCCTGCCCAATGCGACGCCCGATGTTCCCGTGCCCTCAACTCCAACACACAAGGTAGATCGCCATGGCCAAACTGGTCATCTTTCTCGACGACAAAGTGCTCAAGGAAGTGGTTCTCAACAAGGACCGCGTCACCCTGGGGCGGCGCCCGCACAACGATGTGGTGATCGACAACCTGGCCGTGAGCGGCGAGCATGCCGTGTTGCTGCGCGAAGGCGATGGCTATGTGGTGCAGGACCTGGGCAGCACCAACGGGTCCTACATCAACGGCAAGCCGATCAAGCGTGCCGCCTTCAACGAGGGCGACTCGCTGGACATCGGCAAATACACCCTGCGCCTGCTGTCGGACTCGAAGCAATCCGCCTTTGCCGGCTCGCGGTTCGGCAACTCTCGCTTCGGCCCCACAGGCTTCACCAATTCGGGCGGGACTGGAACCAGCTTTCGCAATTCGCGCAGTGGGGTGACCACCTCCAGTTACAGCCCGACGCAACATCAGGATGGCGGCTTGCCGGCGTTCAAGATCCGCGTGGTCAGCGGTGCCGCAGCGGGCACCGAGCTAGTGCTCAGCAAGCCGCAAACCACCTTCGGCCAACATGGTGTCATGGTCGTGTCGATTCAGCGCAATCCACGTGGCTACGAGTTGTCCCAAGTCGAGGGCGAGCAGCGTGTGCGCATCAACGGCGCCGCGCTCGGCCTGGTACCTGCGGTGCTGACTTCAGGCGATGTGGTCGAACTGGCTGGCGGCACGCGCTTGCAAATTCTGCCAGCCTGAAGGCCGGTGCTTGAGCCGCTGCCACGCGGCTTGTTTCTGTTTGGGGCCTAGGCTTCGGGCAAGGATGACTGCGAGTCGTTCGCCCGCGCCCAAACAGCCGCAGGGCTGTTCGGAGCCGCACGGACTCAGCGATTCACGCGCATGAGTTTGAGCATATTCGTGCCACCCGGGGCGCCCATGGGCTCGCCGCAGGTGATGGCGTAGCTGTCGCCAATGGCTAGCGCATGATTTTTCACCAGCAGGATTTCGGCCTGCTTCAGCGCTTCGTCGCGGTCATTGGAAAACTGCATGTGCACCGGACGCACATTGCGGTAGAGCGTCATGCGGCGCACCGAGCTTACCTTGGGCGAGAGCGCGTAGATGGGCATGCGCACACGGTGGCGGCTCATCCACAGCGCGGTGGAGCCTGACTCAGTGAGCGCCACGATGGCCTTGCAGTCCAGATGGTGCGCCGTGAACAGCGCCGCCATGGCGATGGAATGGTCGATGCGCGTGAAACTCTTGTCGACGAAGTCGCGCTCGAGTTTCATTTCCTCGAAGCGCTCGGCTTCGACGCAGATGCTGGCCATGGCTTCCACCGTTTCAACCGGGTATTTGCCGGCGGCTGTTTCCGCCGAGAGCATGACCGCGTCGGTGCCGTCGAGTACGGCGTTGGCCACGTCCGACACTTCGGCGCGGGTGGGCACGGCGTTGGTGATCATGGACTCCATCATCTGCGTCGCGGTGATCACCACGCGGTCCATGTCGCGGGCCATGCGGATCATGCGTTTTTGCAGCGCCGGTACCGCGGCGTTGCCGACTTCAACCGCCAGGTCTCCGCGTGCCACCATGATGCCGTCGGACGCCTTCAGGATTTCCGCCAGCGCCGGAATGGCCTCGGCGCGCTCGATCTTGGCGATGAGCGCCGGCTTGTGGCCATGGGCCGCGCCGGCCACATTCGCCAACTGCCGCGCCAGTTCCATATCGGTGGCGCTCTTCGGGAACGACACGGCCAGATAGTCGGCCTGGAAAGCCATTGCGGTGCGGATGTCCTCCATGTCCTTGGCCGCGAGGGCCGGTGCCGACAGGCCGCCGCCCTGCTTGTTGATGCCTTTGTTGTTCGACAGCTCGCCGCCGATGACCACCGTGGTGATGATCTTCGAGCCCTCCACCGCATCGACCGCGAGCACGATCAGGCCATCGTTGAGCAGCAGCCGGTCGCCCTGTTTCACGTCGCTCGGCAGGTCCTTGTAGTCCAGCCCGGCGATGTCCGCATTGCCCAGTTCGCACTCCGCGTCCAGGGTGAAGCGATTGCCCTTTTCCAGCAGGATCTTGCCGCCGGCGAATTTGCCGACGCGGATTTTCGGCCCCTGCAGATCGGCCATGATGGCGACCTCGCGGCCGCAGCGCTTGGCCGTGTCGCGCACCAGGACAGCGCGGTCGATATGGTCTTGCGCGTTGCCATGGGAGAAATTCAGCCGAACCACATCGACCCCGGCGCGGATGATGCGTTCGAGGACTTCGGGTGAGGCGCTGGCCGGGCCGATGGTGGCCACGATTTTGGTTGCACGGGTCATGGAATGGGAATGTTGGGATCGGTGGAAAGCGGCGTGGCTGACAAGCAGGAAGGCAACAGACAAAAAATACTGCAAAACCGTGAACAATTGAACAGCAGTGTAGGCCTGGATCGGGGTCGTTCCGCACAAAACAGTCTGAATCTGGACGTATGCTTTGACCACGCGCATTGGGCCAAGACATCCCGGCGCGACGATGTGAGGCCAAGGGGGCGGTATGGGGCGGTTGAGATGGATCACGCCGGGGCGGAGCCGCAAACAGCAGCTTCCTGGACCTGGGGTCTGGCGCACGCGCCTGTGAGCCCGGCATGGCCACGACCTTTCCCCTTGACGATCTCACCGACTCGGCCGCGGTCCGCCGCCTGCTCGAGGCCGTCGACCTTCCCATCGGCCGCTGGGATGTGCAATCCCGCCTGACCTTCTGCAATCCGCCCTACTTGCGCTGGGCCCGGTTGCCGGCGCAGGCCTTGCTCGGCAGAACCCTGGCCGAGCTTTACGGCGTCGAGGCCTGGGAGCGAGCCCAAAACGCCTTTGCACTGGCCTTCCAGGGCCAGCCAGCCGAGTACGAACGCCTGTTGACCCACCTGCAGCCGCCGCGCTGGGGCCGCGTCCAGGTGTTTCCCGAACTCACCGCGCAGGGCGAGGTGACGGCCGTCTATACCGTTGCGTTCGATATCCACAACGACGTCGTGCTGGCCGAATCGCTGCGTCGGTCCAACTGGCTGCTGGAGCAGCACATGCTCAATGCGCCATGGGGCGTGGTGGAAACCGATGGCGCTCTGCGTGTCACGCGCTGGTCGCGCGCGGCCGAACAGATCCTCGGCTACACCGCCAGCGAGAGCTTGCGGCTGGACTGCCTCGATCGTGGCGTGGCGCCTGAAAACTTGCCGCAGTGGCATGACACCCTGCGGCGCATCAGGCAGGGCGAGTTGCAATCGTCCGTCGTGCAGCGGCCGCACCATTTGCCCGGTGGGCAACGGATCTGGAGCGAATGGACCTTGTCAGCCCTGCGCAATGACGCCGGCAGCATGGTCTCGCTGCTGTGCTTCGTGCGCGATGTCTCCGCCCAGGTGCGCCGCCATGCGCTCCTGCAGCGCGAGGCCGAGCACGACGCGCTCACCGGCGTGCTCAGCCGCCGCGCCATCATGCGCCGGCTGGACGTCGCCCTGGAACGGCGCCAGCCTGGCGAGCTGTTGGCGGTGTGCTTCATCGACCTGGACGGATTCAAGCCGGTGAACGACAGCCTCGGCCACCATGAGGGCGACCGCCTGCTCATGCATGTGGCCAAGGCCCTGGCCGCCAGCGTTCGCGGCGAGGACGTCGTCGGCCGCCTCGGTGGCGATGAATTCGTCGTGGTGGCGCTGCTGCGCAGCGAGCGCGATGCCGGCGTGCTGGCCGAAAAACTGGTGTGCGCCGTGCGCGATGCGTCCCTCGGCCTGCATCCACGCACGCAGGTCACCGCCAGCGTCGGTGTGGCCATGGTGCCGCAACACGCGCGCAACAACTTCGAGTTGCTGCAGCGTGCCGACGACGCCATGTACACGGCCAAGCGCAGCGGCAAGAACCGTTGGGTCATCTGCCCCAATCCGGATGCTGGACAGACGCAGTTTCCAGGCAAGTCTGCCGCCGTCTGAACGCGATGCGCCGACCTGGCGCCGACGCCGCGTCAAGGTCAGCCCAGCCAGGCGCGCAGTCCGATCAAGATCCAATACGCCGCCATGCCGCTGACGATGGTGCCGAGGATGCCGCGGCGCCACAGGTAGTAGCCGCTGGCAACGACCGCGGCGCCGAGCTTGACCCAGGAGGGTCCCAGATCGGTCGCCAGCAGCAACTCGGGCGCCACCACCGCAGCCAGGGCGGCAGCCGGTGCGTAGCGCAGGGCGAGCCGCAGGCGCGAGGGCAGATTCCAGGCCTTGTGTGGGAACAGGAACATGGCGCGCGTGACGATGGTCACGGCGGTGAGGCCCGCCACCAGGGCGATTTCGGTTTCGAGTTGCATGGGGTTCAGGCTGTGCGGCTTACATCGCCAGGCCGGTGCGGCGCTGGCTCCACGCGTCCCAGCTCATGCCGACCACCAGTGCCAGCGCAATGGCGAGGACGAGATTGAGCTTGAGTGGCAGCCAGAACAGGGCGGTGCTGAGGGCGGAAGCCAGGACGATGACCCCGGCCACGGCGCGGTTGGCCATCAGCCCGAGCACGATGGCCAGCAACGCCAGCGTGCCGGCGAAACCCACGCCCCAGGAGTCGGGAAACAGGTTGGCGAGGAAAATGCCGGCAATGGACGGTATCTGCCAGAACAGCCAGTTGACCGTGCCGCCGCCGAGGAAATAGCGCGTCTGCTCGGTGGTGCCGTGGGCCACGGGATGGCGGCGCAGCATGACCACCAGGTTCACATCGCCGATCAGGTAGCCATAAGCCACGCGTTTGAACAGCGACAGGCGCTCCAGGTAAGGGCGCATTTGCGCGCTGAAGACGACGAAGCGCAGGTTCACACAAAAAGCCGCGCCCAGCACCAGGGCCAGGGGTGCCCCGGCGGCAATCAAGGGCAGGACGGCGAGTTGGGCGCTGCCGGCATACACCGTGAGGCTGATGACCAGCGCCAGCCAGACGCTGAGGCCGGACTTGACCATGGCCACGCCGGTGACCAGGCCCCAGGCGCTGATGCCCAGGCCGACGGCACGCATGTCGCGAAAGCCTTCGCGAAAGTCTGGGTCAGCCAGCAATTGGCGCAAGCGGGGGGGTAGCAAGAACAGTCTCCGAAGGATCTGATGCAGCCCGAGGCAGATCGGGCCGAAGCACGCCAGGGATGCAAATCCGCGGCGATTCCGGTTTATTCTGCGCCGCCGCAAAATCCCCTGCAAGCCGAAGCTGCATGATCGTGCTGCCATGCGCTTTGCATGGCGCATCAACGCCACGCAGGCCGGCAAAGGCTGCTTCTCGACGCCACTTGACGGGCCTGAACCGGCTTGGGCTATTGCCGTGGCACGACGATGCGGCGAAGCACAGGCGCCTTGTGCAGCACATCCATGATGCGCGCGACGTTCGGATTGTTCTGCAGCCCGGCCTCGGCGGCGAGGGCGCCGAAGTTCCTGGCGGTTTGCGGCGCATAGCGCCAGAAGGCGTGCGCGGTGTAGCGCGCCAGGTCCAGTGCCTTTTGTGTTTCGCCCAGACGCAGCAGCACGATCATGCGGCGCGACAGCAGCCCGGGATCGCCCCAGGCGTGGGAGGAGCGATCGAGCAGCGCCAGATCGGCCAGCAAATCGCCCCGGCTGGCGTCGGGTGAGGGCAGCACGGAAGCGGCCTCGGTGAACTGGGCCAGCGGCAGGAAGAACCAGTCGTCACGCAAGGCGGTGCTGCGCGCAGCCAGGCTGCTCTGGGGGTCGCCGCCGTAGACCTCGGCGGTGCGGGTGTAGTCGATGGCCGCCTTGAAGGTGAACAGCAGCGCCAGCACCCCGGCGGCGATGCCGACGCTGCGCCACGGCCCCAGGTTGGGTCGCTTCCATTGAGCCGGCACGCGTTGCGCCGGCGCCGCCGCGCCCTCGGCCCAGCCCAGGGCGAACGCAAACGCCAGGAGGAAGTACGCATACCAAAGTGGGTATTCCACCAGGCTGTGCAGACCGATGAAACTGGCGGTCATCAAGCCCGGTAGCAGGGCGATGCGCCGCGCCGCGCCCGCTAGCCCAACACGCCAGGGCTGCACCACCTGCCACAGCCACACCAGCGCGGCGACCAGCACCGGCAAGGTGCCCGCCACCCCGGTTTCGGCCAGCAGTTGCAGGATCAGATCGTGGGCGTTGTCGATGTTGTCCAGCGGCAGTGGGTGCAGGTGGCCAGCCAGCGTGGTCTGCTCCAGGCCCCAGCCGATCTGGCCCCAGCCCCAGCCGCTGATGGGATGCATCTGGAACACTTGCCAGGCGTTGCGCCAGATGATGGAACGGGCGTTGACCGGCTGGTCGAGTTGGCGCGTGACGGCGTCGAGATAGCTGATCCAGCCGAAATGGTCGGCCTCGCGCAGCACCAGCCACCAGGCCGCATACAGCAGCGGCGCGGCCAGCAAGGCTTGCCAATGCCGGTTGCGCCAGGCGCCCGGCACGGCCAGCGCCACCAGCAGGGCAACCACGAACACATGCACGGTGCCGGTGCGCGAGCCGCTGACGACCAGCGCCCAGGCCAGCATGGCGCTGAAGGTCCAGACGGTGCGCAGGCGCAGGCGCGGAGCCAGTCCGGCCAGCCCGGCAAAGCCCATGGCCACGGCCGTGGCGTAGTGGTTGGGCTGACGCAGATTGCCGTAGATGCGACCATCGCCGGGGAAGCTGATGATTTGATAAAACCAGGCCGCGTGCGCGTTGAACCACTGCCCAAGCGCCGGCATTTGCCACAGGCTGAATTGCACCAGGCCGATGAAACCCTGCGCCAAACCCTGCGCCAGCAGGGCGATGCAAGCCAGGCGCAACCAGGCTGTCTGGCGCGACAGGCCAAGGCCCAATCCGGCCACCAGGGCAGCGCCCAGCAGCAGCAAGACCGCCATCCAGCCCTGCCCTGGGTAAGCCAGGCGTCCCGCGAGGGTTTGCGCCGCAATCACCGCGGCCAGCACGACGAAGCCCCACACCGCTGTGCCCAGGCGTGGTAGCCAGCCGGCGGCGGCGGCGGCCACAAGAGTCAGGCTCCAGAGCCCGGCGGCAAGCAGCATGGTGCCGGTCTTGGCGCTGGGGCCGGGGTCGTACGGCCAGAAGAACGGCAAGGCCAGCGCCAGGACGAGCAGGACTTGCCCCGGCAGGGCGTAACGCGAGCCGGCATGGGCTGGTGCTGGAACGGCCGAGGCGTCGATGCGGGGCCTTTGGGCGTGCGCAGGGGCGGTCATTGGGGTAGGAGCTTGTCGAGCTGTCGGTCTTGCCGCAGCCGGTTTTGCAAGGCTTGCAGCCGGGCGTCGATGATGGATGCCTCGAAGTAGTTGGCGCCCGGTGTGCGCTGGGCGATTTTGAGTTGCAGCACGGCGCCTTCGAGGTTGTCTTCCAGGGCATAGGCCTCGCCGGTGGCGCGGTGCTGGGCGGCGAATTCACCGGTCGCGGCGTAAGCCTGGGCCAGCCATTTCCACAGCTGGATATCGTGGGGATGCAGCACGGTTTGCTCGCGCAGGAAATCGCGCGTGGCGTTTTTGTTGGGCAGCGCGAGCAGAGCACGAGCCTGCAGGTGCAGCGCGGCGCGCGACGCCGGATCGACCAGGAGCAACTGGCGGGCAAGGCTCAGGGCGGGCTGGGCCTGCTGCTGGGACAGCAGCCAGTCGCCGTGCGCCAGATCCAGCGGCAGGCGCTCGGCCGGGCTGAATGCGCTGGCGTCGTTTTGCGCCTGCTGCAAGGCAAGCGCTGCGGCCTCGAACTGGTTGATGGCTTGCAGCGCCAGCGCCTGGCCGTAAGCCCAGGCCGCGCGCTGGGCGGGGAAGCCGGCAGGCTTGGTGGCCAGCTCATCCGCCAGACGGCGCCAGGCGTCGCTGCGGTCCTGGGTGAGCACCCGGGCGCGGGCGTTCATCAGCCAGAAGCGCAGGCTGTGGTCCGGCGGCAGTGGCTGGTTGCCGCCACGCGCCTGGGCATCGGCGATGCGTTCGCTGGTCAGCGGGTGATCCTGCAGGAAGGCATAGACGTCGGCATTGTCCAGGCGCGACATGTTCTGCAAGCGCTCCAGCATGCTGGCCATGGCCTGGGGCGGATAGCCCGAGGCGCGCAGGATGCCAGTGCCGACGCGATCGGCGTCGCGCTCGTTGTTGCGCGAAAAGCGCAGTGCGCGGTCCACCGCAGCGGCCTGCCCGCCCAGCGCCAGTCCCTCCGCGGCCTGACCACTGCCGGTGGCGCCGGCGAGGATGGCCAGCACCAGCGAGCCGATGGACAGGATGTTGTTGGTGCTGGCCTGGGCCAGGCGCTGGGCGATGTGGCGCTGGGTGATGTGCGACAGCTCGTGCGCAAACACCGCAGCCAGTTGCGCCTCGGCCCGCGCGTCCACCACCAAGCCGGTGTGCACGCCGACATAGCCGCCCGGCAGGGAGAAGGCGTTGAAGCTGGCGACGCGCAAGACGAAGACCTCGAAGCGATGCGGCGCGTCGGGCTCGGCAGTCGCGTCGGCCGCCTTGGTCAGGCGCTGGACGATGGCTTGCAAATAGTCGCGCAGCAGCACGTCATGCAGGTATTCGGGCTGGCGGCGCATTTCGCCCATGATGCGTTCGCCCAGCCGGGTTTCCACCGCCGGCGGCAGCAAACCCTGCGCCGCATCGCCCAGCGCGGGCAGGCCGGCAATGGACTCGTTTTCCGCCGCATGGCTTGCGGTGGGCAGCCCGAGCAGCAGCGAAAACCCGCACAGGCCACAGCGCAGGAGTTGGCGACGGCCGGTGAAATCAGTCATGGCTCAAAGCGGTGCAGTGGAGAAGCAATGCATGGCGAAACAAGGTAGAACAAGGACAAGGGCAAAAAGCTCCGACGTCTGGCCCGCGCTCAGGCCGTGAGCGCCGCCAGCGCGCGCTGCTGGCCCTCGGGCTCGAACTCGGCCAGAACGGCCTGGGCCAAGGGAGCGAGCCGGGCGCAGTCGGCGCGCAGAACTTCCTGCTTGACGCTGAGGATTTGCGCCGGGTGCATGGAGAAACTGCGCAGGCCCATACCCAGCAACAGGCGGGTGAGGCTGGGGTCGCCGGCCATTTCGCCGCAGACGCTCACATGCACGGCGCGGCCCTTCCAGGCCTCGGCGGCGTGGCTCTGGGCGATGGTCTGGCCCAGCAGCTGCAGCACGGCCGGATGCAGCGGGTCGTACAGCGCGGCCACGCTTTCATCGGCACGGTCGATGGCCAGGGTGTACTGCACCAGGTCGTTGGTGCCGACCGAGACGAAGTCGAAGTACTTGAGGAACAGCGGCAGCATGAGCACGGCGCCGGGCACCTCGATCATCGCTCCCACCTCCACCGGCCCATAGGCCTGGCCGGAAGCGGCAAGCTCGGTGCGGGCCGTGTCGAGCAGGGCGAAGGTCTGGCGAACTTCGCCGACATGCGCCAGCATGGGGATGAGGATGCGCAGCGGCCCGAATGACGCGGCACGCAGCAGGGCGCGCAACTGCACCCGGAACATGGCGGGGTCGGACAGGCTGTAGCGAATGGCGCGCAGCCCCAGCGCCGGGTTGAGGTGGGTGAAATCGCCGTCGCGGTAAGAGGCCTCGGTGCCCAGCGGTTTGTCGGCGCCGATGTCGATGGTGCGGATGGTGACCGGGCGCCCCTGCATGCTCTGCAGCACGCGCCGATAGGCCTCGAACTGCTCCTCCTCGCCGGGCAGGTCGTGGGCGCGGTTCATGAACAGGAACTCGGTGCGGAACAGCCCCACGCCGGCGGCACCGGACTGCAGCGCGGCGTCGCAGTCGTCGGGCAGTTCGATATTGGCCAGCAGCTCGACCATTTGCCCGTCGAGCGTGCGCGCCGGGGTGTTTTTCAGGCGTTTGAGGCGCTCGCGCGCGAGCGAGGACTCCTGCTTGCGCACGCGGTAGTCTTCGAGAATGATGGGTGATGGATCGACGATGAGCAGGCCGGCGTCGCCGTCGATGATGACCCAGTCGTCCTGCCGGATCAGGCGGCTGGCTTCGCGCGCGCCCACCACCGCCGGAATGTCCAGGCTGCGGGCGACGATGGCGGTGTGCGAGGTCTTGCCGCCGACATCGGTGGCGAAGCCGCGGAACACACCCTGCTTGAACTGCATCATGTCGGCCGGCGAGATGTCGTGCGCCACCAGCACCAGGTCTTCGTCGCTGCTCATGCCGCGCGCCAGCCCGCCCGTGCCGCGCAAGGCGCGCAGCAGGCGCTCCACCACCTGCTCGACGTCGGCTTTGCGCTCGCGCAGATAGCTGTCGTCCATTTCATCGAAGCTGCGGCCGATGACTTCGAGCTGCGCGGTGAGTGCCCACTCCGCGTTGTAACGCCGCCGGCGGATCCACACCGCGGTTTCGCGGCCGATCTGCGGGTCGTCCAGCAGCATCTTGTGAACGTCGATGAAGGCCGAGAGCTCGGCCGGGGCGTCTTCCGGCAATTCAGTCTGCAGCGCGTCGAGTTCGGCGCGCACGGCTTGGCGCGCGGCGCGCAGGCGGTCGACCTCCTGCTCTTCCTGCCCGGGATCGACGAAGTAGTGCGCCACGTCCAGCCGCGCCGAGGACATGAGCACGGCGCGCCCGACAGCCACACCGCGAGAAACCGGAATACCGAAGATTTGCAGAGCCATGACTCCATCTTAGAGGCGGCCGCGGCCGCCGGGGCGTTGCGGTGAGGCACAACGAACGCAGTTCTGCCGCAGCGATGTTTCCAAACCTTACAGTTCTACGCGGAATTCAGCGAGGCTTGGCACTTTTCTGTGTGCGGCGCAAAATCCACCTCTTCTTTGCTCCACTTCACGAGGTGAATCCATGAACAAAATCGTCATGTCTCTGGCTCTGGCAGGTCTGCTCGCCACTCCGGTTGCGGCCTTCGCCATGCATCACGAGATCAAGGTCGAACTCGCGGCGCAGAACAATTCGGGCGAAACCGGCTACGCCATCATCAAGCCCATGGGCAAGGGCATCGAAGTCACCGTCCACCTCAAGGGCGGCCCCAAGGGCGTGGCCCAGCCGGACCATATCCACCCGGGCACTTGCGCGAGCTTGAACCCGGTGCCGAAGTATCCGCTGGAAAACGTGGTGGATGGCATGTCGGTGACCAAGCTGCCCGAAGTCAGCATGGACGATGTGCTCAAGGAGCCGATGGCGATCAACGTGCATGAAAGCGCCTCTGACATCAAGAAATACGTGGCTTGCGGCGACATCAAGAAGTCCATGTGAACAGCTTTCCCGCGCATGAAAAAGCCGGCTCGAAGCCGGCTTTTTCATGCGCGCCGGGGCGTCGCCGCCGTGGTGTTGTCGAGCGCGGCAACGTCCAGCACGAAGCAGGCGCCCCCGCCGGGGTTCGGGACGTAGCGCACATCGCCGCCGTGCAGCCGGGCGATGCGTCGCACCAGCGGCAGGCCCAGGCCGCTGCCGTCGCCACGCCCCTGCAGCCGGACGAACGGCTCGAAAATGCGCTCGGCTTCGGCAATGGGTACGCCCGGGCCGCGGTCGCAGACGCTGATGCGCGCGCCGCCTGCCGTGCGCTGCACGCTGAGTTCGGGCGGGCTGCCGGGGGCGTGTTTGCGCGCGTTGTCTAGCAGGTTGCGAATGGCGTGGCGCAGCAGGCGCTCGTCGCCCGAGAAACGAACCCAGTCGCCCTGGACTTCGACGTCATCGCGCGCCGCCTCCTCGGCGGCCAAGGCCAGCAGGTCAACTTCGCGCACATCCAGAACACGCGTGCCGCCCGCATCCAGCCGGCTGAACAGCAGGATGGTGCCGATGAGCTCGTCCAGCTCGGCCAGGTCGCGCCTGGCCTCGGTCATGGCGGCATCGTGCGTCCTGCCAGGCAGTTGCGGCTGGCTCAGGGTTTCCAGCGCCATGCGCAGGCGTGCCAAGGGGGTGCGCAGTTCGTGCGAGGTATAGGCCAGCAAGGATTTGTGGCTGTTCACCAGGGTTTCGATACGGCCGGCGGCCTGGTTGAACGCCACGGCCAGCGCCGCCACCTCGTCGCGCCCCTCGACGGCCACGCGTGCGCCCAGGTTCAGATTACCGAGCGCCTGCACGCCGCGTTGCAGGCGTTGCAGGCGGCGCGTGAGTCGGCGCATCAACGGGAAGGTGACAGCGCCAACCACCAAGGCCGTGATCACGGTGGTGGCCAGTGGCGACAGCAGCAGGCGCCGCCACGGCGAGGGCTGGATGCCGTAGACATGCATGAAGGCGCGGAACATGGCGTGCCGCAGCGCGACTTCTTGCGGATTGGAGAAAAACAGCCAGTGGATGAACACAGCCGAGGCCACGGCCTGCACCAGCAAGGCGATGGCCAGCGCCAGGCCGATGCGCGCCCACAGCGGGGTGCGCACGGCAAAGGCCGCAGCAGAGCCGGGTGCCGGAGCTGTCGGGGATGCCGCCGATGCCGCGATTGCAGCGTCTGCAGATGGGGCCAGGGCGGCGGCCTTGGGCGCGGCAGCCATGGCGGCTTGGGGCCGGTTCATGCCACGTCCTGGCTGCGGGCAAACACGTAGCCGGCGCCGCGCAGGGTGAGGATGCGCCGCGGGTGGCGCGGGTCGTCTTCGAGCACGGCGCGGATGCGACTGATGTGAACGTCGATGGAGCGGTCGTAGACCTCGGGCGCGTCGGTGTTGTTCACCGCATCGAGCAGGAAGTCGCGCGACAACACCCGCCCGGGATGACGTGCCAGGGCCAGCAGCAGGTCGAACTGGTAGCCGGTGAGTTGGCGCGCTTCGCCATCGACCCGCACCTGGCGCGCGGCGGGGTCGACTTCCAGACGGCCGAATCGCAGAACCTGGGTTGGCTCGGACGCGCCCTGGCGGCGGCGGACGATGGCGCGCAGCCGCGCCAGCAACTCGCGCGGCTCGAAGGGCTTGGGCAGATAGTCGTCGGCGCCGAGTTCCAGGCCGATGACGCGGTCGAGCGGATCGCCCCGCGCCGTGAGCATGAGCACCGGCAGGTCGCTGCCGGTGCTGCGCAGCCGGCGGCACAGGTCCAGGCCGTCGCCATCGGGCAGCATCAGGTCCAGCACCACGGCGTCGAAGCCCGGGCCGTGGCCAACGGCCTCGTCCAGCCCCAGCGCGGTGTGAGACTGGGCCAGGTTGACGGCACGCGTCACCTGCCAGCCAGCCGTCGTCAGGTAGTCGTCCACCATCTGCCCCAGGCGGGCATCATCTTCGACCAGCAGCAGGCGAAGGTTCATGGGCAGTCTCCCGGTCTCGTGCGAATCCAAAGCCTGTGAGCCGCCAGCGGCCAGGCTTGCTTTACTGCGCGCCACCCATGCCGTGGTTCATCGGGCCGTGGCCCATGTCCCCATGGTCGCCCGGCTTCGCGCCGTGGCGCATGCGTTCCTGCAGCATGTGCGCGATCTGCTGGCGCTGCGCCGGGGTCAGGACCAGGGCGACTTCATATTGCGTCTGGGTTATGGTCTTGGAGATCTGATCGGCCACGGCCATCTGTTTGCTGCGCAGGTTTTCCAGCGCACCGAAGTCGATGTTGGGTGCGGCCAGCAATTGCATGCGCTGCTGCGTCAAGTCGTGCATCTGTTCCATCAGCGGACGGTTGTGCTCCATGGCGCTTTTCTGGAACCCGCGGATGCGTTCGCGCTGCTCAGGCGTGGCGTGCACGCGGTCGAGCATGCGCTGCATCGTGCGGTCCATGCCGTGATGCTTCCAAGCTTTTTCGTGGCCATGTGGCATGCCGTGCTGCATGCCCTGACCCATCGGGCCGCCTTGCTGCATGGGGGTTGCGGGAGGCGGGGAAGGTTCACTCTGTGCCAGTGCTGAACCGGCGATCAGGCTCAGGCTCAGGCCCAGCGCACCGAGAACGGCCTTGGTCGAGAGGTGTTGCGGGAAGCGGCTGGGGCGGGCGGTGGTGTGCAGCGACATGATGAATCTCCGGGATGGTCCCGCGTGGGGACGATGCTTGCATGATGCGCTCTAAGCATTGCCAACGTTTGCCGCGCAGATGTCGGAATGTTGCGGGGGCGGCCGGCCGCCGGTCTGGCACTTGCGCCGCGCGGCGCCGGCGGCGCGCCCCGACGTCGTCGCCCGCGAGCCCGCAGCGTGCCGGGCTCGCGGCTTATTCGCCTTCGCCGAATTTATCGTCCACCAGCAAGGTGAGTTGGTCCAGCGCCTGCTGGGCATCCGCGCCATCGGCCTCGATGCCGAGGCGGGAACCCTGGCCAGCGGCCAGCATCATCACGCCCATGATGCTTTTGGCGTTGACGCGGCGGGAGCCTTTGGAGAGCCAGATATCACTGCCGAATTCCGAGGCCAGTTTGGTGAGCTTGGCCGAAGCACGGGCGTGCAGCCCGAGTTTGTTGCTGATGAGGAGTTCGCGTTTCAACATGGGGGAGGGTCGGAGGTCTCGTCGTTGTGAAGTTCGGCGATGCCACGAGCGCCACCGGCCAGGGCCCGGCCCAGGAGCGCGTCCAGTGGCTCATTCTGGTAGCACAGGGTGCGCAGCAGCATGGGCAGGTTGACGCCCGAAACCACGCGCACCGCGGTTGCCGGCACAGGTGCGCGCGCCAGGCGTTGGGCCAGATTGCACGGTGTGGCGCCGGCAGCATCCACCAACAGCAGCGCGGCGCCATCGTTTCCGGCGACGCGCTGCAGCGCCGCTTGCGCCTGGGGCAGCATGCTTTCGGGCGAGGCGTCGGGCGGCACGTCCAGCGCCTCCAACTGGCTGGGGCAACCGGCGTAGACATGGGCTGCACAGTCGCGCAGGGCGCTGGCCAGCGGGGCGTGGGCGATGATGAGGATGCCGGGCATGCGGCGCACTCCAGAGGGCGAATGGGGCAACTGGGTGTCAGCAGCTTCGCGTCACCCAGGGCCATATCGCAGAGCATTCAAGTTTAGCTGCGGCGCAACATTGCGCAAACCCGATGGGTTCAATCACCCAATCAACCCCCGCCCGGCAGGCGGATCGAGTTGGCAAAGGTCTGTGCCGCTTCGTCCTTGTAATGCGAACTGCTGGCGAAGGTCGTCGCCTGGAACACCTGGGTGCCCTGGGCAAACAGAACCACCCGCTCGCGCAGCGGCTGACCCGTGGGGGATTTGCCGGCGATCTTCAGGTCCAGCGCATCGGCCAGGCCACGGGTCGCATGGGCAACATCGGCGGGCTGGCTCTGGGTCACGATGCCGGCTACGTTGCGCACCGCAGCCTGGTGCAGCGCGGCCAGGGCCGCGCTCACCTTCGTCGCGTCCTTCATGTCGGCGTGGGCCAGGGCGAAGGTCATGTCGTCTGTGGCGCACCCGGTCATGCTCATCTTGACCATGCTGCCGGCCAATTGCACGGTTTGCGCGATTTGCTGCGGCTTGCAGGGGAAGGTCAGCAGGATGTCGATGTCCTTCGGGCGCGTTTCCCGCCAGTTCAGGGTGGGTGAGCAAGCGCCAAGCAGACTCGTCGCCGAAACCGCCAGCGCGACAGGCCATGACCAGCCACGCTGGGAACAGGGGCGTTGATGAAGATTTAGCATATGCGCATTATCCGGTGAAGTTTTCCAGCCTACGGAGTTCAGCCCATGTACCGCAACCAGATACTCCCCGAGTCGACTGCGTCCGTCTGGACGAAGTCTGCGCTGCGACTCCAAGCCCATGTGCGCGCCTGGCTTTGGACGGGCTTGATCGCCATGGGGCTGTCATTCACGCTCGCTGGCTTGTCGCGGGCCGACACGCCACTGCCACCTGCGCGCGATCTGCAGTCGAGCGCAGTCCAGGCTGCGAGCCGGCACCAACCGCTGGTGGTGATGTTCAGCTACCCCGGCTGCACCTATTGCGAGCGCTTGCGCAAGAGCACCTACCAATGGCTGGTGAAAGACGGCTACGCGGTGCAACAGGTGGAGATGGAGCCCGATTACCGATTGCTGGGCTTTGACGGCAAGCCCACGACCGGCAAGGCCCTGGCGCGAAAATACGGCGTGCAACTGGCCCCCACCGTGCTGTTTTTCGGCCCCGGTGGGCGCGAAGTGGCCGACCGCCTGGCGGGTGCAGGCCAGCCCGACTTTTACCAAGCCTTCGTCGACCGCGCCTTGAAGGAGGGCGCCGCGCTGCTTGGTGCCAACAAGGAAGCGCCGGGCCGCTCCCAATCTTCCTTGACCCCCTCGGGGGGCGGCCGCAGCAAGGCAGCGGCCTAGGGGCCGTCACGAAGGAAGCGCCGGGCCGCTTCCAAGCTTCCTCCTCCCTCTCGGCGATGCGCGGGAACAAGACTTGACCGTTGGTGCGCAAACGCAGGCAAGCCGGGCGATCGATGCAGCAATGCTGCATACCCTGTGCAGTATTGATATACTGTAGCCAGTATCAAATCCAAAGATTTCACGCCGTGGGGCGGTTCGTCCTTGTCAGCCGTTCCGCTGGTGGATTAGTCTAGGTGTCGGTCTTCGGTTTCGGTGCTGCACAAGGCTGCAAGTACGACCAAAGCCGCTTCGTTCAACCGGGGGTTTTCAAATGGCTGATTCCGCAATGCGCCGCATCGGTGTCGGTGTTGTTCTGCTGGTCGCCGCGTGGCCTGTTTGGGCAGAGGCATTGACGCTGGATTTTCGTCAGGCCATCGACATGGCCTTGCGTCAAAACCCTGACCTGCTTTCGGCCCAGGCGCAAATTGCCCAGGCCCAGGCCGGCGTGTCGCAAGCCGAAGGTGCGCGCCTGCCCAAGATCACTGCCACCGTGGGCGCCACCCGCACCAATGACGCGCTGAATGCCTTCGGCATGAAGCTGTCGCAGCGCCAGGCCACGTTCAACGACTTCGGCGCCAACCAGTTCACTGGCCCGGAGTCTCTCGGCGTCGCCCCCAACAACCTGAACGATCCCGGCTGGGTGAACAATTTCAGCACGCGGCTGGAAGCCCAGTTGCCGCTTTACACCGGCGGCAAGTTGCAGGGCTATCGGCAGCAGGCGCGTTCCATGCTGCTGGCGGCGCAGTCGGGCGACGTTGCGGCGCGTCAGCAAATCATCGCCCGTGCGCTGCAGGCTTACGACGGCGTGTACACCGCGCGCGCCTTCCAGGGCGTGGCGGCCAAGGCGCTGGAGGCGGCGCAGAGCCAGGTGAAAACCGTGGACAGCCTGCTCAAGCAGGGCGTGGTGATCAAGAGCGATTTGCTTTCGGCCCAGGTGCGGCTGGAAGACGTGAAGCTGCAGCAAGAGCAGGCTGGCGACATGGAGGCGCAGGCGATGGATGCGCTGCATGTGGCGTTGGGTCTGCCGCTGACGGAGAAGATCGAGCTTGGGCCGGAGGTGCAGGTGAGCCTGCCCGCTGGCAGCCCGGACAGCTGGATCGGCCAGGCGTTGGAGAACAACCCACAGATCCAGGCACTGCGGCAGCAGATTCAAGCGGCTTCGGGCAAGGTGGAAGTGGCCCGCTCGGAGTTGTATCCGCAGGTGGGCGCCTTGGCGCGTGTCGACACCGCCGACCCGAGCGTGGGCTTCAGCGCGCACAGCTACACCATCGGCGCGCAGCTCACCTGGAATGTGTTCGATGGCGGCGTCGCCCGCCAGGGGGTGGATCAGGCCGTGGCGCAGCGCATGGAGATGCAGGCCAAGTTGCAGTCGGCGGAGAACCAGCTCGGCATGCAGATTCAGGACAGCTACCGCAAGGCGCTGGACGCGCAGAACCAGCTCAAGACACGCGCCCTCGCGGTGCAGCAATCCGAAGAAGCCGCGCGCATCGTGAGCAAGCGCTATGCCAACGGCGTCGGCACGCTGGTGGAGGTGCAGGGCGCGCAAGCCCAACTCGACAAGGCCCGCGCCGACCTGGTGCTGGCGCGCAACCAGATCAATATGCAGCGCGCCGCACTGCGCCTGGCCCTGGGCCAGCTCACGCTCGACGGCCTGCAACCTGTCGTCGCGTCCGCCACGGCATCTGTCGCTGCGTCCGCCATGCAAGCGCAGCCGGCCTCAACCTCGGCCCAACCCTGATGACCACGGATACACCCGGTCGCCCACCCCATTCAGTCGAGAACATCATGCCCCATGCCCCATCGCGCTTCCTGCCCGGCCTCAGCCTGAAACGCACGCCGCTGGCCCTGCTGCTCGCGGCCGCGTTGCTGTCCGGCTGCGGCCGTCCCGACGAAACGGCCAGCACCGCGGCGGCCCCGCGCCTGGTCGCGGCGCGAACCCTCAAGCTCGCCTCCAGCAATCTGCAGCATCTCACCCTGTTGTCGGGCACGGTGGTGTCGAGCAATCAGGTGCAGGTGGCGTCGCGCCTGATGGGCTACATCCGTACCCTGACGGTGAAGGAAGGTCAGACGGTGAAGGCGGGAGAACTGCTGTTCCAGGTCGACCCCACCGACATCGAGGGTCAGGTGGCGCAGGCGCGTGCAGGCCTTGCGCAGGCGCAGGCCAATTTCGCCAATGCCAAGGGGGATGACGAGCGCTTTGGCAATCTCTACAAAGATCAGGCCATTCCGAAACAGCAGTGGGATCAGACCCAACTGCGCTACCAGGTGGCACGGCAACAGGTGGCCGCGGCGCAGGCAGGGCTCAACACCGCATTGGCGCAAATGCGCTATGCCTCCGTGACTTCGCCGATTGCCGGCGTGGTGGTGCAAAAAATGGCGAATCAGGGTGATCTGGCGGCACCGGGCCGCCCGGTGCTGGTGATCGAAGGCCAAGGCAAGCTGCAGGTGCAAACACAAGTGCCGGGCGAGGTCTACGGCAAGATCAGGATTGGCGACACGGTGCAGATGTTTGCGAATGGCAAAACGCTGCAGGGCATCATTGCCCAGGCCGTGCCGGTGGCCGATCCGATGAGCCACACGCACACCGTGAAGATCGATCTGCCCGCCAACGCCGGGCTCGACAGCGGCAGCTTCGTGCGCGTGGGCTTTCCGGTCGGCAGCTCGCCGCAATTGCGTGTGCCACAAGCCGCGGTGGTCGATCGCGCCGGGATGACCGGGGTGTTCGTGGTGGACAGGGATGGCATCGCCCATTTCCGCCTGGTCCGGCTGGGCGCGCAGACCGGCGACGAGGTCGAAATTCAGGCGGGCTTGAGCGCGGACGACACTATCGTCACCAGCAACCTGGGCGCAGTGGAAAACGGCGTGAAGATCGGCGGAGGCAACCGTGGCTGAAGGCGCCCCCATGAACAGCGCGGGCAGGCTGGCCCGCGCCTTCATCAGTTCCAAGATCACCGCCCTCGTCATGGTGGCGCTCACGCTGGTCGGGGTGCTGGCGCTGCTGGTCACGCCGCGCGAGTACAACCCGCAGATCGTGGTGCCGGCGGCAAACATCATCGTCGCCAAGCCCGGTGCCGGCCCGCAGGAAATCCAGAACCTGGTGGTCAAGCCGCTGGAAGCGATCATGGCGTCGATGTCCGGTGTCGATCACACCTACGGCTACGCGACGAACGATTTCGGCGTGGTCACGGTGCAGTTCAAAGTGGGCGAGGACCAGGAGAAAAGCCTGGTCAAGATGTACAACCAGCTGATGCAGAACCTCGACCGCATTCCCCCCGGGGCGATGCAGCCGGTGATCAAGCCGATCAACGTGGACGATGTGCCGATTCTGACCCTGACGCTGTCGTCCGCCAGCATGGGCGGCGTGCAGTTGCGCGACGTCGGCGAGAAGGTGCTGGCGCATTTGCGCAATGTGCCGGGCGTGTCGTTCACCGAGGTGGTGGGCGGTGCGCCGCGGGCTGTGAATGTGTGGATTTCGCCATCCAGGCTGGCCGCTGCCGGCATTCCGCTGGAGCAGCTCGACAAGATTCTGCAGGGCAGCAACGCCGCCGCGCCCATCGGCAATGTGGTCGACAACAACCAGGTCACGCCGGTGCGCGTGGACAGCTTTCTCGGCAACGCGCAGCAGGTGGGCGACATCATGATCGGCGCGCCCGGTGGCAAGCCGGTCTACCTGAAGGACGTGGCGCGCGTGGTGGACGGCCCCGAGCATGTGGACGATCTGTCGCACTTCGCCTGGGGCCTGGCCGCCAAGGGCAAGCCGCACGGGCAGGAGATGAGCGCCGTCACCCTGGCCATTGCCAAGAAGTCCGGCACCAATGCCGTGGTGGTGGTGCATGACGTGCTGGCCAAGCTCGACATCATCAAGTCTTACGCGCTGCCGCAGGGTGTGCATGTCACGGTCACGCGTGACGATGGCCACAAGGCCAACGAGGCGGTGAACACCCTGGTCGAACACTTGGGAATCGCCATCGTCAGCGTGTCGCTGCTGCTGTGGTTTTTCCTCGGCTGGCGCGAGGCGGGCATCGTCACCCTCACGGTGCCGCTGACGCTGTTCGCCGTGCTCGCGGTCGATCTCATCATCGGCCAGAGCATTAACCGCATCACCTTGTTCGCGCTCATCTTGTCGCTGGGCCTGCTGGTGGATGGCGCGATCGTGGTGATCGAAAACATCCACCGCCATCTGCACAGCGGGCCCAAGGGCGACTTCATCTCCACCGTGATCGAGGCCACCAACGAGATCGGCAACCCGACCAATATGGCCACGCTGGCTGTGATCCTGGCCTTCATTCCGATGGCCTTCGTCAGCGGCATGATGGGTCCGTTCATGCGCCCCATCCCGATCAACGTGCCGGTGGCGATGATCGCCTCGCTGCTGCTGGCCTACATCGTCGTGCCCTGGGCAGCGCGCGTGTGGCTGAGCAAGAAGGCCGCGCGCGAAGCCCTGGCGCGCAGCGAGGCGCTGGAAGAGCAGGGCGCGCGCCAGGACGACAAACTGCACACGGCCTACCTCAAGCTCATCGAGCCCATGCTCAAGAGCCGCACCAGGCGCAACCTGATGCTGCTCGCGGTGCTGTTGTTGTTGATTGCGGCGATGTTGATGCCGGCTTGGCAGTTCATCCGCCCGTCCGGCATGAACGGTCCGCTGTCGCCGCTGGGCGTGGAGCTGAAAATGCTGCCGAACGACAACACCAACACCTTCCTGGTGCAGGTGGATACGCCGGCAGGCTCATCGCTGGAACGCACCGACGAAGTGGCACGCGCGGTTGGCGATGTGCTGGCGACCAACCCCTATGTGGTCGATTTCCAGACCTTCGTCGGCGAAGCCGCGCCCATCGACTTCGCCTCGCTGGTGCGTGGCGACATGCTCAAGCGCGGCGACAACTTCGCGCAAATTCGCGTCAATCTCGTGGGCAAGAACGAGCGCTCGATCGGGTCGCACGCCATCGTGCAACAGCTCGATGAGCGGCTCGCCGCGGTGCGTGCACGCTTTCCGTCCAGCTTCATCAAGCTGTTCGAAACTCCACCCGGCCCGCCCGTGCGTGCGCAGGTCATGGCCGAGTTGTACGGCCCGAACTACGACACCCTGCGCAGCTCCGCCAAGAACGTGCTGGCCGACTTCGACAAGACCTATGGCCTGATGAACCAGGACGATTCGGTCACGGCAACCACGGCCGAATACCGCATCGAGATCGACCGCCAGAAAGCGGCCATGTCGGGCATCGTTCCGGGGCAGGTGATTCAACTGCTGCACAACTATGTGTCCGGGATGAAGGTGGGTGCCATCCACGACAACGCCTCGCTGGAGCCGATCAACATCATCGTGCGCGTGCCACGCGCCGACCGCCAGAGCCCGCAGCAATTGCTCGACGTGCCGATCCAGAATGCGCAGGGCAAGATCGTTCCGCTAGCCAGCATCGCCACGGTGGAGAAAACCAGCTTGGCCAAGCCGATCTACACCCGCGACCAGCATCCTGTGGTCTATGTGGGCGGCGAGATGATCCACTCCAGCCCGGTCTATGCCACGCTCAGCCTGAACTCCAGGCTCGACGGCAAAAAACTGGCCAACGGCACCACCTTCACCACCGGCAACCTCGGCTTCACCGACACCCCGGCATCCGACCTCAAAGGCTACCAGCTGCTGTGGGGCGGCGAGATGCGCCTGACGCTCGACGTATTCCGCGACCTGGGCTCGGCCTTCATGGTGGCGCTGGTGTTCATCTACCTGCTGCTGGTGGCGTACTACAGGTCCTTCCTGCTGCCGGTCATCGTCATGGGAGCGATTCCGCTCACCCTCATCGGTGTGTTTCCCGGTCACTGGATCACGCACCAGGCATTTACCGCGACGTCGATGATCGGGGTGATCGCCCTGGCGGGCGTGGTGGTGCGCAACTCACTGCTGCTGATCGACTTCATCCTCGACTACCGCGCCCGCGGCTACAGCCTGCAGGAGTCGGTGGCGCAGGCCGGCGCCGTGCGTCTGCGTCCCATTCTGCTCACCGCGCTGGCCATCATCTTCGGCTCGGCCGTGATGGTGTCCGACCCGGTGTTCGGCGGGCTGGCGGTGTCGCTGATCTTCGGTACCCTACTGTCGACCATCCTCACGCTCATCGTGATTCCGCTGCTGTATTACATCTGGCAGCTTCGTGTCCAATCGCCACCGCCGATGCAAGCATGATGGGCCGCCTTTACAACTTGTCATTCCCGCCGCCGCCCACCCGCTTGATACCCGGGTGGGTTTGCATTACTTTTGATGCATTGATTCCCATCCAACCGCTGGAGCCTGACCATGACCGTTGAACGCTACATCCGTATTTTTGCCGGGACCTTCATCCTGCTGTCCCTCGCCCTGGGTGTACGAGAAAGCCCGATTTTCGTGTCCGAATGGTTCCTGCTGCTGACCGCCTTCGTGGGTGCCAACCTGCTGCAGTTCGGCTTCACCAACTTTTGCCCGCTGGGCATCATCCTGAAAAAGGCGGGCGTGCCTGAGTCCAAGCTGAGTTGCGGGAGCTGAACCGCCTCGGCTCAGCTCGCATGGGTGAGCCCGCAACGCAAGGCCGACCGCCTCAGTATCATGAAAGGCAACGGATGCGCCATTCCACTCCTCCCCATACCCAGCCCCCTGGAGAGTCCTTCATGACTGTTCTCACCGATCAATCTTCGCGTACCGACATCCTCAACCGCCTCAAGCGCGCCGAGGGTCAGTTGCGCGGTGTGCAGCGCATGATCGACGAAGGCGAACCCTGCCTCAAGGTTGCGCAGCAACTGTCGGCGGTGCGCAAGGCGCTGGACAGCACCTTCGTGCGCATGACCGTTTGCTACATCGAGCAGGAGCTCGACTCCCGCATGGACGGCGGCCCGACCGAGAAGGTCAAGCTCGATTCCATGATGGAGGAGATGGAAACCCTGTTGAGCCGCATGACCTGAACCGCCCCGCCCGCTCAAGCGCGGGCGATTGCTGGCGTCATCGCCTCGGCCACGAGGCGGTCCGTTTTGGTGATGACGCCGCCTCCCAGACAAACCTCCCCCGCATAGACCACGGCCGACTGGCCAGGCGTCGCTGCCCACTGCGGCGTGTCGAACGCCAGCGAAAAGCCGCCGTCATCCAGCTCGCCGATGCGGCAGGCGCTATCCGCCTGGCGGTAGCGCGTCTTGGCGCTGAGAGCCCCCCGGGAGCGGCCCTGCATGTCCTCGTGAACCGTGCCGGCGCTGGGTGCGACTCCCGCCACCCAGCTCATATCGCTGGCTCGCAGGCTGTGGCTCAGCAGCCAAGGATGGTCGTGACCCTGCGCGACATAGAGGGTGTTGCTGGCCATGTCCTTGCGCGCCACGAACCAAGGTTCGCCGCTGCCGTCCTTGCTGCCGCCCAGACCAATGCCCTTGCGCTGCCCCAGGGTGTAGAACGCCAGGCCGACATGTTCGCCAAGCAGGCGCCCATCGGGCGTTTTCATCGGTCCGGGGCGGGTCGGCAAGTAACGGTTGAGAAACTCGCGAAACGGCCGCTCGCCGATGAAGCAGATTCCGGTCGAGTCCTTCTTGCGCGCATTGTGCAGGCCGATTTCCGCAGCGATGCGGCGCACCTCGGTCTTGTGCAGCGCACCCACCGGGAACAAGGTTTTCGACAACTGCGACTGGTTCAGCCGATGCAGGAAATAGCTCTGGTCCTTGGACGCATCGAGCCCGCGCAGCAGCTCGAATCCCGGTGCCGTTTCGCGTACCCGGGCGTAATGGCCGGTGGCGATTTTCTCCGCGCCCAGGCGCATGGCATGGTCGAGAAAAGCCTTGAACTTGATTTCGGCGTTGCACAGCACATCGGGGTTGGGCGTGCGTCCGGCGGCGTATTCGCGCAGGAATTCGGCGAACACGCGGTCTTTGTATTCGGCGGCGAAATTCACCGCTTCGATGTCGATGCCGATGCGGTCGGCCACGCTCACCGCATCCAGCCAGTCCTGGCGCGACGCGCAGTATTCGCTGTCATCGTCGTCTTCCCAGTTCTTCATGAACAGGCCGACGACGTCGTAGCCCTGCTGCTTGAGCAGCCAGGCGGAAACGGATGAATCGACGCCACCGGACAGGCCGACGACGACGCGGGGTTTGGGGCTGGGCAACATGCGCAAATTTTAGGCGCCGCCGCCCCCGCCCTGCAGCGCCAGCACGCTGGCATGGGTCGTCACCAAGTCGAGGGGATAACACTTGCCGGCGAGGTGATCCTCCACGCACTGCAGCACCAGCGGACTGCGATGCCGCGACTGGCTGGCGCGCACTTCCTCGGGCGTCAGCCACAGGGTGCGGACGATGCCGTGATCCAGCACGCGCCCGGCCACGCTTGCGCCCACGCTGCCGCGAAACGCGAAGCGCAGGTAAGTCACATCTTCGCCCGGGCGCTGGAAGCGCGACAGGTACACGCCCACCAACCCGTCGGGCGTGAAGTCGCGGGTGGTTTCCTCCAGCGCTTCACGCGCCACGCCCTGCAGCGGGCTCTCGCCCGGCTCGAGATGGCCAGCCGGGTTGTTCAGGCGCAGGCCTTCCTGGGTGTGTTCCTCCACCAGCAAAAAGCGGCCATCCTGCTCGATGATGGCGGCAACGGTGACACTGGGTTTCCAGACTTGGCGCATGGGTTGGCCTTCAAGGACGAAGTGACCGATTGTTTCATCAAACCCCCGGGAGAACCCGGGGGCTGGCTTGCTGCGCTTGCACCCGAATGCCGCGCTTCGGTAAGAATATCGGGCTGGATTGCATGAGACATCCCCAACCCACAAGGAGAATCCTGGATGCGCATCGGCGTTGTTGCTGAGAGCTTAGGAGGAGAGAGGCGGGTGGCGGCCACGCCCGAGACCGTGAAGAAGCTGGTGGCCCAGGGCCACACCCTGCTGGTGCAAAGCGGAGCGGGGCTGGGCGCCGGGGCCACCGACGCCGACTACCAGGGCGCCGGCGCCCAGATGGTTGACGCCGCGGCGGCGCTGGGGGCCGAGCTCGTGCTCAAGGTGCGCCGCCCGCAGCCGCACGAGCTGGCGCAGATGCAGCCCGGCGCGGCCGTGGTGGGCATGCTCGAGCCCTTCGACGCCGCAGGCCTGCAAGCCCTGGCTGGCGCGGGCCTGACGGCCTTCGCCCTGGAGGCCGCCCCCCGCACCAGCCGCGCCCAGGGCCTGGACGTGCTCTCCAGCCAGGCCAACATCGCCGGCTACAAAGCCGTGCTCCTGGCGGCCAACCTCTACCCCCGCTTCATGCCCATGCTCATGACCGCCGCCGGCACCGTCAAGGCCGCCCGCCTGGTCGTGCTCGGCGCCGGCGTGGCCGGGCTGCAGGCCATCGCCACCGCCAAGCGCTTAGGCGCGGTGGTGGAAGCCTCCGACGTGCGCCCCGCCGCCAAGGAGCAAGTCGAGTCGCTGGGCGCCAAGTTCATCGACGTGCCCTTCGAGACCGACGAAGAACGCCAGATCGCCCAGGGCGTGGGCGGCTACGCCCGTCCCATGCCCAAGGCCTGGCTGGAGCGCCAGGCCGCCCTGGTGGCCGAGCGCGTCAAGCAAGCCAACATCGTCATCACCACCGCCCTCATCCCCGGGCGGCGCGCCCCGGTGCTGGTGAGCGAAGCCATGGTCCAGGGCATGCGCCCCGGATCGGTCCTTGTCGACATGGCCGCCGCCCAAGGCGGCAACTGCCCGCTCACCGAAGCCGACCAGACCGTGGTCAGGCACGGCGTGACGATCGTGGGCGACACCAACCTGCCCGCCCAAGTCGCCGCCGACGCCTCCCAGCTCTACGCCCGCAACGTGCTCGACTTCCTCAAGCTCGTGCTCGACAAGGACCGCGGGCTGGTGGTCAACCTGGACGACGACATCGTCGCCGCCTGCCTCATGACCCAGGGCGGCGAGGTCAGGCGCAAGAGCGCCTGACGGATAGGCGCCCGCAACGCCCCGCCCCCCTCCGCCAAGGACACCCCCCACCATGCATGACATCGCCCCCTTCGTCATCAACCTCACCATCTTCGTGCTGGCCATCTATGTCGGCTACCACGTCGTGTGGACCGTCACGCCGGCGCTGCACACCCCGCTGATGTCGGTGACCAACGCCATCTCCGCCATCATCATCGTCGGCGCCATGCTGGCCGCCGCCCTCACCGTCACCCCCTTGGGCAAGGTCATGGGCGTGCTGGCCGTGGCCATGGCCTCGGTCAACGTGTTCGGCGGCTTTCTCGTCACCCGGCGCATGCTGGAGATGTTCAAGAAGAAAGAGCGCGCCCCCGCCCCCAAGGCGCGCCTTGAGCCATGACGCCAGCCCCCATGATGCCCGCCACAACCCAGAACCCATCCAAGGATTGGTCATGACCCTCAGCATGAACCTGGTCACCCTGCTGTACCTCATCGCCTCGGTGTTCTTCATCCAGGCCCTCAAGGGCCTGTCGCACCCGGCCTCGAGCCGCCGCGGCAACGTCTTCGGCATGACCGGCATGGCCATCGCCGTGCTCACCACCGTGGCCCTCATCCTCAAGCTCGGCGGTGACGCCGGGGCCGCCGGCCTGGGCGATGTGCTCGCCGCCATCGTCGTGGGCGGGGCCATCGGCGCCACCATGGCGCGGCGCGTGGAGATGACGAAGATGCCCGAACTGGTGGCCTTCATGCACAGCATGATCGGCTTGTCGGCGGTGTGCATCGCCGTGGCCGAAGTGGCCGAGCCGCACGCCTTCGGCATCGTCGCCGCCATGGGCGACCCGCTGCCCTACGGCAACCGCGTGGAGCTGTTCATCGGCGCGATCGTGGGCGCCATCACCTTCAGCGGCTCCGTCATCGCCTTCGGCAAGCTCTCGGGCCAGTACAAGTTCCGCCTGTTCCAGGGCGCGCCGGTGCGCTTTGCCGCGCAGCACTGGATCAACCTGGGCATCGCCCTGGCCACCATCGGCTTCGGCCTGGGGTTCTGGGCCACGGCGGCCTGGACGCCCTTCCTCGTCATGCTGGCGCTGGCCTTCGTCCTCGGGGTGCTCATCATCATCCCCATTGGCGGCGCCGACATGCCGGTGGTGGTGTCCATGCTCAACAGCTACTCCGGCTGGGCGGCCGCGGGCATCGGCTTCTCGCTGGAGAACCCCATGCTCATCATCGCCGGCTCGCTGGTGGGGTCGTCCGGGGCGATTCTCTCCTACATCATGTGCAAGGCGATGAACCGCTCGTTCTTCAACGTGATCCTGGGCGGCTTCGGCGGCGAGGCCCAGGCGCCGTCCGCGGGCGGGGCGCAGCGCACGGCCAAGTCGGGCAGCCCGGACGATGCGGCCTTCCTGCTGGGCAATGCCGAGAGCGTGATCATCGTGCCCGGCTATGGCCTGGCGGTGGCGCGGGCGCAGCATGCCTTGAAGGAACTGGCGGCCAAGCTCACGGCCAAGGGGGTGAGCGTGAAGTACGCCATCCACCCGGTGGCCGGGCGCATGCCGGGGCATATGAATGTGCTGCTGGCCGAGGCCGAGGTGCCCTACGACCAGGTGTTCGAGATGGAGGACATCAACCCCGAGTTCGCCCAGGCCGATGTGGCCGTGGTGCTGGGGGCCAACGATGTGGTGAACCCGGCGGCGAAGACGGATCCGCACTCCCCCATCGCCGGCATGCCCATCCTGGAGGCCTACAAGGCCAAGACGGTGATCGTGAACAAGCGCTCCATGGCCACCGGCTATGCCGGCCTGGATAATGACCTGTTCTACCTCGATAAAACCATGATGGTCTTCGGCGACGCCAAAAAGATCATCGAGGACATTACTCGGGCAATTGAATAGCCGCGCAGTCGTGCACCGTATCCAGCCACCTCCGGGTGGCTTTTTCATTTTCTGGAATATCGATTATCATGCGGACATTGCGTATGAAGATTCTTGTTCGTTTTTTTGTCCACACCCAAGGAGGTTCTGATGTCGTCCTATAAAGATTTGCTCTCCCAGATTGAAACCCTCAAGCAGCAGGCTGAATCGCAGCGCAAGTCGGAAATCTCCCATGTCGTCGCCGATATTCGCAGCAAAATGCAGGAATACGGTATCAGCCTGTCGGATCTTGGCGCTACCGGCCGTGGTTCGCGCAGCAAGGGCACGACGGTTGCGGCCAAATACCGCAACCCCAAGACTGGCGACACCTGGACCGGTCGCGGCAAGATGCCGAAATGGCTGCAAGCCGAAGTGGGCATGGGCAGGCGCAAGGAAGATTTCCTCATCGCTTGAGATCCGCGGTGATGCGCGGTGACAAGCTTTTGCCGCTGCGGCTCTAGCTTCTGCCTGCATCACCGTGCTATTTCGCCGCGCTATTGCTCTCTGCAACAGCGCGGCGGCGCCCCGGAGCTTGTTGATCTGGGGCACTCGATGAACGGATATGCAGGCCTGTTGCAAGCGGGCCCACAGCAAGCCCACAGCAAGGAAAGGCAGGCTTGTTCCCAAGATTCCTTGACCCCGGTGGAGGCAGGCACATACCACAGCAGGGGTGCTCAGTTCAGTGGTCCTTGCCGTGCAATGCGGCGGTGCTGCGTAAGCAGCCATGGACTTTCGCATGGTGCGGAGATTTCGGTCGGCACGTCCGCATCGATACTGATTCTCGGCGATATTCAACCCGTATCGCCAATTCCATTCGAGCGCGGTTGCGCTCGACGATTCATACGACGATCGCCAATGCGCGCGGCGCTGATCAGCCGGATATGGATGGGCGCTGATCGATGATGCGTTTGCCGTCATCGGGCAGCGTTGCTGGTGTGAACCATTGCACTTGCGCGCGCAATTTTGTGCATTCGCGCACGCTGCTTCGAAGCGCCTGCTCCAGTGCATGACTTGGCTGCTCGCATTCGCATTGCAAGGTCATTTGATCTTCGCCTGCGTGTTGCGAAATTTGCAAACGCGCACGCTGAATCTGCGCATGTCGTTTCACAATATCTTGCACCTGTTGCGGATGGACGAAAATCCCGCGCACCTTGGGGTTCGAACAGCGGCCCGGGCGAACAGAACACCCGCAGCGGGGCCGCGGAACCCAGCGGCCGTGCCGTACCCCAGCCGATCGCGGCGTGTGCGTGGCAGCGCGGACCAGAAGTCCGCCGTGCGCGACTGCGGGCTGCGGGTTTCCAGGGCGTCGTAGGGGGCTTCATGAATTGCGTCGAAGCCGGCGTCGGGATGGGCCATGTCGATGGGACGACGATGAGGTGGAGTGGGGGATGCGGTCGCGCGGCGAGGGGTTCGAGAGCGTTCGGCGAGATGGCCGGATGCGACGCAACGACGCCGCAGCGTGAGCGTCGCTCAGCTCAGCCAGCGCTTGCGCCGGCGGTAGCTGCGGACATCGCGGAAGGATTTCTGCTCCTTGCCGGAAAGGCCGAGGTAGAACTCGCGCACGTCGTCGTTCTCGGCCAGGGCCGAGGCCGCCCCATCGAGCACGACACGCCCGTTTTCCAGGATGTAGCCATGGTCGGCGTAGCGCAAGGCCATGCGCGCGCTCTGCTCGGCCAGCACGAAGGTCGTGCCTTCGCGCTGGTTGAGTTCACGCACGATGCCGAAAACCTCGTCCACGACTTGCGGCGCCAGGCCCATCGAAGGCTCGTCCAGCAGGATGAGTTTCGGGCTGGCCATCAGCGCACGGCCGATGGCGCACATTTGTTGTTCGCCGCCCGAGGTGTAGGCCGCCTGCGTGCGCCTGCGGGTTTTGAGCCGCGGGAAAAAGGTGTAGACCTTCTCCAGCGAGTTCTGGATTGCAGCCCGGCCGTCGCGCCGGCTGTAGGCGCCCGCCAGCAGGTTGTCCTCGACGCTCAGATGGGCGAAGCAATGCCGGCCTTCCATCACCTGCACCACGCCACGCCGAACCAGCGCCGGAGCGTCGTCCTGGTCGATGCGCCGGCCGTCGAAATGGATGCTGCCTTTGGTGACCTGGCCGCGCTCGGCGCGCAGCAGGCAGGAGATGGCGCGCAAGGTGGTGGTCTTGCCCGCGCCGTTGCCGCCCAGCAGGGCGACGATGCGCCCGGCGGGCACGCTCAGCGACACGCCTTTGAGCACCAGGATGACATGGTTGTAGATGACTTCGATGCCGTTGACGTGCAACAAGGCGGCCTGCGTGGCCATGGACTGTGCCGTGCTGGGGAGGGTCGGTGTCATGGCGGAGGGGAGAGGAGCGGAGGCCAGCGGGAATGAACGTTTCGGACACTGCGGCGACGGCTGCCGAGGCCTGGTGCGGCACCTGCCGGGCGATGCCGGCAAGCGCCTTGTTCAGACCCGGCAGGGCTTGCGTTTTCAGGTGCCCGAGGTTTCCTTGGCGCAGTCGCGCGGCGCGATGTCGCGCTCCTTGGCATACTTGACCGCTGCCTGCCGCACCATGGGCTTGATGATCTGCATGTCGGCATCGAACCACTCGGGCGACATCACCCACTTGGCGCCGTCCCAGGTCTGCACCCGCGCCCAGCTCGAACCCAGATGGTTCTCGCAGGTGGTGCGCAGGGTGCGCAACTGGCCGTCCACGCCCAGGCGCTTGAGCGCGGCGTCGTTCAGGTCGAGGTTTTCCAGGCCCCAGCGCACCTGCTCGCCGGTCATGGGCTTCTTGCCGTATTGCTCCTGCGCGCGGCGCACGCCCTCCACCGCCAGGATGGCCGAATACACGCCGCGGTTGTAGAGCACCTGGCCCACCATGTCGCGCGGACCGGTGCCCTGGTTCTTGTCGTACACCTGCTTGAGGATGTCCTGCTGCACCCGGCCGATGCCCGAGCCGTATTGCATCGCCAGCGCGCGGTAGCCCTTGGCGTCGGCGCCCACGTCCTTCACGTCCGGCTCGGCCCCCGACCACCACACCCCGTACATGTGGTCGAGCGGGTAGGCGGTGGCGATGGCTTCCTTCAAGGCGGTGGAGTTCATCACCCCCCAGCCCCACAGCAGCACATAGTCGGGGCGGTCGCGCCGCACCTGCAGCCAGGTGGATTTCTGCTCGACCCCGGGCGCCGTCACCGGCAACTTGTCCAGCGTGAAGCCGTGCATCTTGGCGCGCTCTTCCAGCAGCGCGATGGGCTCCTTGCCGTAGGGCGAGTCGTGGTAGACGAGGGCGATTTTCTTGCCCTTGAGCTTGGCCGCGCCGCCTTCGCGCTTGACGATGTCCTGCATGATGATGTCGGCCGCCGTCCAGTAACTGCCCAGCAGCGGGAAGTTCCACTTGAACACCGCGCCGTCCTGCGATTCGGAGCGGCCGTAGCCGGCGGTGATCAGCGGAATCTTGTCTTTCGGTGCCTTTTCCGTGAGGGCGAACGTCACGCCGGTGGACAGCGGCTGGAATACGGCTGCGCCCGTCGGGCCCTTGCCCTTGAGGCGTTCGTAGCACTCCACGCCGCGATCGGTGGCGTAGCCGGTTTCGCACTCCTCGAACGTGATTTTCACGCCGTTGATGCCGCCATCGCGGGCGTTGATCATCTTCAGGTAATCCACATAACCGTTGGCCCAGGGCACGCCGTTCGGGCCGTAAGGGCCGGAACGGTAGACCAGCACCGGGAAAAATTGCTCGGCTGGCGCTGCCTGTGCGGCGGGTGCGAGCAGCGCGCCGGACAGAGCCAGGGCCAGGGCGGCATACCGCAGGGATGGATGAGGTTTCATGGCGTCTCCTTCGTGGTGTGGGTGAAAAAATCGATGGGGTCGGGCAGAGGTCGGGCAAGGGTCAGACAAACCCGCGCTCAATGCGGGAAGGGCCAGATGCGCAGTTTGTTCTTGGCCGTGATCCACAGCCGCGCCAGGCCATGCGGCTCGACGATCAGAAAGAACACGATCAGCGCGCCGAACACCATCAGTTCCAGGTGCGACACCAGGCTGGTCGAGAGTTGCAGCCCGACCATGGCCGGCAGGCGGTTGAGGGCGATGGGCAGCAGCACGATGAAGGCAGCGCCGAAAAAACTGCCCATGACCGAGCCCAGGCCGCCGATGATGATCATGAACAGCAGCTTGAACGACATGTCGATGTTGAACGCCGCCGGCTCCCACGAGCCCAGGTGGACGAAGGCCCACAGCACGCCCGCGATGCCGGCGATGAAGCTGCTGACGCCAAAGGCCGAGAGCTTGGCGCGCACGGGTGAAATGCCGATGACGCTGGCAGCCACGTCCATGTCGCGCGTGGCCATCCACTCGCGGCCCTTGCGTCCGCGCACCAGGTTTTTCACCGCCAGCGCGACGACGCACAGCAGGGTCAGGCACAGCAGGTATTTGCGTACCGGCCCCTCGATCGCCAAACCGAAAACGTCAAGGTGTGGCGCCGTGACCGAACCCGAGGCGGAGCCGTGGGTCAGCCAGGCCACATGCGAGAACACCCAGTCGGCCAGGAACTGTGCCGCCAGCGTCGCCACCGCCAGGTACAAGCCACGGATGCGCAGGCTGGGCAGACCGAACACCATGCCCACGGCGGCGGCGATCAGCCCGGCGAGCAGCAGCGCCAGCAGCAGGGGCATGCCGGGCAGGCGCGCCATGAGGTTGAAGGCGGCGTAAGCGCCCACCGCCATGAAAGCGCCGGTGCCCAGCGAGATTTGGCCGCAATAGCCCGCCAGCACGTTCAGCCCCAGGGCGGCCAGTGCCAGGATGAGAAAGGGGATGAGCAGGGCGCGCAGCAAATAGTCCGAGCCCCAGGCCGGCACCAGCACGAAGGCCGCGAGCAGCAAGGCCCGGATGAACAGCCGGTCTTGCAGGATGGGGAAGAGTTGTGCATCGGCGGCGTAGCTGGTTTTGAACTGGCCGTTTTCGCGGTAGAACATGGTTTGCCTTCCTCAGACGCGGTCGATGATGCGTTCGCCGAACAGGCCCTGCGGCCGCAGCAGCAAGAAGCCCAGCGCCAGCAGATAGGCGAACCAGCTCTCGATGCCGCCACCCAGCATCGGGCCGAGGTAGACCTCCGCCAGCTTCTCGCCGACGCCGACGATCAGCCCGCCGACGATGGCGCCCGGCACCGAGGTGAGCCCGCCGAGGATGACCACCGGCAGGCCTTTGAGGGCGATGAGCGAGAGCGAGAACTGCACCCCCAGCTTGGAGCCCCAGATCATGCCCGTGACCAGGGCCACCAAGCCGGCGATGGACCAGACGATGACCCACATGCGCGACAGCGGAATGCCGATGGATTGCGCCGCCTGGTGGTCGTCGGCCACCGCCCGCAGCGCGCGGCCGACGTCGGACTTCTGGAAGAACAGGGTCAGCAGCGCCACCAGCAGGGCCGCTGCCAGCGTGGCGATCAGGTCTTCGCGGCTCAGCAGCAGGCCGCCTGGAATCAGCCCGCCCAGAACCACCGTGGGCTGCTTGGGCAGGCCCAGGTCGATGCGGTAGATGTCGCCGCCCCACACCATTTGCCCCAGGCCTTCGAGAAAGTAGGCAATGCCCAGCGTCGCCATCAGCAGGGTCACGCCTTCCTGGTTCACCAGATGGCGCAGCACCAGGCGCTCGATCAGCCAGGCCAGCGCCACCATCACGCCGAAAGCCAGCAAAAACGCCAGCGGCCAGGGCATGTGTTCCTGCAGCCGCGCCATGGCCAGCGCGGCGAACAGCACCATCGCGCCCTGGGCGAAATTGAACACGCCGCTGGCTTTGTAGATGAGCACGAAGCCAAGGGCGATGAGGGCGTAGAGCACCCCGGCCATCAGTCCGGCGATCAGGGTTTCGAGCAAAAATCCCATCGTGGGCTCCGGTCGGGTCTTGGATCAGGCGGCATCGCTGCCGAGATAGGCGCGAATGACTTCGGGATCGGCGCGCACGGCATCGGGCGTGCCATCGGCGATGAGGCGGCCGTAGTCCAGCACGACGACGCGGTCCGACAGGTCCATCACCACCCCCATGTCATGCTCGATCAGCACGACGGTGGTGCCGAACTCCTCGCGCACGTCGAGGATGAAGCGGCACATGTCCTCCTTCTCCTCCAGGTTCATGCCGGCCATGGGCTCGTCGAGCAGCAGCAATTGGGGTTGCATCGCCAGCGCCCGCCCCAGGTCCACACGCTTTTGCAGGCCATAGGGCAGACGCCCCACCGGCTGCTTGCGCCAGGCCTGGATTTCGAGGAAGTCGATCAGGCGCTCGACCACCTCGCGCTGGGCGGTTTCCTCACGCAGCGCCGGCCCCAGGCGCAGCGCCTGCGCCAGCAGTCCGCAGCGCATATGCAGGCTGCGCCCGGCCATGATGTTGTCGAGCACGCTCATGCCCGAAAACAGCGCCAGGTTCTGGAAGGTGCGGGCGATGCCCAAGCGCGCGGCCAGCGCCGGCTGCATGCGGGCGGGGCTGCGGCCGTCGAAACGCACACTCCCCCGCTGCGGCTGGTAGACGCCCCCGACCACATTGAGCAGCGAACTCTTGCCCGCGCCGTTGGGCCCGATGATGGCGCGAATCTCGCCGCGCCGCACATCGAAGCCCACGCCCTGCAGCGCCTTGATGCCACCGAATGCCAGGTGAATGTCGGCCAGTTCGAGCAGCGCGCCGGCGCGGCCCGCTGATGTTGTGGCGGCTTGCGCGCCGGCCGTGGGCGCAGGTGATTGCTGCATGGGATTGGACTGGCGCAGGGTGAGGCTCATCGCGTGTGCTCTTGGCGGGGATGGGTTCAGGCGGCTTGGCGCAGCGCGGGGTGAACGGTGGCGTCAACCAGGGGCAGATCCGCCTGCACCGAGCCGGTGCGGCCATCGTCGAAACGCACCTGCACGTGGATGTGCTGCTGCTGGCGGCTCGGGTCGTACAGGGCTGCCACCAGTGCGGCGTATTTCTGCGCGACGAAGCGCCGCCGCACCTTGCGGGTGCGGGTGAGTTCTTCGTCGTCCGGGTCCAGTTCCTTGTGCAGCACGGTGAAGCGGTGCACCTGCACCCCGGCCGTGTGCGGGTCGGCGGCGAGGTCGGCGTTCACACGCGCCACGCAATCCGCCAGCAGCGCCAGCACCTCGGGCTTGGCGGCGAGGTCGGCGTAGCCGCTGTAGGGCAGGGCGCGCTTTTCCGCCCAGTTGCCCACGGCAGCGAAATCGATGTTCAGCAGCGCCACCACATGCGCGCGTTCGGCACCGAAGGCCACCGCTTCCTTGATCGCCGGGTAGAACTTGAGCTTGTTCTCGATCAGCTTGGGCGCGAACAGGGTGCCGTCCGCCAGCCGCGACACGTCCTTGGCGCGGTCGATGATGCGCAACTGGCCGTCGGGCTCGATCCAGCCGGCGTCTCCCGTGTGATACCAGCCGTCGGCGTCGAGCACCTCGGCGGTGGCCTCCGGATTGCGGTAGTACTCGCGCAGCAGCCCTGCGCTGCGCAGCACGATCTCGCCGCTGTCACTCACGCGCAATTCCACTCCCGGCGCGGGCAGGCCGACGCTGTCGCTGCGCGCGCCGGAATCGGGCTGCATGCAGACGAACACCGCGGTTTCGGTCGAGCCGTAGAGCTGCTTGAGGTTGATGCCGATGCCGCGGTAGAAGCGGAACAGTTCGGGGCCGATGGCCTCGCCCGCGGTGTAGGCCACGCGCACCCGGCTCAGGCCGAGCCCATTGCGCAGCGGCGCCAGCATCAGTGCGTTGGCCAGGGGCAGCAGCAGGCGGTCGCGCAGCGCCGGGTGGCCGCCCGCGTCGCGTGCCCCCTGCACCCGTTCGGCCAGGGCGATGCTGGTGCGATACAGCCAGCGCTTGAAGCCGGCGGCGGCGTCCATGCGCACCTGCACCTCGGTGAGCAGGGCCTCGAACACGCGTGGCGGGGCGAAGTAGTAGGTCGGGCCGATTTCGCCCAGGTCGATGGCCACGGTGGATGGCGACTCCGGGCAGTTCACCGTGTAGCCGCAGACCAGATGCTGGGCGTAGGAAAAGATGTGCTGCCCGATCCACGCCGGAGGCAGGTAAGCCAGCACGTCCTCACGCGCGGTGAGCCGGTCGAACGCGGCGCCGGCGCGGGCGCGGTCGATCAGGCTGGCGTGGGTGTGCACCACACCCTTGGGGTGGCCGGTGGTGCCGGAGGTGAAGAACAGCGCCGCCACATCCTCCGGCCGGCCTTGTGCCACCACTTGCTCGAACAGATCGGGGTGCAAGGCGTGATGCTGCCGGCCCAGCGCCTCGACCTCGTCCAGGCTGAGCAAACCTCGGGCCGTGTTCTGGCGCAGGCCTCGCGGGTCGTGGAACAAAATATGGTCGAGCAGCGGCAGCGCCTGGCGCATGTCCAGCAACTTGTCCACCTGCTCCTGGGCTTCAACGATGGCAAAACGCATCGCCGCCAGTTCCAGTGGATAGGCCAGTTCGGCCGCAACGGCGTCTTGATAGAGCGGGGCTGGAATGGCGCCGAGGCTTTGCGCCGCCAGCATCACCGCGTACAAGCGTGGCCGGTTTTCGCCGACGATGGCCACATGCTCGCCGCGCTGCAGGCCCAGGGCCGCCAAGCCACAGGCCAGGCGCCGCACCCAGTCCAGCCCCTGCGCCCAGGTGATGGATTGCCAGACGCCGAGGTCTTTTTCGCGCCAGGCCACGCCGCTGGGTTGTCGCCTTGCACGCTGCAGCAGCAACTGGGGAAAGGTTGATGTGTCCTCGGATCGACCGGCTTGCAACTCGCCCATGCCTCCTCCTGGCGCTGCGTGTTGCGGGTTGGTATTAGCCCGCAATCGTCATGCTTGGCTGCCCATCTCGTCGTTTTGGTGGGTTTGCTCGAAGCGTTTACATTTTGTCATGGAGTTTAGGCTGGAATTTGGCGCATATTTGTCCCCAAAACGACAATCAAGCGCCATGAAGCCTAGGGATTACACCGAATTCACCCAGTCCTGCCCGTGGATGGCCGAGCTGCAGGACAGCGAACGCCTGCGCGTGCACCACGATTTGCGCGTGCAGGTGTTCGAGCCCGGCGCCCCCGTCTGCCAACGCGGCCAGAGCGCCGAGCATTGGGTGGGCGTGCTCAGCGGCCTGGTCAAGGTGTCTTCGGTCTCGCTCTCGGGCAAGACCATCACCTACACGGGCGTGGCGCCAGGGGGCTGGTTCGGCGAGGGCACGCTGCTCAAGCGCGACGTCTGGAAGTACGACGTGATCGCCCTGCGCAAAAGCCGTATCGGCCTGCTGCCGGCCGAGACCTTTTTTTGGCTGCTCGACCGGAGCCTGGCGTTCAACCACACCATCGTCAACCAGCTCAACGAGCGTCTGGGCCAGTTCATCGGGCAGTTGCAGATCGACCGGCTTGCCGGCTCGGACGAGCGCGTGGCGCACACCCTGGCCGCCATGTTCCATCCGGTGCTGTATCCGGGCGTGGGGCAGATGCTGCGCGTGACGCAGGAGGAATTGGGCTATCTCTGCGGCCTGTCGCGCCAGCGCGTGAACCAGGCCTTGCAGCGCCTCTCCAGCCTCGGCCTGCTGCGGCTGCGCTATGGCGGCATCGAGGTCCCCGACGCCGCCCGGCTGCGAGCCTTCGAGTCGTCCCACGTCGAGGTTCATGAAACGGCGCGTGGTGTGCAGCGCGTGACGCAGCACGAAGCTGGTTGAGCCGGCTTGGGCAGCGCCGGCGCCCCAGGCGCTGCTATGCGGCTGGCTTGGGCTGCAGCAGGATGCCGATTTCGAAGATCCCCAAAGGGTGGGGAACATGGGCGAAGGGCGGCGCCGGCCAGTCCCAGCGCGACGCGGGAAACAGCGCGCGCATGGCGTGAATGTCGCAGTGATAGGGCGGCCCCTGGATCAGGCCCTGGGCCGCGCCATCTTTGAGCGTTTGCATGAAGAGAGCGAACAGCCGCCCTCCAGGCCGGAGCCAGGCATGCAGCCGCGCGGCATAGCTCATCCAGTCGTCCGGATGCAGCGCACACAAACAGGTTTGCTCGTAAATCGCATCGAACAGGCCATCATCCGGCGTCCATTCGCGCACATCAGCCTGCAAAACGCTCCCACGTAGGTCTTTTGCCCGGAGTTGCGCAGCAACCCGTTCGACCGCAGCCGGGGCGTAATCCAGCGCCGTGACCTCGAAACCCGCTGCAGCCAGGGCCAGAACTTCGTACCCATTGCCACAGCCGGGAACCAGAATGCGGCAGGGGCTGAGCGTGCCGCTTTCCAGCCACGCCAGCAGTTGCGGACTGGCCGAACCGCGATCCCAGGGGGTGATGTTTTGCTCGAACAAGCGCTGCCAAAAAGGACGATCGGGTCCGGTCATGGCAATGGTTTCCAGTGTGGTGTGGCATGCGGGGAGCGAACCTGAGAGCTGCAATCATAGGTTTTGATTGGGAAATGTTGCCCAGAGCACAGAACATTCAACGACTTTGGCGTCGAAGAACCCGGTGTTGGCAGGCCGCCAACGGCATTGATGCAGTCTCAATAGAATGCAGGACTTCCTTCGGGACAACCCGGATACCCAACTTCCAACGCATGACCCATACGCCCAAGCAGCCACTGGTCGAATTCGACGCCGTCGAGTTTGGCTACGACGCGCGCCCTGTGCTCACGCAGGTTTCGCTGCGGGTGATGCCTGGCCAGGTGGTGGCGGTCATGGGCGCCTCCGGAGGCGGCAAGACCACGACCCTGCGCCTGATCGGCGGCCAGATCCGGGCCACTGCCGGCACGGTGCGCTTTGACGGCCAGGACGTGGGCGCGATGCGGCATGCCGAGTTGTACGCCGCGCGCCGGCGCATGGGCATGTTGTTCCAGATGGGCGCGCTGTTCACCGATCAGACGGTGTTCGAGAACGTGGCTTTCGCCTTGCGCGAGCACACCCGCCTGCCCGAAAGCATGATTCGCGACCTGGTGCTGATGAAGCTCAACGCCGTGGGCCTGCGCGGCGCGCGCGACCTCTATCCCGCCCAGCTCTCCGGTGGCATGGCCCGGCGCGTGGCACTGGCGCGTGCCATCGCGCTCGATCCCGCGCTGGTGATGTACGACGAGCCGTTCGCCGGGCTCGATCCCATTTCGCTGGGCATTTCCGCGCGGCTGATCCGCACCCTGAACGACGCACTGGGCCTCACCAGCATCGTCGTCTCGCACGACGTGGATGAAACCTTCGCCATCGCCGATCGCGTGTTCATTCTGGGCAACGGCACCCTCATCGCCGAGGGCACGCCGGCCGAGTTGCGCGCCAGCGCCGATCCGCTGGTGCACCAGTTCGTGCGCGGCGAGCCTGACGGGCCAGTCGGCTTCCACTACCCGGCTGCGCCGCTGCAGGCCGACTTTCTCGGCACACCGGCAGCACGGCCATGAACGCCATCCTCGGTTTCGTCGCATCCATCGGCTTCGGCACCCGTCGCCTGCTGGCCAACCTCGGCTATGGCCTGCGTCTGTTCCTGCGTCTGTTGGCGCTGCTGCCAAGCGCATTGCGCCGCCCGCAGCTCATCGCCCAACAGGTGTTTTTCCTGGGCAACTACTCGCTGTCCATCATCGCTGTGTCGGGCCTGTTCGTCGGCTTCGTGCTCGGGCTTCAGGGCTACTACACGCTGTCGCGCTACGGCGCAGCCAACACGCTCGGCCTGCTCGTGGCGCTCAGCCTGGTGCGCGAACTCGGCCCGGTGGTCACGGCCTTGTTGTTCGCCGGACGCGCCGGCACTTCGCTGACCGCCGAGATCGGGCTGATGAAAGCGGGCGAGCAAATTTCGGCGATGGAGATGATGGCGGTCGATCCCATGGCGCGCATCCTGGCGCCGCGCTTCGTCGGTGGCCTGATCGCCATGCCCTTCCTGGCCGCCGTGTTCAGCGCCGTGGGCATCGTCGGCGGCTATATCGTCGGCGTGCTGATGATCGGCGTCGATTCGGGGGCCTTCTGGTCGCAGATGCAAAGCGGCGTGGACGTGTTCAAGGACGTTGGCAACGGCGTCATCAAGAGCCTGGTGTTCGGCGTGGCCGTCACCTTCGTCGCGCTCTACCAGGGCTGGCGCGCCCAGCCCACGCCCGAGGGCGTGTCGCGCGCGACCACCCGCACCGTGGTGGTGGCATCGTTGGCCGTGCTGGGGCTGGATTTCATTTTGACGGCGCTGATGTTCAGCACCTGAACGCACAGGCTCGGCGCCGCCACTGCAAAGCGTGGCGCGGAGCGACAAGGAGCAGGCATGGAAAGCAAGAAAATCGACGTCTGGGTGGGGCTGTTCGTGCTGATCGGCGCGGCGGCCCTGCTGTTTCTGGCACTGAAGGCCGGCAATCTGCTGAGCCTGAATTTCGGCCCGACCTACGACGTCACCGCCCAGTTCGACAATATCGGCGGCCTCAAGTCCGATGCCCCCGTGAAAAGCGCAGGCGTGGTGGTCGGTCGTGTCGCCGGTATCCAGTTCGATAACCAGACTTTTCAGGCCAAGGTCACGCTGGCCTTGGATCAGCGCTATAAATTCCCCACCGACACATCGGCCAAGATTCTCACCTCGGGTCTGCTTGGCGACCAATACCTCAGCCTCGACCCCGGCGCTTCCCAGAAGAACCTTCAAAATGGTGGCGTGATTCAAAACACGCAATCAGCCGTGGTTCTGGAGAATCTGATCGGCCAGTTCCTCTACAACAAGGCCGCATCGAGCAATAGCGGCCATAGCAACGCGGCCGCGAAATAAACCCATGGAGCGCATATTGTCCTCAAGCTTGTCTGTCCAACCCGCGCAAGCTGCTTCAGGGCGGCCGCTCAAGTATGCCGCCATTGGCCTTGCACTGGCCACGAGTCTGTTGGCCGGGTGCGCCACCAACAACCCGCAAGACCCGCTGGAGCCTTACAACCGCACGATGTTCAAGATCAACCAGAACGTCGACAAAGCCGTGCTCAAGCCGGTGGCCACGGGCTATAAGGACGTGGTGCCGATCCCCATGCGCAAGGGCGTGACCAATTTCTTCGGCAATCTCGGCGATGTCTGGTCGATGGCCAACGACTTCGCCCAGGGCCATGTCGTGGAGGGTTTGAACGGTTTCATGCGCGTGGGCGTCAACACCGTGTTCGGCGTGCTCGGCGTGCTCGACATTTCCTCGGAGATGGGCTTGTACAAGCAGCCGAATGACTTTGGCCTCACACTGGCACGTTACGGCATCGGCTCCAGCCCGTATTTCGTCATACCCCTGCTTGGCCCCAGCACCATCCGCGACGCTGCCGGTACCGGAGTGGCCATTTATTACGCGCCCTTCAACTACATCACCAACAACGCGGCCGTGCGCAACTCGGCGACCGTGCTGCAACTCGTCAATACCCGCGCCAACATGTTGAGCACCACGGCCTTGCTCGAACAAATCGCGCTCGACCCCTACGTTTTCACGCGCGATGCTTTCATGCAGCAGCGCAAGTCGCAAGTCAAGGCCGTGCGCAGCGAAGGCATTTTGTCTCCCGGGCCGATGGATGCGGGCGGCAACTATTCAGATGCCGACGCTGCCGGCGACGCCAGCGACACGATGGACAGCGGGGCTCAAGCTCAGCCGGCCCCAGCCCCAGCCCCAGCCCCAGCCCCAGCCCCAGCGATCAGTCCCGCCAATACCCCTCAACAGGCGCCATCATCTCCAGCGGCGCCCGCGGCAAGCCCGGCCGCTTCGGCCGCGCGCCCCTGACCCTGTCATCTGTCGCGCTTGCTGTCCGTTAAGGCAGGGAGCCGAACACCTTTGGAGAACTCCATGTTCCGAACATTCAAAACCGCTTTACTACTGCCCGCTCTGGCCCTGGGCTTGTTGGCTGCCGCGCCCGCTGCGCGAGCCGATACGCCAGCCCCGGTGCAGGTCATCCAGAAGCTGACGGAATCCGTCATGGATGCAGTCAACAACGACCCGGCGCTGAAGTCTGGCGACCCCCAGAAGGTCATGCAACTGGTCGAGACCAAGGTCCTGCCTTTCGTCGACTTCCAGCACATGACGGCCTCGGCCGTCGGCCGCTACTGGCGCCAGGCCACCCCCGCGCAACAGGAGGAATTGCAGCAGCAGTTCAAACTCCTGCTCATCCACACCTACTCGGGCGCGGTGAGCCAGATCAAGAATCAAAAGGTGGAATACCTGCCATTTCGCGCCGCGCCGAATGCGACCAACGTCGTGGTTCGCACCCGCGTGCTCAATAACGGCGAGCCCATCCAGCTTGACTACCGTTTGGTGAAAATGGACAACGACTGGAAGATCGCCGACGTCAACGTCATGGGCATCTGGCTGGTGGACAACTACCGCGGCGTGTTCGCTCAGGAAATCGGTCAAAAAGGCGTTGAAGGCCTGATCCAGACCCTCACCACGCGCAACAAGGAACTGGCTCACGTCAGCAGCGCCAAGGGTTGAGGCGATGGCGCACTTCGTTCTGCCTGCCAGCGTGACTGTCGCCGAAGCCGGGGAGGTGGTGCGGCAGGCGCTCGGCGCACTGCGCGCGGCGCCCACCGCGCAGTTGTGGGAGGTGGATGCCGCAGCGCTGCGCGATTTCGACTCGGCCTGTCTGGCATTGCTTCTGGAGCTGCGCAGGCAGGCGGGTGACCGTGCGCTGCGCGTGCTCTCAGCGCCGCCGCGCCTGGCCCATCTCGCCACCGCCTACGGGCTGGATTTCGCCCTCGGCGAGGCCGCCGCAGCTCCACCTGGGCCAGAGCTGCATTCCTGAGCCTTTGCGGCTGGTGGTCCAACACCCCGGCCGACTTTTGCATGACCGCTTCCAGTACACGCCCCGCAGTTCGATTCGAGGCCATCGTCAAGCGCTACGGCGGTCGCGCCGTGGTCGACGGCGTCGATCTCGACATTGCGCAGGGCGAATTCTTCGCCCTTCTCGGTGCCAATGGCGCGGGCAAAACCACCCTCATCAGCATGCTGGCCGGGCTGACGCGCGCCAGTGGCGGCCGAGTGCAGGTGCTTGGGCGCGACGTCGCCACCGACCCCATCGCCACCCGCCGTCTGCTCGGCGTCGTGCCGCAGGAATTGGTGTTCGATCCCTTTTTCACGGTGCGCGAAACCTTGCGTCTGCAGTCCGGTTACTTCGGCCTGGGCAAGAACGACGCCTGGATCGACGAATTGCTGCACCACCTCGGCCTCGCATCCCAGGCCGAACAAAACACCCGCACTCTCTCCGGCGGCATGAAGCGCCGCGTCATGGTGGCGCAGGCGCTGGTGCACAGGCCGCCGGTCATCGTGCTCGATGAACCCACAGCGGGGGTGGACGTGGAACTGCGTCAAAGCCTGTGGGCTTTCGTCACCGGCCTGAACCACCAGGGCCACACGGTGTTGTTGACCACCCACTACCTGGAGGAGGCGCAGGCTCTGTGTAGCCGCATCGGCATGCTCAAGCTCGGCCGCCTCGTGGCGCTGGACTCCACCCATGCATTGTTGTCGCGCTTTGCCTCGACGCAAATGCTTTTTCGCGTTGCAACCGGTGTTTTGCCGGCGGAGCTTGCCGCACGCTACAAGCCGGAAGGGCACCGCCTCGTCTGCGCGGTGCGCGATGCGGCCGAGGTCGAGCACATCCTCGCCGCGCTACGCGCTGCGGGCTGTGTGGTGGACGAGCTGGAAGTTCGCCGTGCCGACCTGGAAGACGCGTTCATGCAGGTCATGAACGGCAGCGAACAAGTGGCTGAACTCGTCAGGCAAGCCGCATGACCGGCCTGTCCACCCTGTTTCGCAAGGAGTTGCTGCGTTTCTGGAAAGTCAGCCTGCAGACCGTGGCCGCGCCCGTGCTCAGCAGCCTGCTCTACCTGCTGATCTTCTCGCACGCCATGACGGCGCACATCAAGGTGTTCGGCAGCGTGCCTTACACCGCTTTTCTCATTCCCGGCCTGGCGATGATGAGCGTGCTGCAAAACGCATTCGCCAACACCTCCTCGTCGCTGATCCAGTCCAAGATCACCGGCAATCTGGTGTTCGTGCTGCTGTCGCCACTCAAGTCCTGGGAGCTGCTCGCCGCCTATGTCGGCGCCTCGGTGGTGCGGGGTTTGAGCGTGGGGCTTGGGCTGACGCTGGTGGCGCTGTGGTTCGTGCCGCTGGAGTATCGCCATCCCATGTGGATTCTGGTGTTCGCCATGCTGGGGGCATCCATGCTGGCGTCGCTGGGCATCGTTGCCGGCATCTGGGCCGAGAAGTTCGATCAGATGGCGGCGTTCCAGAACTTCATCATCGTGCCGGCCACGTTTTTGTCGGGCGTGTTCTATTCGGTCAAGAGTTTGCCGCCGTTCTGGATGGCGGTGTCGCATTTCAACCCGTTTTTCTACCTGGTCGACGGATTTCGCTACGGTTTTTTTGGCGCCTCCGACATCTCGCCCTGGATCTGCCTCCTCGCAGCCCTGCTCGGCAATGCCGTCTGCGGCGGGTTGGCCTGGTCCTGGCTGCATCGCGGCTATAAATTGCGCAACTGACCATTGCGCCGCGCCCATCGTCATCTCTCGTTTTCGCCCACCATCATGGCCCTGCCCACCCCCGAACATCTGCGCGACCTCATCGCCGCCGGTCTGGATTGCACCCATTTGGAGGTGCAGGGTGACGGCCAGCATTTCTACGCCACCATCGTCAGCCCCGCTTTCACCGGGCAGTCGCGCCTGGCCCGGCATCGCTTGGTCTACGCTGCTCTGGGAGACCGCATGCGCGCTGAAATTCACGCGCTGTCGATGCGCACCGTCGCCCCCGGCGAGCCCATGCCCGACTAGAGCGCCTCCAGGGCGCACCAGGGCGCACCAGGGCGGCGCCTAGAATCCACAAGTCTTTCTCCGGCACGGCCGGATCACATCATTCCCCATGGACAAACTCCGCATTCAGGGCGAGCGCCCGCTGCATGGCGATGTGCAGGTCAGTGGCGCGAAAAACGCTGCGCTGCCGCTGATGGCGGCCTGCCTGCTCACCGACCAGCCCGTCGTGCTGTCCAACGCGCCCGAGTTGATGGACGTGCGCACCCTCGGCCAGTTGCTGGCCGGCATGGGCACGCAGGTGGCGCAAGAAGGCGCCAGCATCCGCCTGCAGGCCGACGCCATCACCGCCTGCGTCGCGCCTTACGAGCGGGTGAAAACCATGCGCGCCAGCGTGCTGGTGCTGGGGCCGCTGGTGGCGCGCTTCGGCCATGCCCGCGTCAGCTTGCCCGGTGGTTGCGCCATTGGCGCGCGGCCGGTTGATCAGCACATCAAGGGCTTGCAGCAGCTCGGTGCCGAGGTGCATGTGGAGCATGGCGACATCGTCGCCGGCGTGCCGGGCGGGCGGCTCAAGGGCGCGCGCATCAGCACCGACATGATCACCGTCACCGGCACCGAGAACCTGATGATGGCCGCCTGCCTGGCCGAGGGCGAGTCGGTGATCGAGAACGCCGCGCAGGAGCCCGAGGTGGCCGACCTGGCGGCGATGCTGCTGAAGATGGGCGCTCGCATCGACGGCGCCGGCAGCTCGCGCATCCGCATTCAGGGCGTGGAGCGCCTGCATGGGGCCGAGCACGCCATCGTGCCCGACCGCATCGAGGCCGGCACCTTCTTGTGCGCGGCGGTGGCCACGCGTGGCGACGTCACGCTGCGCGGCTGCGTGCCCGAACATCTCGACAGCCTGCTGGACAAATTGCGCGAGGCCGGCGCCACGCTCACCAGCGGCACGGACTGGATCCGCGTGCAGGCCGACGCCATGCCCGGCGGCCGGCCCCGTGCGGTGTCGGTGCGCACCTCCGAGTACCCCGGTTTCGCCACCGATATGCAGGCCCAGTTCATGGCCGTGAACTGCCTGGCGCAAGGCGCTGCGCATCTGACGGAGACCATTTTCGAGAACCGCTTCATGCATGTGCAGGAGCTGGTGCGCCTGGGGGCGAATATCGCCATCGAGGGCAATACGTGCGTGGTGCAAGGCGTGGAGCGCTTGTCGGGCGCCACCGTCATGGCCACCGATCTGCGCGCGTCCGCCGGGTTGGTGATAGCCGGGCTGGCGGCCGAGGGCGAAACCCTGGTGGAACGCATCTATCACCTCGACCGCGGTTATGCCGGCATGGAGCACAAGCTCGCCGCGCTGGGCGCCAGCATCGCGCGGGTGCGTTGAGCTGGCCGCAACCGGCGTCGCCCTTCACCCCGCGTCCTGCAAGTCTCTGCGCATCCGGTAATCTTTCGTCCACCATGCTCACTCTCGCGCTGTCCAAAGGCCGCATCTTCGACGACACCCTGCCGCTGCTGGCACGGGGCGGCATCACCGTGGCGGAAGATCCCGAAGCCACGCGCAAACTCATCCTGCCGACCAACCGGCCGGACCTGCGCGTGGTGCTGGTGCGCGCCAGCGACGTGCCCACCTATGTGCGCTACGGCGGCGCCGATTTCGGCGTGGCCGGCCTCGACGTGCTGCTCGAAGCCGACGCCGCGCTCGGCGGCGACGGCCTGTACCGCCCGGTGGACCTCGGCATCGCCCGCTGCCGCCTGAGCGTGGCCACGCCGCAGGGCTTCGACTACGCCCACGCCGTGCGCCAGGGCGCGCGCCTGCGCGTGGCCACCAAGTATGTGCATCTGGCGCGCGAGCACTTCGCCGCCAAGGGGGTGCATGTCGATCTCGTCAAGCTCTACGGCTCGATGGAACTCGCGCCCCTCATCGGCCTGGCCGATGCCATCGTCGACCTGGTCTCCAGCGGCGGCACGCTCAAGGCCAACGGCCTGGTCGAGGTCGAATCCATCATGGATATCTCCGCCCGGCTCATCGTCAACCAGGCCGCGTTCAAGACCAAGACCGCCGCGCTCAAACCTTTGGTCGACGGCCTGCGCGCCGCCGCTGCATCCAACGCATCCATTCCCGCATGAACGCCCCCGCTTCCGACTTGCTGCTGCGCCGTCTCGACACCGCAAGCCCTGACTTCGAGGCGCAGTACGCCCAGCTCTTCGCCCGCATGGCCGAGGAGCATGCCGAGATCGACGCCCGCGCCGCCGACATCCTGGCCGATGTGCGCGCCCGTGGCGACGCCGCCGTGCTGGACTACACCCGCCGCTTCGACCATCTCGACGCACCGAACATGGCCGCGCTCGAAATCTCCCAGGCCGAGCTGCATGCCGCGCTGGCGCAGATTCCCGCCGAGCAGCGCCACGCGCTGGAGCAGGCCGCCGAGCGCGTGCGCGACTACCACCAGCGCCAGATGCAGCAGGTTGGCCAGAGCTGGGAGTATGTCGACGCCGACGGCACCCTGCTGGGGCAGAAGGTCACGCCGCTGGACCGCGTCGGCATCTACGTGCCGGGCGGCAAGGCGGCCTATCCGTCCTCGGTGCTGATGAACGCCATTCCTGCTCATGTGGCCGGCGTGGTCGAGATCATCATGGTCGTGCCCACGCCCGGTGGCGAGCGCAATCCCCTGGTGCTGGCCGCAGCGGCCGTGGCCGGTGTCAGCCGCGCCTTCGCCATTGGCGGCGCCCAGGCCGTGGGTGCCTTGGCATTTGGGACAGCCACCGTGCCCAAGGTGGACAAGATCACCGGCCCCGGCAACGCCTATGTGGCCGCCGCCAAGCGTCGCGTGTTCGGCATTTGCGGCATCGACATGATCGCCGGGCCTTCGGAAATCCTGGTCATCGCCGATGGCACCACCCCGCCGGAATGGGTGGCGATGGATTTGTTCTCCCAGGCCGAGCACGACGAACTCGCGCAGAGCATTCTGCTGTGCCCGGACGCTGCATATATTGACGCCGTGGCCGCCGAAATCCGCCGCCTGCTGCCGGGCATGAGTCGGCAGCCCATCATCGCCGCATCGCTGTCCGGCCGGGGTGCCCTCATCCAGGTGCGCAATCTGGACGAGGCCTGCGAACTGGCCGACCGCATCGCCCCCGAGCACCTGGAAGTGTCGGCAGCGCAGCCGCGTCTCATCGCCGATCGCCTGCGTCATGCCGGCGCCATCTTCCTCGGCGCCTACACCTCCGAGTCGCTCGGCGACTATTGCGCCGGCCCCAACCATGTGCTGCCCACCTCGGGCACGGCGCGCTTCTCCTCACCGCTCGGGGTGTACGACTTCATCAAGCGCACCAGCTTGATCGAGGTCAGCCACGCCGGCGCGCAGCGCCTGGGCCGCATCGCCTCGGTGCTGGCACATGGCGAACGCCTGCAGGCGCATGCGCTGGCGGCCGAAATGCGCCTGGATCACGACCTCAAGGCCTAGCCGCATGAGCCTGCAGAGCCGCCTCAAAGGCGCATACCCTCTCGGACGGGCGGCGCGCAGCGCCTGGGGAGCCAATTCATGAGCCGATACTGGAGCGAGGTCGTGCACGGCCTCACACCCTATGTGCCGGGCGAGCAGCCGATGATCGCCGGCCTGATCAAGCTCAACACCAACGAGTGCCCCTACGGCCCCAGCTTGCGCGTGCTGCAGGCCATCCGCGAGGCGGCAACGGAAGACCTGCGCCTGTATCCCGACCCCGAGGCGCGGGCGCTGAAAGACGCCATCGCCGTCCATCATGGTCTGCAGGGCGAGCAGGTGTTCGTCGGCAATGGTTCGGACGAAGTGCTGGCCCATGTGTTTCAGGCGCTGCTCAAGCACGACGCGCCGCTGCTGTTCCCCGACATCAGCTACAGCTTCTATCCGGTCTATGCCCGGCTGTACGACATGGCCACGCGCCTGATGCCCTTGCGCGACGACTTCAGCCTCGGCGTGGACGACTATTTGCAGGTCGGACGCGACGGTCGCGTCGGCGGCATCATCTTTCCCAACCCCAACGCGCCCACCGGCATGGCGCTGGCCCTGGCCGAAGTCCAGCGCCTGCTGACAGGCTTTCCCGACGCGGTGGTGGTGGTCGACGAGGCGTATGTCGATTTCGGCGCGCAGAGCGCCGCCGCGCTGATCGACCGCCATCCCAACCTGCTGGTGGTGCGCACCTTGTCGAAAGCCCGCGCCCTGGCTGGTTTGCGGGTGGGTTACGCGCTGGGCCATGTCGATTTGATCGAAGCCCTGGTGCGGGTGAAGGACAGCTTCAATTCCTACCCGCTGGACCGGCTGGCCATTGCCGGCGGCGTGGCCGCCATGCAGGACGAAGCCTGGTTCGAGCGCACCCGCGCACTCATCACCGCCAGCCGCGGCAAGCTCGTCGCCGGTTTGCAGCAACTCGGCTTCGAGGTGTTGCCATCGGCCGCCAACTTCGTTTTTGCGCGCCACCCACGGCATGCCGGCACCGAGTTGGCTGCCAAGCTGCGCGAACAGCGCATCCTGGTACGCCATTTCCGTCAGCCCGAGCGCATTGCGCCGTTCCTGCGCATCACCGTCGGGACCGAGGCGCAGTGCGAGGCCTTGCTGCTGGCGCTGGCCGACATCCTGCAGCCAGCGTCTGCGCTTCGGTAACATCGCGTCATACCGCTTTCTTCGCGGTTCCATCACGGCCAAACCCGTTTTCCCAGCCTCCACGCATGCGTATCGCCCAGGTCACCCGCCAAACCGCTGAAACCCGCATCAGCGTCGAACTCAATCTCGACGGCAGCGGGGTGTCCAAGCTTGCCACCGGCATTGGTTTTTTCGACCACATGCTCGATCAGATCGCGCGTCATGGCCTGGTCGATCTCAGGGTGCAGGCCGAGGGCGATCTGCACATCGACGGCCACCACACGGTGGAGGACGTCGGCATCACCATCGGCCAGGCCCTGGCCAAGGCGATTGGCGACAAAAAAGGCGTGCGCCGTTACGGCCACGCCTATGTGCCGCTGGACGAAGCGCTGTCGCGCGTGGTGATCGATTTTTCCGGCCGTCCAGGGCTCGAATGGCATGTGCCTTTCACCCGCGCCATGATCGGCGAGTTCGACGTCGATCTCGCCCACGAATTTTTCCAGGGCCTGGTCAATCATGCCTTCATCTCGATGCATGTCGACAATCTGCGCGGCGACAACGCCCACCACCAGTGCGAAACGGTGTTCAAGGCTTTCGGCCGCGCGCTGCGTGCGGCGGCCGAAATCGACCCGCGCATGGGCCAGACCATCCCCTCGACCAAGGGCTCGCTGTGACCACGCCTGCGGCGCGGATCGTCCGCACCTGATTCGCCACACCACACCACCGTTCCTTCCGACGCCCGCATGAAAACGGTCGCCATCGTCGATTACGGCATGGGCAATCTGCGCTCCGTGTCGCAGGCCGTGCAGCATGTCGCCAAGGGTCTTCCCTGGCAGGTGGTGGTCACGTCCGACGCTCGGGTGGTGCGCGCTGCCGACCGCATCGTGCTGCCCGGTCAGGGCGCCATGCCGGACTGCATGCGCGAGCTGCGCGACTCCGGCCTGCAAGCACCGGTGCTTGAAGCCGCAGGCGGGCAGGCGCGCAGCGGCAAGCCACTCTTTGGCGTCTGCGTCGGCATGCAGATGCTGCTCGACCGCAGCGAGGAAGGCCCGACACAAGGTCTGGGGCTGATCGCCGGCGAGGTGCGCCGCTTCCAGCTCGCTGGCCAGAACCAGCCCGACGGCAGCCGCTACAAGGTGCCGCATATGGGCTGGAACGCGGTGCACCCGGTGGCGCACGACGGCCGAGTTCACCCTTTGTGGGCGGGCGTGGACGATGGCGCGGCGTTCTACTTCGTGCATAGTTTCTATGCGCAGCCGACAGCAGAGCGCAGTATTGCGGGCCGCTCCGAGTATGGCGTGACCTTTGCCAGCGCCATCGCCCGGGATACGATTTTCGCCACCCAGTTTCACCCTGAAAAAAGCGCCGCGGCAGGCCTTGCGCTCTACCGCAATTTCCTCGACTGGAATCCCTGACCCGGCTGCCCGGCAGGATGTCCCGAACTCGTTGTCGACCCGTCCCATGTTGCTGATTCCCGCGATCGATCTCAAGAACGGCCAGTGCGTCCGCCTGGAGCAAGGCGAAATGCAGGCCGCCACCGTGTTTTCCACCGAGCCCGCCGCCATGGCCCGGCACTGGGTGGAGCAGGGCGCGCAGCGCCTGCATCTGGTGGACCTGAACGGCGCCTTCGCCGGCCGGCCGGAAAACGAGCCTGCCATCCGCGCCATCCTGCGCGAGGTGGGCGAAGACATTCCGGTGCAACTCGGCGGTGGCATTCGCGACCTCGAGACCATCGAGCGCTATCTGGACGATGGCCTGAGCTTCGTCGTCATCGGCACCGCCGCGGTGAAAAACCCCGGCTTCCTGAAAGAGGCTTGCAGCGCCTTCGGCGGCCACATCATCGTCGGCCTGGACGCGCGCGACGGCAAGGTCGCCACCGATGGCTGGAGCAAGCTCACCGGCCATGAGGTGGTCGATCTGGCGCGCAAGTTCGAGGACTACGGCGTCGAGGGCGTGATCTACACCGACATCGGCCGCGACGGCATGCTCACCGGCCTGAACATCGACGCCACCGTGCGCCTGGCCGAGGCGCTGTCCATCCCCGTCATCGCCTCCGGCGGCCTGGCCGGCATGGCCGACATCGAACGCCTGATTGCGGTGGAAAGCAGTGGCGTCGAAGGCGTGATCTGCGGCCGGGCCATTTACACCGGTGCGCTCGACTTCAAGGCGGCGCAGCAGCGCGTCGCGGCCGCGGCCGCCGGCTCGGCCTGATCACGGCGCAAGGCCCAAGCTCTCCCACTTCCATGCTGTTCAAACGCATCATCCCCTGCCTGGACGTGACCGGCGGCCGTGTGGTCAAGGGCGTGAACTTCGTCGGTCTGCGCGACGCCGGTGATCCGGTGGACATTGCCGCGCGCTACAACGAACAGGGCGCCGACGAACTCACCTTCCTCGACATCACCGCCACGTCCGACGGCCGCGACCTGCTGCTGCACATGATCGAGGCGGTGGCGTCGCAGGTGTTCATTCCACTCACGGTCGGCGGCGGCGTGCGCACGGTGGACGATGTGCGCCGTCTGCTCAACGCCGGCGCCGACAAGGTCAGCTTCAATTCCGCCGCCATCGCCAACCCGCAGGTGATTGCCGACGCTTCCGCCAAATACGGTGCGCAGTGCATCGTCGTCGCCATCGACGCCAAACGCCGCGCTGGCGACGACCTCGCCGCGCGCGGCGCCGGCTGGGACGTCTACACCCACGGCGGCCGGCGCAATGCCGGCCTCGACGCGGTGGACTGGGCCTGCCGCATGACCGTAGCCGGCGCCGGCGAAATCCTGCTCACCAGCATGGACCGCGACGGCACCAAGGCCGGCTTCGATCTCGACCTCACCCGCGCCGTGGCCGACGCCGTTCCGGTGCCCGTCATCGCCTCAGGTGGTGTCGGCGGCCTGCAAGACCTCGCCAATGGCATCACCCAGGGCCATGCCGACGCCGTGCTGGCCGCGAGCATCTTCCACTACGGGCAACACACCGTCGGCGAGGCCAAGCGCTTCATGGCCGGCCTGGGCATCCCGATGCGCGTGAACGCATGATGAAGGCACAAGCCATCCGGGGCGTCTGGGTCAACGCAGTCCATAGCAGCATGATGACTACACTTCCAGCATGAACTGGCTCGACGAGATTTGCTGGGACGCCAGCGGCCTGGTTCCCGCCATTGCGCAGGAAGCGGGCAGCAAGGATATTCTCATGGTGGCCTGGATGAGCCGGCAGGCGCTGCAGCGCACGCTGGAACTGGGCGAGGCCGTGTATTGGTCGCGCTCGCGCAAGCGCCTGTGGCACAAGGGCGAGGTCTCCGGCCACGTGCAGAAGGTTGAATCCATCCGGCTCGATTGCGATGGCGACGTGGTGCTGCTGACGGTGCGCCAACTCGGCCACGACCCTGGCATTGCCTGTCATACCGGACGCCATTCCTGTTTTTTCCGCGAGTTGCGCCAAGGCGAATGGGCCACGGTCGAACCCGTGCTGAAAGATCCCGAGCAAATCTACACATGAAGCCATCTTCACCAGCGCCCGACACGCCGGGCTGCGACGTGCTCGACCGCCTCGCCGCCGTGATCGAAGCCCGCAAACAGGCCGATCCAGCCTCGTCCTACGTGGCCCGTCTTTTCGCCAAGGGCGACGATGCCATGCTCAAGAAGGTTGGCGAGGAAGCCACTGAATTCGTCCTCGCGGCGAAGGGCGGAGAGCGCCAGTCCATCGTCCATGAAGCGGCCGATTTATGGTTTCACACCCTCCTGGTCTTGGCCCATCACGGCATTTCGCCGCGTGAGGTCTTGGCCGAATTGGCGCGGCGCGAAGGTTTGTCGGGCATCGAGGAATTCGCGCGCCGCAGTGCGTCGTCACCCAAGTAGCCAGGCTTGACAGCAGCCCGTCGTGAGCGCCTCATTCGAGTTTGCATCCAAACCCTGATTTGACTCGTACTGTTCATCAACATGCACGACCCCAACTGTATTTTCTGCAAGATCATTGCCGGCACCATCCCGTCGAACACGCTGTACGAGGATGATGGGGTCGTGGCTTTTCATGACATCAACCCGGCCGCACCGGTCCATTTTCTGCTGGTGCCCAAGCGCCATATCGCCACGCTGGCGGCAGTGGAACCTGGCGACCAGGCCTTGCTCGGTAAAATGCTGGCGTTGGTTCCGCGACTGGCCGAGCAGCTAGGCTGTGGCGATGGTTTCAAAACCGTCATCAACACCGGACCGAATGGCGGGCAGGAGGTTTACCACCTGCATCTTCATGTCTTGGGCGGCCCTCGCCCCTGGAAACGCGCGACGATCTGAAAGTCGCTAAGGAGTATCGAAATGGGCTCATTGAGCATTTGGCATTGGCTGATCGTCCTGGTCATCGTGATGATGGTCTTCGGCACGAAAAAGCTGAAAAACATGGGTTCCGACCTGGGGTCAGCCGTCAAGGGTTTCAAGGACGGCATGCGCGACGGCGATGCCGAGGCCACCCCGGGCACAACGGCTGCCGACAAGCAGCTGGGTGCCCAGGCCGGCGCGGTGAAGAAGGACACCATCGACGTCGAGGCCAAGGAAAAATCCTGATCGCCGGACAGCGGCGCCGGGCCGGCCATGTTGCCGGCTTTTTTATGCATCGGCACCGCAAGGTCTGAGCAACAGCCATGTTCGATATCGGCATCTCCGAACTGGGCGTCATCGGCGTGGTCGCGCTGATCGTGCTCGGCCCCGAAAAACTCCCCAAGGTGGCGCGCACGGTGGGCAATCTGCTCGGCCGGGCGCAGCGCTACATGGCCGACGTGAAATCCGAAGTGAACCGGCAAATGGAGTTGGACGAGTTGCGCAGCATGAAGTCCACGGTCGAGTCGGCAGCGCAGGACATCCACAACACGGTTTCCAAGAACATCGGCGACGTCGGCCAGGAATTCGACTCGGCCTGGAAAGAAGCCACCGCAGGCCTGGAGGACGGATCGCAAACAGCGTTCGATGCTCCCTCCATTGGCGACGGTCTGGGTTTCGAGAGCCATAAGCCCAAGCGCCTGAAAAAATCCACCGGCCAAGCCGTTCCGCTCTGGTATCGCCGCCAGGCCCGGGTACGCAGTCACGCCCTGTCTGGCGCGGCCCGCGTGGCGCGCCACCGTCCCCGTTCCGGCCGCTGAAGCCCGCACTCCTTTCCTGCCGCACACGTGACTGATCCCAAGCCGTCCGACTCCCCGAATCCGGAAGCCGAGCAGCCCTTCGTGACCCATCTGGTCGAGCTGAGAAATCGGCTCATCCGCGCTGTGGCCGCCATAGGCATCGTCTTCGCCATCCTGGCCATCTATCCCGGCCCGTCCGGTTTGTTCGACCTGTTCGCCAAGCCGCTCATTGCACATCTGCCGCACGGCTCGGGCCTCATTGCCATCGGCGTCATCACGCCCTTCCTGGTGCCGCTCAAGCTGACCATGCTGACGGCGTTGATGATCGCCCTGCCCGTCGTGCTGTATCAGCTCTGGGCCTTTATCGCGCCGGGGCTGTATGCGCACGAGAAACGACTGGTTGTCCCTCTGGTGTTCATCAGCACCATTCTTTTTTACCTGGGCGTGGCCTTCGCGTATTTCATCGTTCTGGGAAGATTGTTTACCTTCATCCAGGACGTGGCGCCCAAGGTGGTGACGGCCGCACCCGATATCGAGTCTTACCTGAGCTTCGTGCTCACCTTGTTCATGGCTTTTGGCACCGCTTTCGAGGTGCCGGTGGTGCTGATGCTGCTGGTGCGTTTCGGCATGCTCACCATCGAGCAGCTCAAGGCCTGGCGCAGTTACTTCATCGTCGTGGCCTTCATCATCGCCGCCGTCATCACCCCGCCAGACGTGTTTTCGCAAACCTCGTTGGCCGTGTCCATGATTTTGCTGTACGAGGTGGGCATCATCGGATCGCGGGTGCTGGGCAAGTACGCACGGCCGCCCGATGAAGACGCCGATCAACCCAAGGATTCGGATCCCCCGGCCTCGTGACCACTGCTGCAGCCCAAGGTGCCGCAGCCAAGTGATCCGTTCCGAATGCCCTCAGGCTGCTCCGAGGAGGTTGAGAAAACTTCGTGAGCGCACGCGTTTTCTCACGCGCCTCCTAGGGTGCGCCACCCTCGGCGTTTCCGCTTTCCTCATCCCGCAGCATGGCTGGCCCTTGCGGACGGGTGCCAATCTTGACCTGAAGTTGCTGCTCATGCCCTTGGCGCAAGATGCGCACTGCGGCGGCGCTACCGGGTTTGAGGGCAGCCACGGCGTTGAGCAACTGGCCCGTGTTGTGCACCGCCTGCCCGGCAACGTCGAGCACCACATCGCCCGCGCGCATGCCGGCTCGGTCAGCAGGTCCGTGACGTAACACCGCGGCAACAATCACTCCGTCGGTCACGGGCAGGCTCAGGGCCTGGGCCAGTTGCGGGCTGATGTCCTGTGGCTCCACGCCAATCCAGCCGCGCACCACATGCCCGCTCTGCACGAGTTGCTGCAGCACGTTGCGCGCGGTGGACGCCGGCACGGCGAAACCAATGCCGAGCGAGCCGCCCGAGCGCGAGAAGATCGCGGTATTGATGCCCAGCAAATTGCCGTTCACGTCCACCAGCGCCCCACCCGAATTGCCGGGATTGATGGCAGCATCGGTCTGGATGAAGTTCTCGAAGGTGTTGATGCCCAGTTGCGTACGCCCGAGGGCGCTGACGATGCCCTGCGTCACCGTCTGCCCGACGCCGAAGGGGTAGCCAATGGCCAGCACCACGTCGCCGACACGCGCCTTGGTCTCGTCGCCGAAGGCCAGGGTGGGCAGATCGTGCAGCTTGATCTTGAGCACCGCCAAGTCGGTGTCGGGGTCGCGCCCCACGACCTGAGCGGCCGCTTCGCGTCCATCCGCCAGCTTGACCTCGATTTCCTCCGCACCCTCGATCACATGGTTGTTGGTCAGCACATAGCCCGTGGGGCTGACGATCACACCCGAGCCCAGCCCCACCGTGGGCGCGCGTGCGTCGGAGCCCCCGAAAAATCGCCCCGACAGCGATCCCCGGCCTGGCTTGGGCGCACGCGTCGTAGTGACGGATACCACCGCCGGCATGGCCTTCCGCGCCGCGCCGCTGTAGGAGCCCGCCGCAGGCGCAGCAGTCGGTCCAGGCGCGGCCTGCAACAGCTGCAAGACCGTCGTTTGGCCAGGGGCGCCGGCGCTGCGTTCCAGCCATTGCGGCGCCAGCATCCGTACCGCGAACACCACGCCCAACGCGATCGTTGTCGCCTGAGCGAAAATCAACCAAAACCTGCGCATACCCACCTTCCCTGAACATGATCGACCGCGAGCAATTGGCCGCCTATCTACGCGATTTTCTGCGCACCGATGGCTTTGAGGATTATGGCCCAAACGGCTTGCAAGTCGAGGGCAGGGCGCGCATCCGCCGCGTCGTCAGTGGCGTCACGGCAAGCCTGGCGCTGATCGAACGCGCCGCCCAGCAGGGCGCCGACGCCATCCTCGTGCATCACGGCTGGTTCTGGCGTGGTGAAGACCCGCGCGTGGTGGGCCAAAAGCGCAAACGCCTGGCCGCGCTGATGGCGGCTGACCTCAATTTGTTCGCCTATCACCTGCCCCTGGACGCGCATCCCCTGGTGGGCAACAACGCCCAATTGGCCGCGCGCATGGGGTGGCGGGCCGATGGTCGTTTTGGCAAGCAGGATCTGGGCTGGCTGGGCTCGGCACCCGCGCAGGAAACGCTGGCCGATCTTGCTGCTGAACTCGGGCGCAAGCTCGAGCGCGCGCCCGTGCTGGTGGGCGATCCCACCGCGCGCGTCGGCCGTCTGGCCTGGTGCACCGGAGCCGCGCAAGGCTGGGTCGAGCAGGCCCATGCCGCCGGTGCGAACACCTACATCAGCGGCGAGATTTCCGAGCCCACGGCGCACTTCGCCCGCGAGATGGGCATCGCCTATCTCGCGGGCGGCCACCACGCCACCGAACGCTACGGCGTGCAGGCGCTGGGCGGGCACCTGGAACGCAGTTTCGGCATCGAGCACCGCTTCATCGACATCGACAATCCGGCATGAACCCGACACAGCCCCTGGCCATCACCATGGGAGATGCCGCCGGCATCGGCCCGGAAATCATCGTCAAGGCCTTCGCCGCGGGGCAGGCGCAGGATTGCGTCGTGGTGGGCGATGCCCAAGTCATCGCTGCGGCCGCCGCCCGTCTGGACATTCCCGGGGCCTTGGGGCCGAGCGTGGCGCGCATCGAGCAAGTGGCGCAATGGCACGGCCTGCCTCCCGGCGTGATCCCCGTGCTGCAGGCCGATGGCCTGGAGCCCGGATCGCTGCGCGACCTTGCGCCTGGACGAGTGGATGCACGCGCCGGCGCGGCGGCGCATGCCGCCATCGTCACCGCCGCGCAAGCGGCGCTGCGCGGCGAGGTCGCCGCCATCGTCACGGCGCCCGTTCATAAGGAGGCCTTGCATGCCGCGGGTGTGCCTTTCCCTGGCCACACCGAGTTGCTGCAGCATCTGGCGGGGGGCGCGCCGGTGCGCATGATGCTGGCCAATGACGAGCTTCGAACCGTGCTCGTCACCATCCACATGAGCGTTCGCGAGGCGATCGATGCCGTCACGTTCGAAGCCGTTCTCGACACCTTGCGCATCACCCACGCAGCCGCACAGCGCTGGGGTCAGGCGCACCCGCGCATTGCAGTGGCGGGTTTGAACCCGCATGCGGGTGAGGGCGGTTTATTCGGCGATGAAGAGATTCGCATTCTTACCCCGGCCATCGAGCAGGCCCGGGCCGAGGGCATCGATGCCAGCGGGCCGCATGCGCCCGATACGGTGTTCATGCGCGCCCGCAATGCCCCTGGGCATGCGGGCGCGTTCGACGTGGTGGTCGCCATGCTGCACGACCATGGCCTGATTCCGGTGAAGTACATGGGGCTGGACGCAGGCGTGAACGTCACCCTCGGCTTGCCCTTCGTGCGCACCAGCCCGGACCACGGCACGGCATTCGACCTGGCAGGGCGTGGATGCGCCAATCCAGCCAGCCTGGCGAGTGCCATCGCCATGGCGCGGCAACTCATCAGCCGCGCTTAGTTCGGTTTCAGCGTCTGAGCGAGTCGCGAATGTCTCGCAGCAGCAAGATTTCCTCGGGGTCGGCTGCGGGTGGTGCCGGGGGTTGCGCGCGCTTGAGCTTGCTGATGAGCCGGACCATCATGAAAATGATGAAGGCCAGGATCAGAAAGTTGATGGCGATGGTGATGAAGTCGCCATAGGCCAGTACAGGAACGTTCGCCTTTTTCAAGGCGGCAAGCGTCATTTCCGTTCCTGCGGGAACCGTCCCCAGCGGAATAAAAAAATTCGAGAAATCGATCTTGCCGATGATGGCTCCAACCACCGGCATGATGATGTCGCCCACCAGGGCTTCGACGATCTTGCCGAAGGCGCCGCCGATGATCACGGCAACAGCCAGATCGATCACATTGCCTTTGACGGCAAACTCCTTGAAATCAGTCAGCAAGTTCATCGTGTCACTCCCGTAGTCAGTGGATAAGGGTGACCCAATGTACCGCCCAGCGCTTGGATTGGACACCTTTGTAAAGCCCGGCGGGCGGGTTGCGACCCATGGAAGTTGGGTCGATTTAGTGAGATGGCCAGCCGATGTCACAGCGCATTTTTGCGGTGCAGCAAGGCGTTTATTGATGAAACGCAATGCATCGTCCCTAAATCAGTGAGTTCTTATACATGCTTTTCCTAATGCGAAATTCGTGCTGGGGGACCAGAATTCCATCGCTTCACTACCGCTCCGAAACGATGGATTCCCAACGCCGCATTTGGTTGATTGCCACAGGTGCCGCCACCTGCTTTGCAGGCGCGGCAACCGCCGTCCCTTTTATTGAATCGATGGAGCCATCGGCCAAAGCCAAGGCCGAGGGTGGGCCGATCGAAGTCGAAATCGGCCAGCTGCGTCCCGGTGAAAAACTGACCGTGCTGTGGCGGGGGCAACCGGTGTGGTTCTTGCGCCGCACGCCGCAGATGCTGGCTTCGCTGAACGTGACGCAATCGCTGGTGGCCGATCCACTGTCCAAACGCATGGCCTTTCCCACGCCGGCCTGGGCGCAAAACCAGTGGCGCTCCATCAAACCCGAGTTCCTCGTGGTCATCGGCATTTGCACGCATCTGGGCTGCTCGCCTGTCGACCGATTCACCCCGGGCGCCCAGCCCTCCTTGCCAAGCGACTGGCAAGGCGGCTTCCTCTGCCCCTGCCATGGTTCCGAATTCGATCTCGCAGC